>JAEYPE010000064.1 GCA_023411035.1 Pseudomonadota bacterium
GACGACGAACGACACGACGCCGACGCTCACCGGCACGGCGACGGTCGGCACGGGTGAGACGCTGACGGTGGTGGTCAACGGCACCACCTACACGGCGGGTGACGGCAACCTGACGCTGAACGGCACCGCCTGGACGCTGACGATCCCGCCGGCCAACGCGCTGACGGAGTTCACCTACGCGGTGACGGCGACGGTCACCGACGCCGCCGGCAACGCGACGGCGGACAGCACGACCAACGAGCTGGTCATCGACACCACGGCGCCGGCCGCCCCGACGGTGACGGCCCTGACGACGAACGACACGACGCCGACGCTCACCGGCACGGCGACGGTGGGCAGTGGCGAGACGCTGACGGTGGTGGTCAACGGCATCACCTACACGGCGGGTGACGGCAACCTGACGCTGAACGGCAGCGCCTGGACGCTGACGATCCCGCCGGCCAACGCGCTGACCGAGGGCACCTACGCGGTGACCGCGACGGTCACCGACGCCGCCGGCAACGCGACGGCGGACAGCACGAGCAACGAGCTGGTCATCGACACCACGGCGCCGGCCGCCCCGACGGTGGTGGCCCAGACGACGAACAGCACGACGCCGACGCTCACCGGCACGGCGACGGTGGGCAGCGGCGAGACGCTGACGGTGGTGGTCAACGGGGCCACCTACATGGTGGTCCCGGACGGCACCGGTAAGTGGAGCATCGATCTCGGCACCGACATCCCAACCTCCGGCACTCTGGAGCCGTTGTCAAACGGCGGGACCTATGACGTGGTTGCGACGGTCACCGATGCGGCCGGCAACGCCTCGTCGGATAAAACGAGCACTGAGCTGGTGATCAATCTGCCGCCGCCGCCGATCGAACCGCCGGTATCTCCACCTTCGCCGCCGGTCCTGCCGCCGCTTCCCCCTTCTGCCGAACGGCCGACTCCGTCGGTGGAACCGCCCGTGGCCCCGCCAATCCTGTCGGTCGTGGGCGGTAGCACCGCCACGCCCACCATCCCCAGTGCGGTGATCACCAACATTGTGGCGCCCCTGACGCCGCCGACGGCGATGGATTTTGGCGGACTGCCGAATCCGCTGTCTTTCCTGGGCAGTGCGACGCAGAGCAGCAACTTGCCGCGCGGCGTCGTGCTTGCGTCCGACACGTCCCCAGACGGTCCGCGCCTGTCCGTCATCGGGACGGTCGGCGACCGCGTGATCAGCGCCGGGCAGCAAAACAACATCCCGATCCCGGCCGGCACCTTCCAGAGCACCGACCCGCAGGCGATCGTGAAGCTGGAAGCGACACAGGCGGACGGATCGCCGTTGCCCGTCTGGTTGAAGTTCGATGCCTCTACCGGCACCTTCACCGGAACGCCGCCCGCTGATCTCGATCAGCCGATCAATGTGAAGGTGCTTGCCCGGGACAATCAGGGCGCTCAGGCCGTCACGGAGTTCCGCATCAGCGTCGGGCAGAAGGAGAAAGCCGAGGGGAGCGCAAGCCGCCCCCGCAATCCACAGGCTCCCTCAGAACCGACCATCGACGCGCCTGCTGATGGTCCACCGCAAGCACAACCGGCCGGCACCCGGCCCGACGGGCAGCCGGAGGGTGCACAGGACAATAGAGGTCCCTCCCCTGATGGCCGGGCTCCCGACGGGCTGACGCCGGGCCGTCGTGCCGCCAACGATGGATTTGATCTCCCCCATCCGGTTGGCAAGCTGCCCTTCAGCCAGCAGTTGGGCATCGCCGCGGGATCGGGTGTGGCAGCGGAGATTGCCGCCCTTCTGCACAGCCTGGAGGAGATCATGGCTTGAGAATTTGGGGCGTTTCCAGCGGCTTTGCGGAAATATACGGTAGCGCATTGCACGCCATATTGACCCCCCCCGGAGATCGGCCCCCTGGGCTTCGGCGCGCCCGAGGGGCAGGCTTCGACCGGTTCGGGCAGGGTGAAGGCGCGTATGATGCGATTAACGAAATAGACGCTGCTGAGCTCGACTTGGCGGCGCTGGAGCGGCCAGACGTGGGCAAGATGGTCATCGGCGATGGCTAGGCCGTCGCTGCGCAACTGCGTGACGATGCGTTCCATCCGCAAGGTGTTCCACAGCACCACCGCGTTGGAGAGCAGGTTCAGGCAACTGGCCTTGTTCATGATCGTCTCGGCGTCGCCGGTGCGGAACTCGCCCTGGTTGGCGAAGAACAGCCAGCCGGCCAGGGCATAGCGGGATTCGCCGCAGTTGAGAGGCTGTCCGGTTAAAGGCTGGACAAACTTTTGCCTAATGTGGCACCGCTTTGGCGAAGCGGCGCAGCAAGATCCGACTCATCGCCATATAGATGAAGGCTTTGTCTGTTTTCGGAAGACGCTCATAATCGACAGCCAATCGGCGGTTGGTCAGCAGCCAAGCAAAGCATCGCTCGACGACCCATCGCGGCACCGTCAACTTGTTGACCGCCGGGTAGAGCGAGGGCGGCGGGCGGCAAGCGTCTGCGGATTATGCCGCCAGTGGTGCGCCGGCGACTTCGGCCCGGACCTGGAACGTCTGGGCGCGGGCCTTCCGATCGTCAGTGACGGAGCCGCCCTGGTATCGCGCCGGCTCTGGACCAGCGCGTCGGGCACGAAGCTGTCCTGACCGACGGCCCGCCACCGGTGATGTTTGCCGCCGCCGATGGTCAGGACCACCTCGTCGAGGGGCCACTTGTCGCCCCGGCGCGCCGCCCATCGGCGCAACCGGGTGGCGATCCCGGGGCCGGACTTCCGAGCCCGCCGGCGCACCGTCACGTCGCTCACGGTGATGCCGCGCGCCGCCAGCAGTGCCTCGACCATCCGCAGGCTGAGCGGAAAGCGGAAGTCCAGCCAGACCGCCGCCGCAATGATCTCGGCGGGATGGCGGTAGCCGGCGTAGCGGGGATCGGGGCGCGTCGTCATGCCGTTCCATACCCCGCACGGCACGGCAACTGGGTGGTCAAAAAGTTGACGGTGCCCGCGGAGCCGCTCGACGGAGCGCCGGGCATGTCGGTGCTGGTGATGATCCGGCGGTCTGAGGTGATGTGGTGAACGGCCCTTTCACCAAATGCCGGTGAACAGCGTTGACCATCGAAGAAACCTGTGTGGACGGCGCCTCTCGGCGCAAGAGGAGGATTCGTGTTGACGGTTGGTCGGGTGCATCCATGTGTCCGGCCTGTCGTCGCGACCTCTGATCGCTGGCCTTGATGAAGTCCGCGGATCGACGCCCAAATCACCTCAGCGCGCTCTCGGGCGCTTGGTCCCCGTGGGTTTGGTCGATCCCCGGTCTGACCGGTTCGTCATCACGTCTCACCACCCTTTCGCCATCCGCCTCGGCAGGGCCTTGGTCCGCTGCCGAGCCGAACCTCGACTACGCGGCGGTGGGCGCCGCGTAGGTCCCGCCGCGCGTCAGCATCGCCCAGGCGATGCGCGCGGGCTTGTTGGCCAGGGCGACGGCGGCGAGCTTGGCGGGTTTGCGCTCCAGCAGCTTCGCCGCCCAGCAGCGAGCCGCGTTGTCCCGGCGGGCCAGCCGCATGATCGCC
>JAEYPE010000121.1 GCA_023411035.1 Pseudomonadota bacterium
CCTCTGGGGAGAGGGCTAGGGTGAGGGGGTTGCACTTTTGCCGGACATACCGCCATGCGCAACCCCCTCACCGGCCCTGCGGGCCACCCACACCCCAGAGGGGAGAGGGCTATGATGGCAAACCCAAATTCCCCCACCCCACGGCAACGGACCGCTGCGCCATGACCGTCACCGCCGTCCCACCCGAAGCGTCCAGCGCGTCCGCGGCACAGCGGGGCGGCGGGGGGCGCCGTTCCCTCCTGCGCCGGGTCGCCCCCTATCTCCAGGCCGGGCCGCTGGCGCTGACGCTGCTGGTCTTCCTGCTGATCCCCATCCTGACCATCGTCGCCGTCAGCTTCTGGGACTACGACAGCATCCGCATCTATCCGGACTTCGTGCTGACCAATTACGAGGAGCTGCTGACCTCCCCGGTCACCTGGAAGACCTACCTGAACACGGTGAAGTTCGCGGCGCTGACCTGGGCCATCACGCTGCTGATCGGCTTCACGGTGGCCTATTTCCTGGCCTTCCATGTCCAGTCCACGACTTGGCAGATGGTGCTGTTCCTGGTCTGCACGATCCCCTTCTGGACCTCCAACATCATCCGCATGATCTCGTGGATTCCCTTCCTGGGGCGCAACGGGCTGCTGAATTCCGGCCTGATCTCCGCCGGGCTGATCGACGAGCCGCTGGAGTTCCTGCTGTTTTCCGACTTCGCGGTGGTGCTGGCCTTCGTGCACCTTTACGCGCTGTTCATGGTGGTGCCGATCTTCAATTCGATGATGCGCATCGACCGCGCGCTGATCGAGGCGGCGCGCGACGGTGGCGCCAACGCGGCGCAGGTGGTGTGGAACGTCGTTCTGCCGCTGGCCAAGCCGGGCATCGCCATCGGCTCCATCTTCGTGGTCACGCTGGTGATGGGCGACTTCATCACCGTCCGGCTGATGAGCGGGGGGCAGAGCGCCTCCATCGGGCTGATGATCGCCAACGAGATCTCGCTGCTCCAGTACCCCGCCGCCGCGGCGAACGCGGTCGTTCTGCTGGCCGTCGTCCTCATCATGGTCGTGGCGATGCTGCGCATCGTCGACATCCGCAAGGAGCTGTAAGCGATGCGCCAAAGCCGACGCGGCCTGTCCTTCCACCTGCTCGCCGCCTTCTTCGGGCTGTTCGTGCTGTTCCTCTACGGGCCGATCGCCACCATCACCATCCTGTCCTTCCAGGGGCCGGAGGGCGGGCTGACCTTCCCGATGAACGGGGTGTCCATCCACTGGTTCAAGAACCTGTTCGAGCAGCAGGCGGTGGGCGACTTCGGCGGGTCCTTCCGCCGGTCCATCGCGCTGGGGCTGACGGTGATGGTGCTGACGGTGCTGTTCTCCCTGCTGGCCGGCTTCGCCTTCCGCCGCCGCTTCCTGGGCAGCGGAGCGCTGTTCTATCTGGCGGTGGCGAGCCTGATCGTGCCGTCCATCCTGGTCAGCCTGGGCATCGGCCTGCTGTTCAACATCCTGGGCATCGAACCGACGTGGTACAGCTCCGCCCTCGGGGCGCATCTGACCTGGACGCTGCCCTTCGGGCTGCTGATCGTCTTCGCCATCTTCAACCGCTTCAACCCGGCCTATGAGGAGGCGGCGCGCGACCTGGGCGCCACGCCCTGGCAGACGGTGCGGCATGTGGTGCTGCCCATCCTGCTGCCCAGCCTGATCGGCGTCGGCCTGTTCGGCTTCACCCTGTCCTATGACGAGTTCGCGCGCACGCTGATGACCGCGGGGTCCTTCAACACCCTGCCGCTGGAGATCTACGGCATGACCACCAACGTCACGACGCCGGTGCTCTACGCGCTGGGCACGCTGACGACGCTGTTCTCCTTTACGGTGATCGGCCTGTTCCTGGCCGGGGCGGTGATCCTGCGCCGCCGCCGGCTGCGGCGCACCGGCGCTGCCGGCTGAAAAGAGGAAAGACCGATTATGCGCATTCTGGTCGTCAACCCCAACACCACCGCCTCCATGACCGGGAAGGCCGGGGCGGCGGCCCGCGCCGCCGCCGCGCCGGGAACCGAGATCGTCGCCGCCAACCCCGCCATGGGCCCCGCCAGCATCGAGGGCTATTATGACGAGGCGCTGGCCGTCCCCGGCCTGTTGGAGGTCATCGCCGCCCACGAGCGCGCCGCACCCGGCATCGACGGCACGGTGATCGCCTGCTTCGACGACGTGGGGCTGGACGCCGCGCGTTGCCTGTCCGCCACCCCGGTGGTCGGCATCTGCGAGGCGGCGATGAAGACCGCCACCCTGCTCGGCGGGCGTTTCAGCGTGGTCACCACCATGCCGCGTTCCGTCCCCGCGCTGGAGCATCTGGCGGAGCGCTACGGCGTGGCCGGGCGCTGCCGGGTGCGGGCCGCGGGCGTCCCCGTGCTGGCGCTGGAGGACCCGGCGTCCGGAGCGGTGGAGCGGGTGCGCGAGACCATCCGCCACGCCATCGCGGAGGACGGGGCGGAGAGCGTCGTGCTGGGCTGCGCCGGCATGGCCGATCTGGCCCGTGCCCTGACCGCTGAGACGGGCGTGCCGGTGGTGGACGGCGTGACCGCCGCCGTGAAGCTGGTGGAGGGGCTGGCCGTGCTGGGGTTGCGCACCGGCAAGACCGGCGGCTACGCTTTCCCCCTGCCGAAACCCTATGCCGGGGACATGGCGCGCTTCGCCCCCGCCCCGCAGCCCTGACCGGAGAGTCCCCATGGAAGGCTACCGCGTGCGCGTGATGAGCCGGGCCGAGCTGGATCTGGCCGTGGACTGGGCAAAGGCGGAAGGCTGGAACCCCGGCCTGCACGACGCCGGGGCCTTCCACGCGGTGGACCCGGAGGGCTTCCTGATCGGGGAGTTGGACGGCCAGCCGGCGGCCTGCATCTCCGTCGTGCGCTATCCCGGCGACTTCGGCTTCCTCGGCTTCTACATCGTGCGGCCCGAACTGCGCGGGCGCGGCCTGGGCTGGGATTTGTGGCGGGCCGGGCTGGCGCATCTGGAAGGCTGCACCGTCGGGCTGGACGGGGTGGTGGCGCAGCAGGAGAACTACCGCAAGTCCGGCTTCGCGCTGGCCCACCGCAATATCCGCTACGGCGGCGCGCCGCCCTCCGGCACTTCCCCCGCCACGACGCTGGTGGACGCGCGGACGGTGCCCTTCGACCGGCTTCTGGCGTGGGACCGCGCCCTGTTCCCGGCGTTGCGGGCGGCGTTCCTGTCCAACTGGATCGCCCTGCCCGGCGCCACCGCGCTGGCCGCCCTGAACGATGGGGACCTGCGGGGCTTCGGCGTGATCCGCCCCTGCCACACCGGCAGCAAGATCGGCCCGCTCTACGCCGCCGACCGGGGCACGGCACGCGATCTGGCGCTGGCGCTCGCCGCCACGGCGGGCGACGGCCCGGTCTTCCTCGACACGCCGGAGGTCAACCGGGAGGCCGTCCTGCTGGCGGAGGAACTGGGCCTGACGCCACAGTTCGAAACCGCCCGCATGTATCTCGGCCCCGCCCCGGCCATCGACACGGCCCGCCTGTACGGCGTGACGACCTTCGAACTGGGCTGAACGTAACACTCTGTTACCGAAAGGCTGATTTCAGGACACACGCCGGCAACAGCCAAGGCGCAGCATGGGGGCATCGGGACCACGGTCCCGGCCTGACGAAGAAGAGAGACCGCCATGTCGCGCATCCTGATCGCCGCCGTAACCGCCGCCACCCTGCTGAGCGGCCTGGGCGCCCCCGCCGCCTTCGCCGCCGGGGGGCCGCAGCATCACGAACCCCCGCGCATGGAACGGGACCACCAGCGCCCGCCGGCACCGCACATGGAACGGTTCCAGCCGCCGCCGCGTCATGCCGCTCCGCCCGCCCCCCACAAGGCGAAGCATTGGGGGCCGGGCGACCGCCTGCCCAGCACCTATGCGGGGAAGCGTCACGTCATCGCCAAGCCCTCCGTCCACCGCCTTCATCCGCCCGCGCGGGGGCAGCATTGGGTCCGTGCGGGGTCGGACGCCGTTCTGGTGGTGTCCGGATCGGGCATCGTCGTTCGGATCGTCCCGAACCTGTTCCGCTGAACCTGTTCCGCTTACGGCGGATCGCCGCTCCATCGTGGACGCGGTTCGGGCGGAAGGGGTACTCTCCGCGGCGCCGCCCCTCCGACCGAACCCGCGCGCGATGGACCTTCCATGACGGACAGCCGCCTCTTCTCCGAACCCACGGTGGCTGACGCCCTGACCCTCCACAACGAGGGCCGCAGCGACGACGCGGAAATGGCGTACCGCCAGATCCTGAAGCGGGAGCCACGGAATGCCGACGCCTGGCATCTGCTGGGGGTGCTTCATTCCGAACGGGGCGACCACGAGTCCGGCATCTCCTTCATCCGCAAGGCCCTGTCGATCCAGGAAGCCCCGGAGTATCACCTGAACCTCGGCTCATCCCTGCTGGCTTCGGGCCGGATGGAGGAGGCCATGGCGGCCTTCATGGCGGCCCTGCGCCTCAGCCCGGTCAAGGCCGACATCCATTTCCAGATGGGCAATCTGTTCTACGCCCAGCGCCGGCCCAACGAATGCGTCGACGCCTACCGCAAGGCCATCGCGCTGCAGCCCGGATTCGTAGCGGCCCTCAACAACCTCGGCACCGTGCTTATGGACGTCGGTCAGGCCGACACCGCCCTCGCCGCCTTCGCCGAGGCCATCCAGGCCGCTCCGGCCAACGCCGAGTCCCATTGCAATCTCGGCTACGCCCTGGACACGCTGGGCCGGTTGGGCGAGGCAGCGGCGGCTTACAGCGTCGCCGTGACCTTCCAGCCCGATTTTCCACTCGCCTGGTCCAACTTCGGCAACACCCTGAAGGCACAGGGGCATCTGGATCGGGCCTTCGCCGCCTACCGTTCGGCGCTGACACACCATCCGGATTTTCCCATGGCGCACAGCAACCTCCTGATGGCGCAGCATTACGCGCCGGAGTTCACGAACGCCGACTTCCTGGCCGCCGCCCGCGACTGGGCCAGGCAATGCAACGGCGCAAACCCGACCGCCGCCCCGGCGGTCCGAGACGACGACGGCGCCCGCCCCATCCGGGTCGGGTACGTCTCCAGCGATTTCAACAGCCATCCCGTCGGTTACTTCCTGGAAAGCGTCCTGAGGGCGCACGACCGGTCGAAGGTTACCGCCATCGGTTACGCCAACAACGGGCGGATCGACCATGTGACGGAGCGCCTGCGCGCGGCGGCCGACAAGTGGCGCCCGATCGTCGGGATGAGCGACGAGGCGGTGGACAACCTGATCCGGCAGGACGTCATCGACATCCTGGTCGATCTGTCCGGCCACACGGGGAACAACCGCCTGCCCCTGTTCGCCCGGCGGCCCGCCCCCGTCCAGGTGAGCTGGCTCGGCTATTTCGGGACGACCGGCCTGCCGGCCATGGACTGGATCATCGCCGACCGCCACGTCGTCCCGCCGGAAGAGGAGCGCTTCTTCACCGAGAAGGTCTGGCGGCTTCCCGGCAGCTATCTGTGCTTCACGCCGCCGGCGGAGGAGGTCGCCGTCGGGCCGCTTCCCATGCTCGGCGGCGGTCCGGTCACGCTCGGCGCGTTCCACAACCGCGCGAAGATCAGTCCAGTCACGGTCACCTTGTGGTCGCGACTCCTCAACACCCTGCCGCAGGCCCGCCTGCTGCTGAAGTCCAGGGAATTCGACGATTTCGGCGTGCGGCAGGCGATGCGCGACCAGTTCGCCGCGCACGGCATCGCGTCCAACCGGCTGCGCATGGAAGGACGGTCGCCACGGGCGGAGTATTTTGAAAGTTACAACCGTATCGACATCGCGCTCTCCCCGACGCCTTTCGGCGGCGGCACGACGACGGCGGAAAGCCTTTGGATGGGCGTGCCGGTGGTGACCCTGCGCGGCGACCGCTGGGCCGGACGCATCGGCGTCAGCTTCCTGGAAACGCTCGGCCTCGCCGACCGCCTCGTGGCGGACGGCCCGGAGGACTACATCGCCAAGACCGCCGCCCTGATCGGCGACCCGTCCGCCCTGGCGGAATTGCGCGCCGGCCTCCGCGAGACCATGCGCCGCTCCCCGCTCTGCGATGCGCCGGCCTTCGCGCGGTCGCTGGAGGATGCCTACCGGTCCATGTGGGAGGGGTGGAGGGCGGAGGGCGGTCAGCCCAGCGGCCCGACCGTCTCCACGTAACGCTCCATGGCGGCGACGCCCTCGTCGGTCAGTTCGATGAAGACGCGGCGCCCGTCCTTGTCGTCGGCGATGCGTCGGACCAGCCCGCGGTCGTGCAGATCGGCGATGCGCCGCAGCGCCGTGGTCTGCGCCACGCCGGACGCGATGCACAGCGACGACACGGAAATCCGCCGTCCCTGGAGATGGTTGATCATCAGGTCCAGAAGCATGTCCCAGCAGGGGTCCTCGAACAGGCCCTTGGGGAAGAACTTCTCGCGGGCGGCCCGCTTGCGCCGGATCGCCGTCAGGATGCCGAGGCTGTCCGGCTCGCCGCCCTCGGCCACCGGTTCGGAAACGGACGGAGCCGCCACGACCGCCGCCGCGCGCGGGGCCGGGACGAAGGGCATCACGCGGGCTCCCGCGACGGTCTCCCCGCGCAAGGCGCGCACCGTCTCGATCAGCGCCAATCCGTGGCGGTAGGCCTGTTCCAGCGCGTCCTCCCGGCTGGTCACCGACACCGGCGGCAGGCCGGCCTCCGGCGCGCCGGCACTTTCCCAGCCGCTACGGACGCGGGCCAGCGCGCGTTCGATCTGGGCCTCGTCCTCCGGATCGGTCACCACGTCGGCGGCCTCCAGCCGCAGGGCGCGCACCACGTCATCCGCCTCCGGGTTGCGGGCGAAGAGGATGCAGGCGAGGCCACGGTGGGTGCGGTGCAGCCGCTCCAGCAACGCCAGCCCGTCGAACCAGGGGGAATTGCCGTCCACGAAGACGGCGCCGATGCTGCGGTCCGCATCGAGGGAGCCAAGTGCGGAGATCACGTCGCGGGTGTCCTGCACCCGGTGGCCAAGCCGCGTGGCACAGCCGCGGATGCCGGCGATGGCCCCGCTGTCGTTGCCGATGATGAGAATGGAAGGCGCCGCCGCCGTGAGTCCGGCAGGCGCGAGACGCTCCGCCGACCGCGTTACCAGGGACCGTTGCATGCCGTCCTCACCCATAACAGATCGCGCGCCGGTTGGCCGGCGGCGGTGTCGGGTTCGATGCGGCGGCCCGATGCGGCGGACCATTCCGCCATCTCCAGGCACCCGCAGCGAACCGTCAATCATTCGTTGGAGGATTTATAGCATTACCCCGTTCGAACGCGTATCAACGGTGGTTGATGCTTTTGGAAGGGAGCAGCATGCCGCTTTTTATTGCGTGTTAATCATTATCCTTCATGCTTCGTCGGGCTCCAGCGCATAGCCCACCCCGCGGACCGTGACGATGGGGGACGACGCGCCGTCGTCCAGCCGCATCTTGCGGCGCAGCCGGGTGATCAGCGTGTCCACCGTGTGCTCGCTGATGGAGCGCGGGTCGCGGTTGCTGATCACGTCCAACAGATATTCGCGGCTGACCGGATTGGGCCGCATCGCCGCCAGCGCCGCCAGGATGTTGAACTCCCCCGTCGTCAAGGCGAGATAGGAGCCGTCCGGGCGGAACAGCGCGCGGCGGACCAGATCCAGCCGCCACCCCTTGAAGGTCAGAGGCGCGTCGGGCACCGGAGCCGCAGCATTTTCCTGGGCAACGGGCGTGGCGGCGGGCACGGCGGCCCGGCGCAGCAGGTTGCGGATGCGGATCAGCAGCTCCATCAGATCGACCGGCTTGGTCACATAGTCGCCGCCATGGGACAGGCCGGCGATGCGGTCGGTGGGACTGTCGCGCCCGGTCACGAAGATCAGCGGAACGGCTTCCCCCAACCGCAGCCGTTCGGCCAGGGCCAGCCCGTCGCAATCCGGCAGGTTGATGTCCAGCAGCACCAGATCGGGCCGGTCTTGCGCGATGCGGGCGGTCATCTCCGCACCGTTCGCTGCGCGCAGGACCCGCAGCCCCTGATGCTCCAGGTAGGTGGCGATCAGGTCCTGCGTTTCGAGGGAATCCTCGACCACCAGCACGGTCCGCCCGGACAGTTCCGATCCGACGCTCATGTTGCCCTGCCCGCCGCTGGTGTCCCGGTTTCAAACCCTGTCGCCGTCATGGCAGCTCCGCCTCCCCTTTTTCGATGGCGCGCAGGGCCGCGTGGAGCCGGTCCCGAAGCACCGCCGCATCCCCTTGCATGGAGGCGGCATGCGCAGCCCCTCCTTCGACGGCCTGCGCTGCTGTTTCCAGCGCCCGTGCCGCCGTACTGACATTCGGAAAGCCGTAAGTGGCGCCGCTGCCCTTCATGCGGTGCGCCGCGTCCGCGATGCGCCGGGGCGAAGCATCCCCGTCCTCCAGCACCGTCAGCACCTCCCGGCAAGCCTGGGCGAAGCGCTCCATCAGCCGCGCGCGCTCGGCGTCGGAGAGCGCCATCCTGAGCGGCACGTCACGGTGCGGCTGTTGAACCGCAACCGGCTGGGCGGGCGTGCGGGAACCGGACGGCGCATGGCGGGCCAGCGCGTCCTGAAGCGCGTCGGGGTCAATCGGCTTCGCCACCACCTCGTCCACCCCGGCGTCCAGATAGGCCGCCCGGTCGTCGGGGGAGCTGTTGGCCGTCACCGCGATCACCGGAACCAGCGCCCGCTCCGCGTCGGGCAGCGCGCGGATGCGCCGCGTCACCTCCACCCCGTCGATGCCCGGCAGCCGCATGTCGAGCAGCACCACGTCCACGTCCCACGCGGCCAGCACGGCCAAAGCCTCTTCCCCGCTGTCCACGCAGACGGCGCGATGGCCGCCGGGCGCCAGATACTCGCGCAGGATGGCCTGGTTTTCCGGCGCGTCCTCCACCACCAGGATGTCCAGGCCTCCCGGCACCGGCATGGGGGCGGCCCGGTCCGGCGACGGATCGGCCACCGGCAGAGGGCGCGTCGGCAGGGAAACCGTGAAGATGGAGCCGCCGCCCGCCCGCTCCTCCAGACCGACGTCGCCCCCCATCAGCCCGACGAGGCCGTTGACGATGGCGAGCCCCAGCCCGGCGCCGTCGCGGCGGCTGCCCGTCAGCCGGTGCCCCTCCAGCCGATGGAAGGGCTGGAAGATGATGGCCTGCGCCGCCTGCGGCACGCCGGGACCGCTGTCCGCCACGGTCAGGCACAGAATCACCCCCCCGCCGCCGGCCGCCGGCGGGGTCGGCTTCGCGGTCAGCGTCACCTCCACCCCGCCGCGTTCGGTGAACTTCACGGCGTTGCTCAGCAGGTTCAGGACGATCTGGCGCAGGCGCAGCGGATCGATCCAGAAGCGCGCCGCTCCCAGCCCGCTGACCGTCAGGGAAAGGTCGAGCCCCTTCTCCTCCGCACCCGCGCGCATCAGCGCCACGGCGTCCTCCACCAGCGAAACCACGTCGGTGGGCTGGGGGTGCAGTTCCATCCGGCCCGCCTCCAGCCGCGACAGGTCCAGGATGGTGTCGAGCATGGAGACGAGATGCCGCCCCGCCCCGTCCGCCACGCGCAGCCGTTCGTCCAACTGGGCGGTCGGTCCTTCGCGGCGGATCAGCCGCACCATGCCCAGAACGGCGTTCAGCGGGGTCCGCACCTCGTGGCTGAGGTTGGCGAGAAAGCGCTCCAGGGACGCCGACTTGTCCGACAGGGCGCGGGTGCGCTCGGCGATCTGGCGTTCCAGCCCTTCGTTCAGGGCGGCCAACTCCTGCGACAGCCGGCGTTCGTTGAGGAAGGCCGTCTCCACCCGCCGCCCCAGCGCCAACGCGTGGCTGAACAGGAACAGCAGCGCGCCGTAGGGCACGAGGTCGATGCTCTCGAAGAAATGCGCGTACATCATCGCGTCGTGCACCACCGCCCCCAGGAAGGTCAGTGCCCCCGCCCCCAGCAGAATCGCCCCGGCATGGCGGCGCAGGGCGGCCACGGCAAGACACCACGCGAAGTACAGGGCCGACAGCACCAGCAGCAGGCTCGCCACGTCGCGCAGCCGGGTGAACTGCGCCGGCTCCGTCACCAGAACCAGCAGCAGGCCGGGGGCCGCCACCGCCAACATGCCGCGCCCCACCCTCCGGTGCAGGCATCCGGGAAACAGCTCTTGCAGCAGGTGGAAGTAGATCGGGCAGAACATGTAGATCGGCAGATATTCCAGCCGGTAGACCCAGACCTCCGAGACGCCGGGGAAGAAGATGCGCAGCAGTTCGCTGGTGCAGACCAGCCGCATGGCGCAGGCCACCAGCAGCATCACCAGGAACAGCGGCGCCGCCGACAGGCGCTGGCGCAGGAAGGCGACGAAGAACAGCGCCATCAGGGTCAGCGACATCAGCGCCCCGGCGTTGGTCATCAACTGCCGTTGCCACAGCCGCGACAGGCTCCCATTGGCATCGAGAAAGATCGTGCGCCCGATTCCGCCTTCGAAGTGGAAGTGGTTGGAAACCTCCACGGCCAGTTCGACCACCCGCTGCCCGCCGTGCAGCGTGACGAAGCGGGAGATCGAAAAGGGCCGCTCCTGCGCGGCGGTCAGGGCTGGAACGCCGGCGGCGTCCACCGGCCGGCCGTCCACCCACACCCGCATGGCGGAATTGACCGACGGAATCTTCAGCGTCAGCGGCGGCATGCCGGGGGGCAGCAGGATTCGCAGGCGGAAGGTGGCCGCCCCCATCCCGCCCATGGCTTGCCCGTCCGGGCGCACCACCCCGTTCCAGATCGCCGGCAGTGTGAAGGGCACCCAGACCTTGCCGTCCGGTGCCGGCAGGGGGTTCAGGCTTTCCTCCCCGGCCAAGCGGTCCCAGGACACCAGCCACTCGCCGTCCATCGATATGGGCCCGTCCAGATCGGCGTACCAGCCGCGCAGGTCGAGCACGCCGCGCTCCGCCTGCGGCAGGACCCTGGCCGCCGCCGGGGAGGCGGACAGCAGGGCGAAAAGAAGGATGAGAAGAAAAGACACGCCCAGGCTGTGGGCGCTGCGCGGAAGAACGCGACTCATGGAAGGCATGGCGGCACGCGACAGGGGCGGAATTCCTTCGACAGTTGCATGGCACGGGCCGCGACCGGACCCGCAGGTCGAAAGGCGCCGGACCATCCCGATCATAAGAAGTATCGCAAAAGTTCTTTCGTGGGAATACCAATGCACTCAGACATTTAAATCCGAAATCTCATGATGTCGAAACGGGAGCGGTGGCGAAGCATAAACAGCCGTTCGCGAAACAGCGAATCGAAGACCAGCTATAGGTGTCGCAGGCGGATAATCCCATAGGGAATGCGGCCTTTAGCCATTCACCATGGAATCATCACAGTTGCTTGCGATTGACGACGGCTGCCGCAGCTTGACAGCCCAAGACGACGACTATTGGCGCCACCAATCCCTTTGGTTGTACCTGCATCCCTTGTTCGAATTGGGAGTCTTCGTTCCGCCGTCACTCCAGCAGGGACGCATAAGCACCGATGAAGGCCGGGAAGTTATGTGCCGATACGCGCCCCCTCTCCCATCGTCGCCGGCCTTCGCCGGGACGATTTGGAGAGAGGTGTTGCGGCGTTCGAAACGGCGGGTTTCCCTCCGGCCCACCGATGCCCCATCCGTCAGGCCATGGCCTTCATCTGCTTGTCCATGCGGGCGAGCACGGCCATCACCTCCTTGCAGCGGCCCTTCACATCCTCGTCGGTTTCCGGAATGCCGTCCTGGGAGGAGATGTTGCGCCACTCCTTCAGAAAAGATTTCAACTCGGGCATCTTCGGCAACTGGGTGCCGACGCCGCGGATGTCCTCCGACCACAAATCCTTGTAATCATCCACCGTCTTGGCGGCCTTCAGCTTCTTCGCCAGGGACAGCATGTATTTTTCCAGGATTTCCCGCCCCTTTGCCCGCACCTTGTCGGCCTTCTCGACGGCATCCTTCATGCCCTCGTAATCCTCGACGATCTTGCTGCCGAGCGAGGACTGATTGAAGACGACGAAGAGTTGGTCGGCGGCCTTGGCGACCTTCTCCGCGTGGGCGGTGGAGTCCTTCGGGATCAGCTTGTTCGCCTTGAACTTCTTCGCCGTCGCCTCTGCCAGATCGCGGAGCTTCTGAAGCTGGGTGCGCAGCGGCTCGACGGAGCGCTTGTACTCCGCCCGCGCCTCGTCCAGCAGCTTGTCGAGGTCGGCCAGCGTGGCGTTGCTGGGGGCATTCACCGACACGCTCAGCTTTTTCCAGTCGATGGCGCTGTGCGCTTTGTCCACCGCCTTCATCGCGTCGCCGACGCCGGTCTTGCCCGCGATCTTGGCAATGGCGCCCTTCTTCTTGTCCCAATCCTTCTGGGTCAGAATGTCGGGAATGTCGATGCGCTTCAGGGGACCACCCATGCTTCGCCTCCTCCTTTTAACCAAGCGTTCACCTTACCGGCCCGCATGGTAGAAGGTGGGTGGCGAACCCGGTATCGGCGATTGCTCCTCTCTTGCTTCTACCTTGGGGCGATTGGGTCCAAAACGGCCGCTTCCATCACCGTGCGTTCACGAGCTGCACCACACCCTTGCAGACGGTGGCGAATTCCTTGATGAGGTCGGTGATCTGGCGGGCGGTGCAGTCGGGCGGCACGCGCATCGGCGGTCCGTCGCCGGCCTGCCCGGCCCAGGGGGCCAGCTTCCTCCGGTAGAAGTCCGGATCGGCGCGCAGCCCGTCCAGAGCCTTCGCCGCGGCCAACTGGGTGGCGAGATCGCGGGCCAGCGCCGGGAACAGGTCGTTGTAGGTTTCCGGCGTCGGCTTGGCGCGCACCTTGGCGACCCCCGCGGCGGCGCGGGCGAGCGCGCCGTTGATGTTCGCCTCCCACCGCTTCTGCGCCTTCTCCGCCGACGCCGCGTCCTTCACGGCTTGGGCGGCCTGCGCTGCGAAGCGGTCGGCGTCCGCGCAGATGGCTTCCTCCAGCGCGGTCAGTTCCTTGGCGAAGGGCTTCATGGCCCGGTCGATGGCCGCCGCCGCGGTCTTGTCCTCGCGTCGGGCGGCATCCTCGTCCAGCGCCTTGTCCAGCGCGGCCAGATAGACCTTGCGGGCCTTCACGAAGTCCTTCGCCGCCGTGAGAAGACCCTTCGCGGCATCGTCTCCGCCGTTGCCGCCGCGGTGAACCGCGTCGCCGGCCTTCAGCGCCTTGATCACGGCGGCGTCGCCGTTCAGCGCGGCGGCGACGGCCTTGGCGTCCTTCGGCCTGTGCTTCACGGTTGCGGCCTCGAACCGCTTGCGGGCCGCGGCCCAGCGCTGCTCATAGGGGACATGCGCCATGGCGGCCCGTCCGTGCCGCCGCCGCTACGCGACGGCCGGCTGGAGACGATCCTCCAGGGAGCGGATGGCGGCCCAATCGCGCTCGAACACGGCCCGGTCCGTATGCGCCAGATAGATTTTCGCCAGCACCTGCGTCAGGTCGAGCGTCGGCACCACCTCGTCCCCCACCTGCGGCACGAGGGCGTAACCGCGCACGCTCTCCATGCCGTCCAGGACGGACAGGTCCGGCAGGGCCTCCACCCGGCCCGGCGCCAGAACCGGCAGGTACAGCACCATCGCGTCGGCCAGGAACCGGTAATGGCCGTCCAGCAGCGGCCCGATCGTCGCCGCCCCGTCGAAGGCATCCACCAGCAGATCCACCTGATCGTGCCCGGTGCCCGCGGCGATGGCGGTGGTGGAGCCGGCAGGCCCCATGGCGCGCGCCGCGATCTCGATCAGCGCCGGACCGCGGGCGGTCATCCGCACCTCGGCATGGCCGGCGCCGTCGGTGATCTCCAGCGCGTCGAGCACCCGGCGGATGTAGGCCATCAGCGCCTGCGCCACCGGCTCCTCCGGCGGCAGCAGCCGGTAATAATCATAGACGAAGGGCGAGCCGTTCAGCGCCCGCTTCGCGGACAGCAGCACGTCGCAGACATAGTGGCGCCCGCCGCGGCTGACCGTGTTGACGACATATTCGGGGCCGTCGAGATAGGTCTGCACCAGCACCCGCTCGTTGGCCGATCCGCAGAAATCACGGCTGCCGAGGATGGCGTCCACGGCGGCGCGCAGTTCCGCGGGACGGTCGCAGAAATAGACGTGATCGGTGGAGGCGCTGGCCATCGGCTTCGCCACCACCGGCCAGCCCGCCTGCGCCGCCCACTCCACCGCCTCCGCGGCGTTGGCGGCGATGGTCTGGCGGGCGGTCAGCAGACCGGCGGCGGCCAGCCGCTCGATCATCATGAACTTGTTGCGCCGCGCCGCGGTCAGCTTCGGGCTGTTGCCCGGCGTGCCTAGTGCGGCGCCCAGCGCGTCGGCCAGTTCCACCGCGGACTCGTTGCCCGGCAGCACGAAAGCCGGCGCCAGCGGGCGCAGCCGCTCCGCCAGCGCGGAAAGTTCCCCGTCATGGAGGATATGCGCCACGAAGTCGTCGGGCCGGTAGCTGCGCAGCAGCGAGGGGGCGAGGTCCGGGCGGCTCTGCACCGCAACGACGCCGTAGCCCCGCGCGCGCAGGCGAGGCGCCAGCAGAACCCCGGTGGAATAAGGATCGACGACGACGGCGGTTTTGGGATCGCTCATGGTGCGGCCTCCAGCGCGACGTCCCGCGGCAGGGTCCGCGCCGTCTCCGCCGGGCGGGCGTAGGTGACTAGCGGCACGGCGCCGTCCAGTTCCACCGAGCGGCCGATCCAGCCGCCCTCGATCGCCGCCTTCTGCTCCTCCACCTCCGGCACGGCGAACACGCGCTCGCTGCCCGGCACCCAGGCGGGCGGCGGTGCGCCGAGGTCACGGTGCAGCAGGTAACGCAGCCGCCCGCTGTGCATGACCAGCACCCGCCGCACCAGGAACCCCCCGGCCAGCAGGTTCGACAGGCTGCGCGGATTGGACAGCGCAACGCGCGAGAACAGATGCGGGCGCCCCGCCCCCAGCGCATGGAGCGTCCGCAGGGTCACCAGCAGCCGTTGCAGCCCGTTGCCGCGGAAATCCGGATGGATCATGCAGCTCGCCATATGGGCGGTGGCGGAGACGGCGGGGCGGGACTCCGGCAAGTCGTCCACGAAGGCCGGCATCCCCGGCAGAGGCAAACCCAGGATGGCGCAGCCGATCAGCCGCCCTTCGGCCTCCAGCCCCAGCGTCACCCCGCGCTCGCCCAGATGAAGGCCGGCGAACTCCGGTGTTTCAGGGAAATAGGCGTCGATGTCCGGCAACTGGCCGAAGATGTAGGCGCGGAATTCCTCCAGCGCCGGCAGGTCGGCGGGGCCGAGGAAGCGGATGCGGTAGGGGACGCAGGCCGGCTGCCCGCGCTGGACGCGCAGGATGCCCGTGTGGACCGTCTGTTCGGGGGATGAAAGGACCGTCATATCAGGCGTCCTGAACGATTTCGGCGATGTTCAGCAGGCGCATCGGCGGGTAGAGGTCCAGTTGCTTGGCCGCCCCGATACGCAGCAGCAGGGAAAAGCGGTTCAGCGTCTCCACCGGGATGCTGTCGGCGGGCTTGGCCCCGGTCAGGATCTCCACGGCCTTCAGCCCGGCGAAGCGCCCCACGTTGACCGCCGGGCTGACCAGCCCCATCAGCAGGTTGGCCCGGCGGATCGGCAGTTCGGTGGAGCAGAAGGTGGCCAGCCGGTGGGCCAGGGCCCGCTCCGCGACCACCGCGTTGTTGTTGGAGGCGACCAGCGTGTCCGGCCCGATGTAGACGAGCTCCGCCCCGGCGCGCGCCGCGTCGGCGATCAGATCGGGGATGGCGGCAGCCACCGGCGCGCCGGCAGCGTCGCGCGGCAGGGCGGCGTCGTGCACCTCGACACCCTGGCGGGCGGCTTCCTCCTTCAGGTCGCGCACGGCGACGACCATGTTGTCTTCGGCCGGGTTGTAGACCGCGGCGATCTTCTTCCAGCGCCGGTAGGACAGCATCGTCTTCATCTGCACCGCCGCCGGCGCGATGTGCCGGGTTCCGGTCACCGCACGGCCCGGACGGTCCAGCCCGCGCACGACGCGCGAGGCCACCGGGTCGGTGACCGAGGTGAAGACCAGCGGAATGTCGGTCAGATAGCGCGAGGGGTCCGGATCGTCGTAGCGCCCGACCGCCGCCAGCGTCAGCGGCGTGAAGACCGTCACCACCAGATCGGGCCGCGCCGCCCGGATGTCCGGCAGAAGCGACGGCATGGCGGAAACCTGCGGCACCTCCCGCACCTCCACCGTGGCGGGCAGGCCGCTGGAGGCGATGAAGTCGCGCAGGCCCAGCACGTCGCCCACGTCCTTGCGCGGGGTCAGAACGACGATGCGCGCCGGCTTGGCCGCGGTGAAGGGCTTGGCCGTCTGCGCGAAGGCAGGGAAGCCGCCAGCCCCAAGCGTTCCGGCAGTCAAGGCACCCGTCAGGACGGTGCGGCGGGACAGGCTCATGCGGGGGTCCTCTGCGGAAGGTCGGACGGCGGGTGCTTGCGGAAGATGGCGCTCAGCAGCAACTGCACGGCGACGCAGGCCGCCAGCACGGCGCCGATGCCCTTCAGCGCCCCGGCGTAGCCGTAGTGGGCCAGGAACAGCCCGGCCAGGAAGGGGGCAACGACGGAGCCCAGCCGCTCGATCAGGCGGAACATGCCGATCACCGTGGTCTCGCCCAGCGCCGCGCGCTCCTTCACGCAGACGTCGGCGAGCATGGCGAGCTGCGACGCGCCGAGCATGGCGTGCGCCACCCCCAGCAGGGCCACCCCGGCCAGCGCCGTGCCGAGCGACCCCGGCATCGACAGCACCCAGGCCGCCGCCGCCGAGATCAGCCCGCCCGCCACCAGGAATCCCGTGCGTTGTCCGGAGCGGTCCGACAGCTTCGCCGCCATGGGCTGCACCACGATCATCAGCAGCCAGTAAAGCAGCAGCACGCGCCCGATCCACGACTGGCTGACGCCCTGGTCGTCCAGCGCCAGCGGCAGCAGGAAGAACAGCAGCGCCGTCAGCCCCAGCTTCGCCGGAACCGCGCTGAAGACGGCCAGCCCGATGAAGCGCGGGTTGCGCAGGCACAGCGCGGCGTCCGACAGGCGCAGGCCGCGGCTGCTCTTGCCCGGCACCGCGGCGCGCACCCGCGGCAGCAACCGCCAGGCCATGAAGGCGGCCAGAAGCGCCAGCCCGGCGGAGATCAGGAAGGTCGTGCGGAACCCCACCTGCCCGGCGATCACGCCGCCGATGGCCGGTCCGCAGACACCGGCGCTGAGGATGCCGCCCGCGTACATGGCGATGGCCTGGGCGCGCTGCTTCGGGTCGGTGGCGTCGATGACGAAGCCCTGGGCGGCGATGAAGACGCTGGCGTAGCCGATGGCGGTCAGGCAGCGCGCCGCGACCAGTTGCACCAGATCGGTGGCGAGGCCGGAACCGGCCAGACCGGCGAAGGACATCAGCGCCCCGGCCAGGAACACGGCCCGCCGCCCGCGCCGTTCCGACAGGCTGCCGGCGATGGGCTGGCTGACCGCCCACAGCAGCATGAACAGGGCGATGGGGGCGCCGATGACCATCTCCATGGACAGGCCGGGCACCGGCTCGAACAATTGCTTGATGTAGACGGACAGGAAGGTGCGGGTCAGCTCCTCCGCCAGCGAGAAGATGAAGATGGCGAAGCGCAGTTCCACCACCCGCTGCATCATGCCGATCTTCGTCATGGCCGGCTCGGATGCGGTCATGTCGGCCCTGTGCTGCACACTGTCCAGCGCCCAATCCACGGCGCGCGACAGTTCCCCCACCTCGTCGCGGTTGCGCAGGGCGACGCGGACGCCGAGTTGCCCGTCCGCGGCCTGCCTCATCACCGCCGTCACCCGTTGCAGCGGCGCGGCGACGGACGTGCCGACGACCAGAAGCAGAATCTCGATGTTCAGCAGGATGGCGACGATCAGCACGGAGCCGAGATCGAACACCACCTCGTTCAGGGCGGAGCGGACATAACCGGAATCGACGCCGACATGCAGCCGCGCCGTCTCATTGCCCTCCAAAGGCAGGGCGGTGTCCAGGAAGCGCGCGGTTTCACCCTCGGGCGGGGCGTCCGTGGCGGTCAGCCGGGTGCCGGACCGCGCCTCCTCCGCTCCGGCGAAGGCGTAAAGGCGCCCGCCGATCTCCAGCCCCAGATACCTGACGTCCGGGTTGGCGGCCAGCGCGTCGGACAGCAGCTCGTCCACCCCCACCAGCTTGTCCAGTTCGAAGCCGAGCGTCACCGCGCGGTCGATCTGCGCCACCACGTAGGAACCGACGACCTCCGCCTTGCGGGCCAGCTCCGGTTCGATCAGCGGGCGGAACAGCGTGTTGACGTGGTTGGTCTGGACGGCAAGGCTGACCAGCATCAGGACGGACACGACGCCCGTCAGCATCCAGTTCAGACGGCGGATGAAGGACAGCTTCATGGCGCGGCCTCCGCGGGACCTGGCGTGGGATGGGGCGCGGGATGGGGGCCGTCTTCCTCCGCGCCGTGCCTCTGCTGTTCCAGAATGCGGTCGGCGAAATCGCTCAGGCCGGGGGCGAAGGCGACCAACTCCGGGGTCAGGGCGGGCGGCTCGCCCATGCCCAGCCGGTTGATGCAGGCCGTCATCTCGCGCAGCCGCCGCTGGATCGGGCGCAGCAGCAGCCAGACCGCCAGCATGGTGACCAGCAGCCCCGTCACCAGATTGATCCCGCTGGACAGCAGCAGGTCCGGGATGGTGCCGCGGATGCCCTCCTGCACCTCCGCCAGGGAATAGGTCAGGGCGACGCCGCCGGCCACGCCGCCGAAAGCGTTGCGGATGCCCAGAAGAAGCGCTTGGCTGTCGCCATCGGCAACGGCGGCCACGCGGTCCGACTTGCCGTCGCGGGCGAAAGCCACCTTCCAGCCGGCGGGGATCGTTCCCACCGGACCGCCCCGCCCCGCCGCGGCCAGCACCTCGCCCGTGTCGGTGAACAGGACCAGCCCGGTGATCCGGTCGTCCCGCGCCATCGAGCGCAGGATCAGCGCGTCGAGGTTGCGCAGGGCCGTGATGGACACGCCAAGGCTGACGGCGCCCTCCACCTCCCCCGCCAGCCCGCGCAGGGCGACGGTGAAGCGGGAGGCCACGGTGTCCTCCACCATGCGTTCCATCTTCAGGTAGGACAGGGCCGCGGTGGAGATCAGCGCGAAGCAAAGCGCCACTTGCAGCAGCAGGATGATCTTGGTCGTCAGGGTCAGGCGCATGGCGTCCGGTGCCGGCAAGGGATACGGCCACCTTACGCGCATCATCCGCAGCCCCGTTTCCGAGACGGGTCCAGTCTGGAGAAGACCCCGGCGACATGACTCCGCTCCGGCCCGACCACGCCAACGGCGCGCTATTCGCAAAAATCCCATCAACCCCAAGGGGTAACTGGCAGCTTTATCGTTACTTTATAATGAATACGTGTCGCTGAGTTCCTGGAATTCCATGCCATTCCACCCAACCGTTCAAAATTGGCACGTTTTTAATCCGTTTTCCGATCGCTCTAAATTGGACCATGATTGCATCCATGATGATTTGCTTTGCGTGGTAATCCATAAGCACAGCAATCCATGCACCCAGCGGGGGGAAGGGCTTCGATGCGGATCGAGTTGGAGCGACCCTTGGCTTGGCCGGTGCGTCCGGTCCAGACCAGCGCCGGCCTTCATGTTTCAGCGACATCCATTCTGATCGCTTGCGCGGATCGCGCGCTGGGCATCGGCATGCACGATGCCTTCGAACGCAACGGCCACCGCATCCATGTGACCCACGATCCCATCGCCGCGCTCGACACGCTGGAGGCGGACGGCAGCATCGGCATCGTGGCGGTGGAGCTTGCCCTGCCCCATTTCGACGGGCTGGCGCTGGTGGAGCGGATGCGCAAGAGCGTCCGGCGGCATCTTCAGGTCATCGTCGTCGCCCCCAACGCCACGGCGGCGGACGTCGTCCGCGCCATGCATCTGCGCGCGGCGGACTTCGTCAGCGACCCGCAGGACGGCAGCCAGCTTCACGGCGCGTTGGCCCGCGCCCTTGCCGCCCATCAGACGGCGCAGCAGGCGGCGGCACCCCTGCCCACCCCGCCCGCCTCCGCGAGCAACGGTGGGTTGCATGGCGCGCTGGAAGACGCCTACCGCCACGGCCTCGCCTTGATCGAAGCCGTGAAGTCCCTGCGGGAAGCGACGCCGGCGGTTCCCGCACCGGCCACCCCAGCCACCGCGCCCGCCGCGGCGGAGGAAAGCCGGCGTCTGGCGGTGCTGAGGGCGCTCCAGCAGTCCCGCGTGGCCCGCGACAAGTTCTTCCCCAAGGGCCTGTTCGAGGACCCCTGCTGGGACATGCTGCTGGACCTGATGGCGAACCATCTGCGCGGGCGGCGGATTTCCGTGTCGTCGCTGTGCATGGCCTCGGGCGTGGCGCAGACCACGGCGCTGCGCCGCATTTCGGAACTGAACGACCGCGGACTGGTGCGCCGGATCGCCGACGAGAAGGACGGCCGCCGCGTCTTCATCGAACTGACCGAGCAGGGGATCGCCGCCCTGTCCGGCTATGTCGAGCATATCCAGGACCTGACATGACCTGACCGGGACGGCCCGAATTGGCCCGGACCGGCCGGTTTCATCCGCAGACTGCTTCAACCGGGACCTGTCCCGGATCGACAGCGCGCCCTGAAAGCGGCGAGCATCGCCGGAAGGAACGCCCTGCGCGCAGGACGGCGGAGACCCGATGGCCGAGCAGAAATTAAAGGATGTGATCGTCGTCGCGACCCCCACGGAGGGGAGCGGACCCGCATCCGCCCTGCCCACGCACCCGGCGAGGCCCAGCGAGGAGCCGGACCGCCAGCGTCTGGCCGAACGGCTGCGCGCCCAGGGCTGGAGCTACCGCCGCATCGCGGAGGAGCTTCAGGTCTCCTACATCCTCGTATCGCGCTGGCTGGGCGGCGACGGCGCCACACCCTCTGGCCCGCGCCAGCCTCCCGCCGCGGCGGCGCCCCAACCGCCACCCGCGCCCGGCGGCACGCGGACGGCCAAGGCGTCGAAAGCCACGAAGGCCACGAAGACTGCCGCCGCCGTGGCTGCCACCGGGGACGAAGACGTTCTGGCGCTCCAGTTCCGAGCCTTCGAACAGTATGTCCGCGAAGTGATCGACGGGATGGAGGCACGGCACGAGTCGCTGCTTCAGCGCCAGGAGGAGTTGATCCAGGCGCTCGACACGGAACGCGCCGCCGCGCGCGCGCGGGAAGAGGAACTGCTCGCCGCCCTCGACCAGGAGCGCCAGCGCTGGACCGAGGCCGAGGACCGTTTCCGCGAGGAACTGGAGCGCTTCAAGGCGGAAATCCGCCGCGGCCAGACCACAGCCGCCGCTGCCGTCGCCGCAACGGCTTTCAGCACCGATGACGAGGAGACGGAAGAAGAAGCATTCCCGGATTTCTCCGCCTTCAGCTTCGATGACGATGAAACCGGCGACGGGGCCGACAAGGGCAGCGATGGGGGCAGCGATGCGGGCAGCGACGCCAATGTCTTCAGCTTTGGCGACGACGATGAGAGCAATCCCTTCAGTTTTGGCGGCGATGACGACAACAGCAATCCCTTCAGCTTCGACGACGACGGCGACACCGAAGAGAAGACCGAAGAGGCGGTGACGGAAACGGACGCGGAATCGGACGGCGACCCGTTTTCCTTCGATATGGACGAAGATGAGGACGCGCCCAAGGCCGACACCCGGCCCAACGAAGAGGCCACCGAGCCCACGCCCGACGACGATCCCTTCTCCTTCGGCGACGATCCGGAACCGGAGCCTGAACCCGAACCGGAAGCCCCGCCGAAGAAAAAGGGGCTTTTCAGCTTCTGGCGCAAATGAGGGCCGGACGGCACCGATGATTCGGGTTTCACGACGCCTTTCCGGACTCCGGAACATCAGGCCATGAGAACGCAGCCGGCCCATACGTTTGCGTGTTGATCACGCCGCAAGCGCGGTTGTATGAATTGGCCCATGATTCAACCGCGCCGCACCCTGTCCGCCGCTGAACGGTTCGACTGGCTCCGCCTCATCCGGACGGAAAATGTCGGGCCGATCACCTTCCACCGCCTGCTGGAGCAGTTCGGCAGCGCCCGCGCCGCGCTTGAGTCGCTGCCCGACCTCGCCAAACGCGGCGGACGGATGAAGCCGTTGCGCATCGCGGCCAAGGCGGACATCGAGCGCGAGTTGATCGCCAACGAGCGCATCGGCGCCAGACTGCTCTGCTCCTGCGAGCCGGACTATCCGGAACCGATGGCGGCGCTGGACGACGCGCCCCCGGTGGTGTCGGTCCTCGGTCACCCGCATCTGCTGAAACGGCGTGCGGTCGCCCTGGTCGGGGCGCGCAACGCCTCGATGAACGGCAAGAAATTCGCCGAACGGCTGGCGCGGGAACTGGGGGAGGCCGGACTTCTGGTCGTCTCCGGACTGGCGCGGGGCATCGACACCGCGGCGCACGCCGGGGCGCTCGGCACAGGCACGGCGGCGGTGGTGGCGGGCGGCGCCGACGTGGTGTACCCGCCGGAGAACGAGAAACTCTACCGCGACATAGTGCAGCAGGGCGTGGTGGTGGCGGAAAGCGCCGTCGGCACCACCCCGCAGGCCCGCCATTTCCCGCGCCGCAACCGGCTGATCTCCGGCCTGTCGCTGGGCGTGCTGGTGGTGGAGGCGGCGCTGCGTTCCGGCTCGCTCATCACCGCGCGCATGGCGCTGGAACAGGGGCGGGAGGTGATGGCCGTTCCAGGCTCCCCGCTCGACCCGCGCTGCCAGGGAACCAACAATCTTCTGCGGCAGGGGGCGGCCTTGGTGGAAGGGGTGGACGACGTTCTGCGGGCGCTGGAAAGCCTGTCTCCGCCCGCCGCGCGGGAACGCCAGGGCGACCTGTTCGCGCAGGCCCGGCCCGCCGCTCCGTCCGAGTCGGACCTGGAGACGGCACGCACCATCATCCTGGAAAACCTTGGCCACACGCCGGTTGCCATTGACGAACTCGTCCGCGGGTGCCAATTGTCCGCACCGGTGGTGTTGACCGTCGTGCTGGAACTTGAGCTTGCGGGCCGGGTCCAGCGCCAGCCTGGGAATCAGGTGAACCTGATCTGATCCCGTTCCGCACCGCCGGGGTATGGGATAGGCACATTCAGGGGCGCGGACTCTTGCCGGGCAGCAACGTCGTCATCGTCGAATCGCCGGCCAAGGCGAAAACCATCAACAAATACCTTGGCTCGGACTACACCGTGGTCGCCAGCTTCGGCCATGTGCGCGACCTTCCGGCGCGCGACGGATCGGTGCGTCCGGATGAGGACTTCGCCATGGACTGGGAGCTGGGCGACCGCTCCAAGCGCCACATCGATGAGATCGCCAAGGCGGTCAAAGGGGCCGAGCGCGTCTATCTCGCAACCGACCCGGATCGCGAAGGGGAAGCCATCGCCTGGCACCTGTCGGAACTGCTGCGCGAGAAGCGCCTGATCGACGACGCCAAGGTCCAGCGCATCACCTTCAACGAAATCACCAAAAGCGCCGTCCAGGCCGCGCTGGAGGCCCCGCGCGACGTGTCGCGGGAGCTGGTGGACGCCTATCTGGCGCGCCGCGCGCTGGACTATCTGGTGGGCTTCACCCTGTCGCCGGTGCTGTGGCGCAAGCTGCCGGGATCGCGCTCGGCGGGCCGCGTGCAGTCGGTGGCGCTGCGCCTGATCTGCGAGCGCGAATCGGAGATCGAGATCTTCAAGCCGCAGGAGTACTGGACCGTCGAGGTGGGCTTCGCCACGCCGGGCGGCGCCTCCTTCACGGCCCAGCTCACCCAGCTCGACGGCAAGCGGCTCGACAAGTTCGCCCTGCCCGCCCGCGAGGCGGCGGAGGCCGCGGTGGCGCGCATCCGTCCGCAGGCTTTCTCCGTCGCGACGGTGGAGCGCAAGCAGAGCCGCCGCAACCCCTCCCCGCCCTTCACCACCTCGACCCTTCAGCAGGAAGCCTCGCGCAAGCTGGGCTTCGGCGCCACCCGCACCATGCGGACCGCCCAGCGGCTGTATGAGGGCGTGGACATCGGCGGCGAGACGGTCGGCCTCATCACCTACATGCGAACGGACGGCGTCAGCCTGTCGCAGGAGGCCATCGAGGGCGCGCGCAACCTGATCGGTTCCCATTGGGGCGAGCGCTACGTGCCGGCCCAGCCGCGCGTCTACAAGACCGCCGCCAAGAACGCCCAGGAAGCGCACGAGGCCATCCGCCCGACCGACCTGTTCCGCCGCCCGGAGGAGGTCGCCTCCTATCTGGAAAGCGACGAGCTGCGGCTGTACGAGCTGATCTGGAAGCGCACGCTGGCCAGCCAGATGGAAAGCGCCGTGCTGGATCAGGTGGCGGTGGACATCGCCTCCCCGTCGAAGGACGTGGTGCTGCGGGCCACCGGCTCGGTCGTGGTGTTCGACGGCTTCCTGAAGGTCTATCAGGAAGACCGCGACGACGGCGCCGCAGACGACGACCAGGAACGCCGCCTGCCCGCCATGGAGCAGGGCGACGGCCTTACCCGCGGCGACATCACCCCGGAGCAGCATTTCACCCAGCCGCCGCCCCGCTACACCGAGGCGAGCCTGGTGAAGAAGCTGGAGGAACTGGGCATCGGGCGCCCGTCCACCTACGCCTCCATCCTCCAGGTGCTCCAGGACCGCAATTACGTGCGGCTGGACAAGCGGCGCTTCATCCCCGAGGACCGCGGGCGTCTGGTCACCGCCTTCCTGAAGAATTTCTTCAACCGGTATGTCGAGTACAACTTCACCGCCGACCTGGAGAACAAGCTCGACGAGATTTCCGACGGGCGGATCGACTGGAAGACCGTGCTGCGCGACTTCTGGCGCGCCTTCCACGCGGCGGTGGACGGGACCAAGGACCTGACCATCACCCAGGTTCTGACCACGCTGGACGAAGAGCTTGGGCCGCATTTCTTCCCGGTCAACGGAAACAGCAGCACGCCGGGCCACGACCCGCGCGTCTGCCCGGTGTGCAGCCAGGGCCGGCTGGGGCTGAAGCTCGGCAAGATGGGCGCCTTCATCGGCTGCTCGCGCTATCCGGAGTGCCGCTATACCCGGCCGCTCGCCGTCGCCAACGACGAGAACGGGGAGGCGCAGGAAGGCCCGCGCGAGCTTGGCAACGATCCGGAAACCGGCCTTCCGGTCACCGTCCGGCGCGGCCCCTACGGCGCCTACATCCAGCTCGGCCCGGCGCCCGCTCCCGCGGCCCCGGCTGAGGTCGTGGCCGAAGAGGCTCCCGCCGACGGCAAGAAGACCAAGGGCAAGAAAAAGACCAAGTCCGAGGAGCCGAAGCCCAAGCGCGTGTCGCTGCCCAAGGGCATGGCCGCCGCGGATGTGGATCTCGACACCGCGCTGAAGCTGCTGGCCCTGCCCCGCAGCATCGGCAACCACCCGGAAACGGGCGAGGAGATCAGCGCCGGCATCGGGCGCTTCGGCCCCTATCTGAAGCACGGCAGCGCCTACAAGTCGCTGACGCCGGACGACGACGTGCTGACCATCGGCATCAACCGCGCGGTTGACCTGCTGGCCGGCGCCGCCAAGAAGGCGTCCGCCCCCGCCAAGACGCTGGGCGACCACCCGAAGACCGGCAAGCCGATCACCAGCGGCTCGGGCCGCTTCGGTCCCTACGTCAAGCACGGCTCCCTCTACGCCTCGATCCCCAAGGGCACGGAGCCGGACAGCGTGACGCTGGAACAGGCCCTGGAGCTTCTGGAGGCCAAGGCCGCCAAGGACGCCGCCAAGAAGGGCAAGGCTCCGAAGGACGCCGAACCCGCCGCGACGGAAGGCGCCGAGGCTCCCGCCAAGGCCGAGAAGGCGACCAAGGCCAAGGCGACGGCCGCGAAAAAGGAGCCGGCCAAGAAGGAAGCGGTGAAGAAGGAAGCGGTGAAGAAGACCGCCGCCAAGAAGGCCGACGCGGGGGACGAGGAGAAGCCCGCCGCCGCCCGCAAGCGGGCCTGACGGCTACCGCACCCAGCGCATGACGCCGTCCTCGAACGGCGTCCATGCGCCCATGGTGACTCCGGCGGCGCGCAGGGCCTTGCCGGTCCACTCGTTGCAGGTCTCGATAGGGCTGTAATGGCCGACCGCCTCGTAGAAAAGGTCGGTCTGGCCATAGCCGCTGCCCGGCAGGGGAATCACCCGCCCCTCCCCGTCCCGGCGGAAGCTGCCGCGCACGAAGGCCACCAGGGCACGGTACTGCCCCGCCCCCAGCACAAGCGCGCCGCAGTCCGGGCCGTCCGCCGGGCGGTGCAGCGCGTAGACATGCATCACCGACGGCCCGCCGCCGAACAGGGCTGACAAGGCCGTGGACAGGCGCATGTCCGACCATTGGCGGGTTTCCAGATAGAACACGCGGTCGCCCCAGCCAAAGGAAAAGTGGCTGGCCCAGGGGCCGGCACCGGGAAAGTCGCCGCGCCGAAGGTCCGTGGTCCAGTCCGCAAGACCGTTGGCGGCGGGAAGCACCAGATCGGTGTGGACACCGTTGGTGCACACGAAGATCTCCACGCCCTCCCGCGCCGCGGGCTGTCCTTCCACCGAGAAGCGGGCCAGCGCCGCGGCGGCCAGCAGATAGACCCCGGCCACGGCCACCAGACCGGTCGCCGCCAGCAACACCCCGCCCCGGACGATCCTCATGGATGCGCTCCTACCACTCCCGGCACGGTTCTGGCGCACCTTTGTGGCGGAGCCGTGGCGTTGCGGTTGGATTCGCCGCGTCCAGGGATTACTTAAGCGATCCACCTTCCACGGCACGGCTTCCCTTGACCGACACGCCCCGCCGCTCCGGCCGCTCTCCCGGTAGCTTTCCCGACAAGGACACAGTCCTCTCCTTCATCCGCAGCAGCGCGACGCCGGTCGGCAAGCGCGAGATCGCGCGCGCCTTCAAGCTGAGCGGCAGCGCCGACCGCGAGAAGCTGAAGGAGCTTCTGAAGGACCTGGAGGCCGACGGCGCCGTGGAGCGCGGACGCAACAAGCGCGTCGCCCCGCCGCAGTCCCTGCCGGAGATCGCCGTGCTGGAGGTGACCGGCGCCGATCCGGACGGCGAGGTCACGGCCCGCCCGATCACCTGGACCGGCGAGGGCAACCCGCCGCGCATCTTCCTGATGCCGGAAAGGAAGGGCCACCCCACGCTGGGAACGGGCGACCGGGTGCTGGCGAAGCTCAGCCGCATCAACGACCGGCTGTACGAGGCGCGCACCATCCGCCGTCTCGACGGCACGGTGGGGCGCGTTCTCGGCGTTTACTATCCCGCGACGGACGGCGGGCGCATCGTCCCCACGGACAAGCGCAACAAGACCGAGTTGCTGGTGCTTCCAGGCAACCGCAACGACGCCGAGCCGGGGGAACTGGTGCTGGCCGACCTGCTGCCCGCCGCCCGGCTGGGTCTGCCGCAGGCCCGCGTGGCGGAGCGACTGGGCCACACGGCGGAGCCCCGCGCGGTCAGCCTGATCGCCATTCACACCCATGGCCTGCCCACCGACTTCCCGCCCGCCGCCCTGCGCGAGGCGGCGCACGCCGCCGTCCCGTCCCTGACCGGGCGGACCGACCTGCGCGACCTGCCGCTGGTGACCATCGACGGGGCCGACGCCCGCGATTTCGACGACGCGGTGTGGGCGGAGCCCGACCCCGACCCGGCGAACCAGGGTGGCTGGCACCTGCTGGTCGCCATCGCGGACGTTGCCTATTACGTGCGCCCGAATTCGGCTCTGGACCGGGCGGCGTACGAGCGCGGCAACTCCGTCTACTTCCCCGACCGTGTCGTGCCGATGCTGCCGGAGGCGCTGTCCAACGACCTCTGCTCGCTCCGCCCCGGCGAGGACCGCGCCTGCTTCGCCGTGCATCTGTGGATCGACCGCCACGGTGTGCTGCAACGGCACCGCTTTGTGCGCGGCCTGATGCGCTCCGCCGCGCGGCTGACCTACGAGCAGGCGCAGGCAGCCCGCGACGGCGCCCCGGACGAGGTGACGGCGCCGCTTCTGGAAACGGTCATCGCCCCGCTCTACGGCGCCTACGCCGCACTGTGGGCGGCGCGGCAGCGGCGCGGCACGCTGGAACTTGACCTGCCGGAACGGCGCGTACGGCTGGACGAGCGCGGACGGGTGGCGGAGATCGCGCCACGCGAGCGCTTGGACAGCCACCGGCTGATCGAGGAGTTCATGATCTGCGCCAACGTCGCCGCGGCGGACAGCCTGGAGCGGGCGAACATGCCCGGCCTGTTCCGCGTGCACGACCAGCCGTCGCTCGACAAGCAGGAGACGCTGCGGGAGTTCCTGACCGGCATCGGCTACACGCTGCCGCGGGTGCCCCGGCTGACGCCGGCCCATTTCACCGCGATCCTCGACCGCGCCGCCGGCACGCCGGAATCGCAACTGGTCAGCGAGGTGATCCTGCGCAGCCAGTCGCAGGCCGAATACAGCCCGGAGAATATCGGCCATTTCGGCCTGTCGCTGGACCGCTACGCCCATTTCACCTCGCCCATCCGCCGCTACGCCGACCTGATCGTGCACCGGGCGCTGATCCGCGCGCATGGGCTGGGGCCGGGCGGTCTGGACGATGCGGCCATGGCCGGGCTGACCGACATCGGCGAGCACATCTCGATGACCGAACGGCGGGCCGCGACGGCGGAACGCGATGCCATGGACCGCTTCACCGCCGCCTTCCTGTCCGACCGGGTGGGCGCCCTCTTCACCGGGCGGATTTCAGGGGTCACCCGCTTCGGCCTGTTCATCCGGCTGGACGAGAGCGGGGCGGACGGGCTGATCCCCGCCAGCACCCTGCCCGACGACCAGTACGAGCATGACGAGCGCGCCCACGCGCTGGTCGGGAAGCGTACGGGGCGTACCTATCGGCTGGGTGCGGCGGTGGAGGTGGTGCTGATCGAGGCCGATCCGCTGACGGGCAGCACCCTGTTCGCGCTGCCCCGCGCCGATGGGAATTTTGTTGGCGACACTGATCATCCGTTGCAATCCGGCCACCTCGATACCCCCCCGCAAGGCGCGCGTTCACTGGACCGCGCGGCCCGGAAGCAACGGAAGCGTGGCCGTTGAGTCACAGTGGTGGACATTCCGCGACAATGGGTGCCGCTCCCGTCTTTTGTCCCGCCAGCCCTTATTTCCGAAGTGCTATTCCTTATCCGTTCGAATCCGGCGGGTGACCGTCCGGGTCCGCCTGTGGGAAAGGAGGCCGCGTACGGCGCGCCATGGGCATACGGAAACGAGGATTTTCGCCGCGTGGGCGTCTGTCGGTCCCGCTTGCGGCTGCCATGCTCGCTGTCGGCCTCGGAAGCCTCAGCGGGACAATGCCCCGTCCAGCCGCCGCCGCGGTCGAGCCCGCCTTCATCAGCGAGCAGGTCTTCGCCGTCGCGTACGGCAAGATCGCCGAAGTGTATCTGCAACAGGTTGATTTCGGCCGGCTTGGGCTGGACGGGCTGAAGGGCCTCGCCACCATCGACCCGACCGTGCGCGCCGAACGGCAGGGTAGCACCGTACGCCTGTACGTCTCCGGCAGCCTGATCGGGGAGTACGCCGCCCCTTCCCTCTCCGATGCCGCCGGCTGGGCCGCCTTGACCACCAAGGCGGTGGAACGCGCCCGCCTCTACTCTCCCACCCTTTATCAGGCGGTGCCGGAACGGGTCTATCAGGTGGTCCTCGATTCCGTGATGACGGATCTGGACGGCTATTCCCGCTACACCGGCACCCAGCGCGCCACCAGCGAACGCTCCCAGCGCGAGGGCTATGGCGGAATCGGCCTGTCGCTGGAGACGGTGAACGGGCGCACCCTGATCCGCGACGTTCTGCCGCGCAGCCCGGCGGACCGCGCCGGCATCCGCAACGGCGACCAGCTTCTGGCCATCGACGGCGACATGACCGCCCGCATGAACGAGTCGGACATGCGCGACCGTCTGCGCGGGCCGACCGGGACCATGGTCCTGCTGACCGTGGCGCGCGACAGCAACCCGCCGCGCCGCGCCCCGATCCGGCGGGAACGGGTGGTCCCCAACACCGTGAACGCCAGCGTGTCCGAGCAGGTCGGCGTGCTGAAGGTGGACCGCTTCAACGCCGCCACCGCCTCCAACCTGCGGGACGCCGTTCTGTCCACGCGCCAGAACGTGGGCAAGGGCCTGCGCGGTTTCGTTCTGGACCTGCGCGGCAACCCCGGCGGGCTGCTCGACCAGGCGATCGCCGTGGCCGACCTGTTCATCGCCCAGGGCAAGATCATCACGACCGAGGGCCGTCACCCCGACAGCCGCCAGCGCTTCGAGGCCGGTCCCGACGACATCGCCGAAGGGCTGCCGCTGGTGGTTCTGGTGGACGGGCGCTCCGCCTCCTCCGCCGAGGTGGTGGCGGCGGCGCTCCAGGACTCGGGCCGCGCGGTGGTGGTCGGCGCCTCCTCCTACGGGAAGGGCAGCGTCCAGACGGTCACACGCCTGCCCAACGACGGCGAGCTGTTCCTGACCTGGAGCCGCATCTACACGCCCGCCGGCTACACCCTGCACCGCCAGGGCGTTCAGCCGACGGTCTGCACCAGCCGCGCCGGGCAGGACGACCCCGCCGCCCTTCTGTCCGACCTGCGCGACGGGCGGGCCCGCCCGATGACCCAGTTCACCGGCTGGCGCGCCCGCGCCGCCGACGACGAGGACGCCCTGGCCCGCCTGCGTGAAGCCTGCCCCTGGAAGGAGCATGAGCCGGAACTCGATCTGAAGGTGGCGCTGCGCCTTCTCTCCGAACCGGCGCTCTATCAGCGGGCCGTCGCGCTGTCATCCACCAACACGGTGGCGGAGCGCTGAGCCCCTCTCCCGGGGCGGGAAAAGGGAGCGTGCAAGGGCTTGACATCGCGGCTGCAGCGGGTATCTTCCCCCGCTACGACGCCGCCCCGCCGGGCTGGCGGGTCACGGATTTTCAGTCGGGATTGAGATCATGGCGAAGCAGAACACCGTCCTCATCAAGCTGGTGAGCACGGCTGACACCGGCTTCTTCTACGTGAAGAAGAAGAACCCGAAGAAGACCACCGAGAAGCTGTCGTTCCGCAAGTACGACCCGGTGGCGCGCAAGCACGTCGAGTTCAAGGAAGCCAAGATCAAGTAAGGTTTCCCCGGACCGCCGGAATCAAAAAGGCCGCCTTCCGGCGGCCTTTTGCTTGTCCGGGCTTTGCCTCCCGGCCCTTCCGTTTCGTCTCTTCAGGGCGTCAGCAGGGCGTTGGCACGGGGTTCGGCGATGGTGCGGTTGCGACCGGAACGCTTGGCCTCGTAGAGCGCCTCGTCGGCGCGGCGGATCAGCCCTTCGGCGGTGTCGCCCAGCCGGCCGCCCACCGCCACGCCGATGGACACCGTGACCGGGATCTCGCCCACGTCGGCGGTCACCTTGAACAGCGTGTCGGCGATGTGGGTCCGCAGCCGCTCCGCCACCGTCAGGGCCGCTTCGGCGTCGGTGTCGGGCAGGATCACCACGAACTCCTCACCGCCCAGCCGCGCCACCAGATCGAAGGTGCGCAGGTTGCGGCTGGCGCGGTTGGAAACCTCCTTCAGCACCTCGTCGCCCACGGAGTGCCCGTAGCTGTCGTTCACGACCTTGAAATGGTCGATGTCGAACAGCAGGATCGCCACCGGCTTATGGCTATCGATCGCCCGCTCCAGCAGCCGCGGCAGATGAGCGTTGATGTAGCGACGGTTGAAGACGCCCGTCAGGCTGTCGGTCAGGGCCATGGACAGGCTGTGTTCGTAATTCGCGCGCAGCCGTTCTTGATAGCGCTTGCGCCGGATCTGGGTGCGGGCACGGGCCAGCAACTCGTTCCGGTCGATGGGCTTGATGATGTAGTCGTTGGCGCCCAACTCCAGCCCCTTGGCGACGCGGTTCAGGTCGCCCTCCTCCGCCACCAGCAGGATCGGCACCTGCCGGGTGCGCTCGTGCGAGCGGAGCTGGGAGCAGAGGCGCAGCCCGTCCTCGTTCATCAGGGTCAGGCTGATGACCACAAGGTCCATGTCGTCGCCCAGCGCGCGCTCCAACGCGGTGGCGCAGGTGCCGGCGGACATCACATGGCCGTGGTCGCGCCGCAACGTCTCCGCGATCTTTTCCAGATCGAGAAGCGAATCCTCCAGCACCAGGACGCGGGCGCCCTCGAAGGATTCGGTGCGCAGCGTTCCGGTCGGTTCGAGCACCCCGAACTGGCCGGAGGTGGTTTCGCGCAGCCGCCATTCGTCCATCATCATCTTCAGGCGGACGAGCGAGCGGACCCGCGCGAACAGAGCGACGTCGTTGACAGGCTTGGTCAGGAAATCGTCGGCCCCGGCCTCCAGCCCGCGCACGCGGTCGGCGCCTTCCGACAGGGCGGTGACCATCACCACCGGAATGTGCATGGTGGCCGGGTCCGAGCGGATCTTCTCGCACACCTCGAACCCGTCCATGCCCGGCATCATGACGTCCAGCAGAACGATGTCCGGCGATTCCCGCCGCACCATCTCCAGCGCCTCGGGGCCGTTGCTGGCAGTGATGACCTCGAAATACTCGCGCGTCAGCTTCGCCGCGAGCAGCTTCACGTTGGGAAGGACATCATCGACGACGAGGACGCGAGCGGACATGGAACGTACGACCGATCCCGTGAATGGTTAGCGAAGGAACTTCTGAACGGCTTCCAGGAACTTCGTCACCGAAATCGGCTTGGCGATGTAGTCCTCGCAGCCGCCCTCCCGGATCTTCTCCTCGTCACCCTTCATCGCGAAGGCGGTCACCGCGATGACCGGAATGGACTTCAACTCCGGATCGTCCTTGATCCAGCGCGTGACCTCCAACCCGGACACCTCCGGCAACTGGATGTCCATCAGGATCAGGTCGGGCCGGTACTCCCGCGCCAGGGCGAGGGCATCCATCCCGTTGCGGGTCTGAAGAGTCTCGTAGCCGTGCGCTTCCAGCAGATCGTGGAAGAGCTTCATGTTCAGCTCGTTGTCCTCGACGATCAGGACACGCTTCACGGTTCGGTCTTCCATCGGCGCATTCGTAAGGCTGTTCGGTTCCTCGAAGCATTGCGCCACCTGCGATCCTGCCTGCAGCGTCCACGCTCGGAGAGTCCGGTATATCCCGTTCACTGTCCTGCCGCGACGGTTAAATTGTCGTTAGCAGGCCAACCCCGGCCAACCGCGTCGCACGAAGGCCCTTGGGTCACGCCACCCTCGTCATGCGATCACCCGCTCCGGCGGGAAATGCAGGTCGATCCGCGTGCCCTGCCCCGGCGTGCTGGACAAGGCCAGCCGCCCGCCATGCGCCTCCACCAGGGATCGCACGATGGGCAAACCCAGCCCGGTTCCGGTGCCGCTGCGGATGCGTCCCCCCGGCACCTGCCGGAAGGGCTCCAGCACGGTGTCACGGTGCTCCTCCGGAATGCCGATCCCGGTGTCGATCACGGCGATGCGCAGCCCGCTCCCGGCCGGCTCTTCCGTGCGCGATACATCCACCGTGACGCGCCCGCCCTCCGGAGTGAACTTGATGGCGTTGGACAGCAGGTTCAGCAGGATCTGCCGCAGCGACCGCCGGTCGGCGCGCAGGCGCGGCAGCGGGCGGGGAAGCAGCGCGTCGAAGGCCAGCCCGGCGGACGCCAACGCCAGTTCCTGAAGGGCGTAGACCTCGCCCACGACGACGGCGACGTCCACATCCTCATCGTTCAGGTCGATGTGCCCGGCCTCGATCTTCGACAGGTCGAGCACGTCGTTGATGAGTTCCAGCAGATGCGTGCCGGAGGTCCGGATGTTGCCGATGTAGTCGCGCTGCCGGTCGGTCAGCGGGCCGGTCCCCGGATGCAGCAGGAAATCCGAATAGCCGATGATGGTGTTCAGCGGCGTGCGAAGCTCGTGGCTCATCCGGGTCAGGAAGTCGGATTTGGCCCGGTTCACCTCCGCCTGCCGCGCGGCCTGGGCGGCGCGGCGCTCGCGCTCCACGGCGCGTTCGGCGGTGTCCAGCATCAGGCTGAGCGCGTCGGCGGCCATGGCGGCCAGCATCCGCGTGGTCGGCGGCACCGCGTAGGGCTGGCGGTGATGGCCCGAGATCACCCCCCACGGCCTGCCGCCATGGGCCACCGGCACCGACAGCGCCGCACCGGCGCCCATCCGCCGCAGGAAGTCCCGCCGGGCCGGCGGCGGGCTGCGCAAGTGCGCGTGGGCCAGATCGGGCGGCGGCGCCGCGGTGTCGGCGTGCAGAAGGGGAACCGGGTCCGCCGCATGATCGGGGATCACGCGCACCCGCGGGCTGCCGTCCGGACCGCCGTCGAAGGCCGTCGCGGGCAGGGCGGCGCCGGGACGGAGATCGGGAGCGGCACAGTCCCAGTCCGGCGACTGGTCCTTCGCCACCACCTCCCCATTGCCGAAGGCGTCGAAGCGGCAGACGATCACGCGGTCCAGCCCGGTCAGGCGGCGGACGGTCTGCGCCGTGTGGGCGGCCAGCGCCTCCAACCCCGTAGCCTCGCGAATGGCGGCGATCCCCGGCAGCAGGCCGCCGGGCGGCGCGGCGGCGGCCCAGCCGTCCGGCCCAGCCGGCAGCCGTTCCACCTCCATGATGACCCGCCCGTCATGCTCGTGCAGCAGCGCCGCCAGCGGCTCCCCGCCCGGCGGCGTCAAGACCGCGTGCAGCCCCAGCGCCCGCAGGTCGGGCGGCAGGCCGCGCAGTTCCGCCAGCAGGCCCGGAAGCTCCGGCAGTTCCAGCACCTCCACGCCACGGCCAAGCAGCCGCTCCGGAGCGAGGCCGAGGAAGTCCGCGGTGTTGGCGCTGCAAGCCAGGATCGTCTCGCCGTCGCTCCGCAGCGCCACCAGGGCGCCGTGCGGCTGTATCCCGTCGGCGGCCTTGCCGGTTGGTGATTGGCCGCTCAGGGATTGGCCGCTCAAGGACTGGGACAAGGCGGAAAACGGACGATCCGAAGACGTGTTCAGGGGAGGCACCATTGCGATGGAAGGGTGCCGATGCTGACGCCGCAAGCACCGTCGGTCAAGCCCGGTCTGGGGGGTGCGACAGGCTGCCCGATCCCTGTTGTCCGATCCCTGTCCTCCCCATGCCGCCCGGTTCAGGCGGTGGCCCGGCGGTTTGCCGCTTGCGGGCGCCGGTTGGCCTTGTCGCGGTACATGCGGGAGTCGGCGAGGCGGATCACCTCCTCCTCCCGGTCGCCGGAGCCATAGGGCTGGACCCCGAAGGAGAAGCGGACCGGCAGGTCGGCGTTGTTCCACCGGACGCAATGCCCGGCGGCGGCATCGGCGATATCGCGGGCGCGGGCGGCACCACGGTTCGCGTCGGTGTTGGTGAGCAGCAGGGCGAATTCGTCGCCGCCCAGCCGGGCCACCGCGTCCTCCTGACGGACTGCCCCGGCGAACAGACGCGCCACCTGCCGCAGATAGGCGTCCCCGGCCAGATGCCCGTGGGTGTCGTTGATGCGCTTGAATCCGTCCAGGTCGATCAGCACCAGCACCCCGCCGCCACTGCCGCCATGCCGCCGCGCAGCCGACATTTCCCGCCGGAAGAGGCTGTAGAAACCACGGCGGTTCAGCAATCCGGTCAGCTCGTCCGTCATGGTCAGGCTTTCCAGATGGGCAATGCGTTCCCGCTGTTCCGCGATGGTGGCGTGGGCTTCCGCGAGCTGGTTTTCCAGGGCCAGACATTCGGCCGCTCCCGGAAGCCCCGTCCGCACGCCGCGCAGGGGAGACGGCACCTTCGCCAGCCGGTCGTGACGTCCCCGGTCGAAAGGCAGGCTGCCATAGCGGTCGGCGTCGATGGCTTCGAAATCCTGGGCGGTCACAATGGCGTTCATGGGTTCTCTCCGCATGATCGGCACAAGCTACGCCCGTGCTTTTTGCAACCACCATGCCAAGCCTGGAGTCCCGCCAACGCCCGCTTTCCGGCCCGGCAGCTTCTGCCGGAACGGGCCGGAAGGCGGGCAAAATCTTCCCAAATCCATCGCGATTAGGAAGATTTTATCTGCTTTTTATTTAAATACTCCTCTTTGCCCGATTCCCGCTTCAGACCACACGGTCCGGCGGTTCCGCCCCGGCGAAGAAAGCGTCCAGATTGTCCAGTGCCTTGAACCCCATGGCGTTGCGCGTCTCCACCGTGGCGCTTCCCAGATGCGGCAGCAGGAAGCAGTTCTCCAGGCCACGGTATCCGGCGTGCAGATTCGGTTCATTCTCGAACACATCCAGCCCGGCGGCGGCGAGGCGCCCGGAGGACAGGGCGGCGATCAACGCCTCGTCATCCACGACGGAGCCGCGGGCGGTGTTGACCACGATGGCGCCCGGCGGCAGGCGCCCGATCCGATCCGCGTTCAGCCAGCGGGTGGTTTCCGGAGTCGCGGGGAAATGCAGCGAGAGCACGTCGCAGACCGGCAGCATCGCCTCGGGATCGGCGTGGTAGACGGCGCCGGCCTCCTGGTCCGGGTGCAGGCGCCGCCGGTTGGAATAGTGGATGGCCATGCCGAAGGCCCGCGCCCGCCGCGCCACCGCCTGCCCGATTCGGCCCATGCCGATGATGCCCAGCCGCTTGCCGCCCAGATGGGTGCCCAGAAGCTGGGTCGGCGTCCAGCCGGTCCAGGCGCCGGCGCGGACCATCCGCTCGCCCTCCGACGCGCGGCGCGCCGCCCCCAGCATCAGCAGCAGGGCGATGTCGGCGGTCGCGTCGGTCAGCACGTCCGGGGTGTTGGTGACGGTCAGGCCGCGGGCCTTTGCCGCGTTCAGGTCGATGTGGTCGGTGCCGACGGAAAAGGTGGCGACGATCCGCACGCCCTCGGGCAGCGCCGCGACGGCCTCGGCATCCAGCCGGTCCCCGGCGGTGCAGAGGATGCCCACCGTACCGGTCTCCCGCGCCAGGGCGGCGATGTCGGCACCGGACAGCGTGCGGTCCTGCGGGTTCAACCGGGCGTCGAAATCGCGCGCGGCGCGGGCCTCCACCGCTTCGGGCAGGCGCCGGGTCACCAGAAGAACGGGCCGTGATGCGGGGGAGTCGCTGCGCATGAATCTGTCCTCAGCCGTCCGTTTATTCGGGGGGTCGGGCCTTCCGCTCCGACACCGAAACACCCATAATCCATCCGACGCTGCCAATCACCTGTGGATCTCGCTTTGCAGAACCGCCGCTCCGCCGCCCGACTCGCCCTCTGCGCGACCTTCGGCGCGTTCCTGGTGTCCCTGACCGCCCTTCCCGCCGCCGGCCCGGCCCAGGCGGCTCCCGCCAACGCGGCCGGCGCGGCGGTCGGCGCGGCGGCGAACATCCTGCCCCACCGCGCCGTCTACAGGATGTCGCTGCTGTCCGCCCGCAACAGCTCCAAGGTCAGCGACGTGCGGGGCCGCATGCTGTTCGAGTGGGCCGACGCCTGCGACGGCTGGACGACGGAGCAGCGATTCCAGCTCCGCTTCGTCTATGCCGAAGGCGACGAGATGGCGATGACCACCAACTACACGACGTGGGAGGCGAAGGACGGGCGGCGCTACCGCTTCAACGTCCGCAAGCTGATCAACGGGGAGGAGGACGAGGAGGTGCGCGGCGACGCCCGGCTGGCCAAGGACGGCACCGGCACCGCCGCCTTCACCAAGCCGGAGCCCCAGGACATGGAACTGCCCCCCCACACCATGTTCCCCACGGCGCACACCCTGGCGGTGCTGGACCACGCCAGCGCGGGCGACACCTTCTTCAACCGGATCGTCTTCGACGGCGCCGACTCCGAAGGGGCGACCGAGGTGTCCACCGTCATCGGCGCGGCGGTCCAGACGAAGGAGGACGGCGCCGAGCCTCTGCTGAAGGGCAAGAAGGCGTGGCCGGTGCGCATGGCCTTCTTCCCGCTGAAAAGCGATTCAGCCCAGCCGGAATATGAGATGAGCCTGCGCCTGTTGCAGAACGGCGTCGCCGAATCCATGGAGATCGACTATGGCGACTTCACCGTGAACGCCATCCTGGAGAAGGTGGAGGCGCTGCCCAAATCCGGCTGCTGACGTTCCGTCCCCTGACCTTCGGTTGCAGAGCCACAACCTATGGCGCAATTCGTTACAAATCGATTTGCCATATTTTGAGGGAACTGGCCTACAGTGTGCATGGTACGTCCGCGCCACGGCGGTTTCGTGGCGTGCACCGGCAGCAGGATGAGGGTTTCTCTATGGCCAAGAAGCAGGTTTTGGTGGGACAGGTGTTCCAGACCATTGGCGCGACCAACGGGCGGTCCTGGCGCGTGCGGGAGACCGTGACCCTGTTCGGTCCCGCATGCCCGCGTGGTCAGCACGGAGGATGAAGGCGATGCGAAGACGCTGAGCTGCCACGTCCTGATCGACTCCAACTACTACCGCATGATCGGATCGGCACCCGCGGGCAACGTCGCGGCCTGACGCCATTCAGCCCCCAAAGAGAAAGCCCCCCGGCCTTGCGGACGGGGGGCTTTCTCTTTGGGGCACCCCTGCCCTCCCCGCCGAAGCGGGAAGGGAGGGCACCCGGTTCCGGCGTCAGGTGGCGGCCTTCGGCGTCTCGGCGGCGACCTTCGGCTTCGGCAGATCCAGCTTCAGGTGCAATTCGCGCAGGCGCGTCTGGTCCACCGGGGCCGGGGCCTGCATCAGCAGATCCTCGGCGCGCTGGTTCAGCGGGAAGGCGATGACCTCGCGGATGTTCGGCTCGTCGGCCAGCAGCATCACGATGCGGTCGATGCCCGGAGCCGAGCCGCCGTGCGGCGGGGCGCCCAGCTTGAAGGCGCTGAGCATGCCGCCGAAGCGGGCTTCCAGCTCCTCCGGCGGGTAGCCGGCGATCTCGAACGCCTTGTACATCACCTCCGGCAGATGGTTCCGGATGGCGCCCGAGGACAGTTCCACGCCGTTGCACACGATGTCGTACTGGAACGCCTTGATGTCCAGCGGGTTCATCGTGTTCAGCGCCTCCAAGCCGCCCTGCGGCATGGAGAAGGGGTTGTGGCTGAAGATGACCTTGTTGGTTTCCTCGTCCAGTTCGTACATCGGGAAGTCGACGATCCAGCAGAAGCGGAAGGCGTTCTTCTCGATCAGGTCCAGCTCCTCGCCGATCTTCGTGCGGGCGAAGCCGGCCAGCTTGGCCGCCGGACCGGGCTGGTCGCAGACGAAGAAGACCGCGTCGCCGTCCTCCAGACCCACCACCTTGCGCAGTTCCGCCTGGGCGGCCTCCGGCACGAACTTGGCGATCGGACCCTTGCCGCCCGCCGCCTCGAAGATGATGTAGCCGAGGCCCGGAGCCCCCAGACCGCGCGCCCAGTCGTTCAGCTTGTCGAAGAAGCTGCGGGGCTTGTCGGACACCTTCGGGGCGCGGACGGCGCGGACCACGCCGCCCTTCTCCAGGGTCTGCTTGAAGGCGCGGAATTCCACGTCGTCGCGCTTGAACACCTCGGTGACGTCGGTGATTTCCAGCGGGTTGCGCAGGTCCGGCTTGTCGTTGCCGTACTTCAGCATCGATTCCGCGAAGGAGATGCGGCGGAAGGGCGGCTTGTCGATGACCGGCGCCGTCTCGCGGCGGAAGCCGCCGAACTCGTCGAAGATGCCGTGCAGCACCGGCTCGATGGCGGCGAACACGTCCTCCTGGGTGACGAAGGACATCTCGAAGTCGAGCTGGTAGAACTCGCCCGGCGAGCGGTCGGCGCGGGCGTCCTCGTCACGGAAGCAGGGGGCGATCTGGAAATAGCGGTCGAAGCCGGCGACCATCAGGAGCTGCTTGAACTGCTGCGGCGCCTGCGGCAAGGCGTAGAACTTGCCCGGATGGTTGCGGCTGGGCACCAGATAGTCGCGCGCGCCCTCCGGCGAGGAGGCGGTCAGGATCGGCGTCTGGAACTCGGTGAAGCCCTGGTCGATCATGCGGCGGCGCGCCGACGCGATGACGCGCGAGCGCAGCAGGATGTTCTCGTGGATGCGCTCGCGGCGCAGGTCCAGGAAGCGGTAGCGCAGGCGCACGTCCTCGCCCGCGTCGGTGTCCTGGTTGACCTGCAGCGGGATCTGCTCCGCCTCGCCCTGCACCGACAGTTCGGCGATCTGAACCTCGATGCGCCCGGTCGGCAGGCGGTCGTTGATGGTTTCCGGCGTGCGCTTCACCACCTTGCCGGTCACGGTGATGACCGATTCCAGCTTCAGCCGCTCGGCCGCCTGGAAGGCCGGGTTGGAGGTGTCGACCACGCACTGCGTCAGGCCGTAATGGTCGCGCAGGTCGATGAACAGAAGCTGTCCATGGTCGCGCTTGCGGTTGATCCAGCCCGACAGGCGGACAATCTGACCGGCGTTCTCTTCGCGAAGCTGGCCGCAGGTGTGCGTGCGGTAGGGGTGCATGGGTCGAAACACCTTGGAAAAGGTCGGAATCCTGCGCGGAAAGGCGGCCCGACACACCACACCGCCAGCGCGTGAATGTCAAGTCGCCATCCGCGTCCGATGCTACCTGGGAGACTTGCCGAAGGGCGAGCTTTCGCGCGGACGCGCGCTCGTGTATGAAGCGCGCATGACACTCATCACGACCACCGAAGACCTCGACGCCTTCTGCCGCTCGCTGGCCGGGGCGGACTACATCACCGTCGACACCGAATTCCTGCGCGAGAAGACCTACTGGCCTCAGCTCTGCCTGGTCCAGGTGGGCGGACCGAACGGCGCCGTCGCCATCGACCCGCTGGCCGAAGGCATCGATCTGGCGCCGTTGTTCCGCGTGATGGTGGACCCCGCGATCCTGAAGGTGTTCCACGCCGCCCGGCAGGACGTGGAAATCTTCTGGCACCTGTCCGGCCAGATCCCCCATCCGCTGTTCGACACGCAGGTCGCGGCCATGGTCTGCGGCTTCGGCGAGAGCGTGGGGTACGAGACGCTGGTCACCAAGCTGGCCGGCGCGCGCATCGACAAGTCCAGCCGCTTCACCGACTGGTCGCACCGCCCGCTGACCGAGCGGCAGTTGACCTACGCCCTGTCCGACGTGATCCATCTGCGCCCGGCCTACGAGAAGCTGAAGCGCCGCCTCGTCCGGTCGGGCCGCGCCCACTGGCTGGAAGAGGAGATGGCCGTCCTGACCGACCCCGCCACCTATCAGGTGGACCCGGACAGTTCCTGGCTGCGGCTGAAGGTGCGGACCAACAAGCCGCGCTTCATGGCCATCCTGAAGGAACTGGCGGCGTGGCGGGAGCGCGAGGCGCAGCGCCGCGATCTGCCCCGCTCGCGCGTGTTGCGGGACGAGGCGCTGCTGGAGATCGCCGCCCATGCCCCGACCGGCGTGGACGACCTCGCCCGCACCCGCGGCATGGGCCGAGGCTTCGCGGAGGGGCGGCAGGGCGCCGACGTGCTGGCCTGCGTCCAGAAAGGGCTGGACCTGCCCGAATCCGAACTGCCGCGCGTCGAGCCGCGCGAGGAGCCGCCGCCCGGCCTGCAGCCGATTGTTGAGCTTCTGCGCGTTCTTCTGAAGATGAAGTGCGAGGAGGAAAACGTCGCGTCCAAGCTGATCGCCTCCGCCGCCGATCTGGAGGCCATCGCCGCGGACGACGAGGCCCAGGTGCCCGCCATGAACGGCTGGCGCCGGGAGCTGTTCGGGGAGGACGCGCTGGCGCTGAAGCATGGGCGCATCGGTCTGGCGGTGCTGGACCGCCGCGTCCGCATCGTTCCGGCCGGCAATGGAGCGGGGTCGTAAACGGCCCCGTCCAGAATCGTTCCAGAATGGAGCAAGAATCAGTCCGGAGCCGCTACAGGGTCTGTCCATTTCGCGGTGTTTAGCTGAATTATGGAACAATTCATCGCAATTAAGACCGCTTTAAGGCATTGTTAAAAAAGGTCGGGACTAATAAGTCACGGGCTCCGTACCCATGCCATACATCAGCCCGGTGTGGTTCGCGGATGGAATTCTCGCCTATAAGGTGCGCACAGGCCCTATGTGCCCACCCGGGGGATTTCGCGTATGAGCAGGTTCGGCGGCAAACCACCTATGGGACGCGACCGCGTCCGCCTCTCCACGACGGAGAGGCAGGCCGCCGTCGCCGCCGCGAAAGACCAGAAGCCCGAATTCGACAACGACAAACTGCTGAATCTTCTCCGCTCTGCGAAGTCCGAATTGCAGGGCATGCGTCTGATCCACATGCATCTGTCGCTGTTGAGGGACAAGGACCCGTCCAGCCAGATGATCGTCCGAACGATCATCCAGGAATTGGCGAACAAGGCGTCCTACCTTCAGTCCTTCAACATCTCCAACGGCGACGTCATCATCCTTTACAAGGGCCTGAAGCTGACCGGCGTCACCGACGTCTGCCAGAAGGTGGAGCAGATCTTCCTGGCGAAGACCACGCTGACCGGGCCGAACCCGTACAGGGAATATTCGCTCTATTCGATCATGGAACTGGCGTTGAACTTCATCAACGTCATCCGCTTCATCGAAGAATTGCAGGCCAACGAGACCGGCGACCATTCCAACGAGACGAAGCCGCCGATCACGCTGGAGGAGATGGCGAAGCTCGAACGTTCCATGCAGATGTTCGACCTGTCGCCCTTCCTGTTCAATCAGGCTATCGCCAACATCGGCCGCAACGCCGAAGAGGAGATGGCCTATTTCGAACTCTACATCTCCATCAAGCTGCTTCAGGAACGCCTCTGCCCGGACTACGACATCACGGCCAACAAGTGGCTGTTCAACTATTTCACGGCGAACCTCGACCAGTCGGTGCTGCGCGCACTGAATCACGGGCTCAACTTCATGCGGGGCCGGCGCATCGGCATCAACATCAACCTGTCCACGGTCATCTCCACCGGCTTCGTGAAGTTCGACGAGCGGCTTCCCGTCGATTTCCGCGGGCATGTGGTGCTTGAGATCTCAAAGGGCGACCTGATCGAGAACCTGTCGCTGTTCAACGAGGTGGTGGAGTTCGCCCAGGACCGCCGCTATCAGATCGCGGTGGACGGGCTGAACCCCTTCTGGGTGACCAACTTCGATCTGGAATACCTGAACGCCGACTACGCGAAGATCTTCTGGTCCAACGACATGCTGGAGATGGACCCGACCTTCGAGAAGTATTTCATGGAGCGCATCCGGGAACAGGACCGCTGCAAGTTCATCCTGGCGCGCTGCGACAGCGTGTCGAGCCTCGTCTACGCCCACAAGGTCGGCATCACGATGGTGCAGGGCCGCGCCGTGGACAACATCCTGCGCAAGGGCGTGAGCGTCCGCGAAGCCATCGCCCACGCCAAGGTGGAGTAAGGGCGCCGCCGCCCTCCTCCGGTCGCCTCATTCCGCCGCCTGGGGCCGGGCTGGCGGCACGATCTCGCCCTTGCGGTTCAATGCCTTCGCCAAAGCGTCCAGGCGCCGCTGCACCGTTTCTCCAGCGGGCACGCTGAAATCATCCGGCAGGGTCAGCACCAGCCGTTCCCCCGACACCTTCAGGGCCGTGCGCTGCAACAGGGCGGTGGCTCCGCCGGTCAGCGTGTGGGCCAGCCGCAGAGCCAGACCCAGCACCAGCGCCTTGCGCGCCTGGGCGTCGTTCAGCAGCGCTCGCGCCCCCTGGGTGATCGCGTTGGGGGTGGCCGGCCCGTCGATGGACCCGGCGTAGCGGGCATAGACCGCCAGCGCCAGAAAGGCCCGTTCATCATGGTCGATGCCGGGGAAGGGATAGCGCAGGATGCGCAGGCAGGCGTGCTCCGCCCGGTAATCGGGATGCTCGGCCCAGCCCACGTCGCTCAACAGGCAGGAGGCCCGCCGCAGCCGCAGCGCCGCGTCGTCCTCCCCCGCGAAGAGGTTGCCGGTCCAGGACACCAGCAGGGCGGGGTCGCCGATGCGGACGAAGCGCTGCGCCCAATCCTCCGCCGCGGCGATCAGCGGGTCCTGCCGCTGCGTCTCCGGGTCGAGGAGTGCGTAGAGATGCCCTTCCCGCAGCCCGTAGGCCGAGAAGACCACGTTGGACGGCTGGACCATCCGCAGCAGCCGCTCGAACACCAGCGCCGCGTAGGGCAGCGTGTCCGCCCGGCGGCGGGAACCGGACATCTTTTCCAGCGAGGACCGGCTCTGCTTGGCGATCAGCGCGGCGAAATCCCGCGCCTCGGCGAAGGGCACCGTGTAGTGGTGGATGATGTGCAGCGGGTGCTTCACATGCTCCATATGCAGCTTGGCCAGAGCCCGCCAGCCGCCGCCGACCGGGTGGAAGGGCCGCCCGCGGAGCTGCCCCAGCCAGTCCAGCTTGTCCAGATGCTGGTCGATGGCGCGGACCAGCCCGTTCGGCTTGGCCGGGTTCAGCTCCATCAGGCGCAACGGCCCCAGCGGCATCGTCACATGCTCGCCGATCACGCCGCGGTCCAGCCGCACCAGTTCCAGGCTGCCGCCGCCCAGGTCGCCGACCAGCCCGTCCGCGGCGGGAGTGCCGGACAGCACGCCCATGGCGGACAGCCGCGCCTCCTCCTCGCCGCTGATGACGCCGACCTCCAGGCCGGTGCGCTCCTTCACCCGCTGGACGAAGGCCGCACCGTCCGCGGCATCGCGCACCGCCGCCGTGGCGATCACGTCCAGCCGCCCGACGCGTATGCCCGCGGCCAGCAAGGCGAACCGCTCCAGCGCGTCCAGCCCCTGGACCACGCCGGCGGGGTTCAGGCAACCTGTCTTCTCCACCCCGCGGCCCAGCCCGCACAGGACCTTCTCGTTGAAGACCGGCAGGGGCGACCGTTTCAGCGCGTCATAGACCACGAGCCGGATCGAGTTGGACCCGATGTCGATGACGGCGATCCGCTCGCCCTTGTCGACGGTGGCGGTGACCGTGGCGGCCCTGTGTTCCTGCGCCGGCGTCATAAGCAACCGATATCCTCAATCAGGTGACCGTACGGAGCTTCAACCGTGGCGGCGTCTTTTTGCTGCTCAACGCGCTGCCCCGGCCCGACAGGCTGGGGTTCGTCATGAAATAGTTATGGGCGCTGAACGCGTCCGGACCAGCCTCGATCCGATGATAAACGCCGTCCGGGCCGAGTTTCCAGGTGTTCGCCTCGTCTTTCAGGTTGGCGACCATGATCTGGTCCAGCACCTGCTCGTGCACCGTCGGGTTCTCGATGGGCACCAGCGTCTCGATGCGGCGGTCCAGGTTGCGCGTCATCCAGTCGGCGGAGGAGATGAACAGCTTGGCCTGCGGGCTGGGCAGGGCATGGCCGTTGGCGAAGCAGATGACGCGCCCGTGCTCCAGGAAGCGCCCGACGATGCTGCGCACCCGGATGTTCTCCGACAACCCCTTCACACCGGGGCGCAGGCAGCAGATGCCGCGGATCACCATGTCGATCTGCACGCCCTTCTGCGACGCCTTGTAGAGCCGGTCGATGATCTCCGAATCGACCAGCGAGTTCAGCTTCACCCAGATGTGGGCGGGCTTGCCCGCGGCGGCGTTGGCGACCTCCGCGTCGATCAGTTCGCCCAGCCGCTGGCGCAGCGTGATCGGGGCGATGGCGATCTTCTCCAGCAGCTTCGGCGTGGCGTAGCCGGTCATGTAATTGAACATCACCGCCGCATCGTGGCACAGCGCCGGGTCGCAGGTGAAGAAGGACAGGTCGGTGTAGACCTTCGCCGTGATCGGGTGGTAGTTGCCGGTCCCGAAATGGACGTAGCTGCGCAGCGCCTTGTTCTCGCGCCGCACCACCAGCGACACCTTGGCGTGCGTTTTCAGATCGACGAAGCCGTAGACCACCTGGGCGCCGGCGCGTTCCAGGTCGCGGGCCCAGCGGATGTTGGCCTCCTCGTCGAAGCGGGCCTTCAGCTCGACCAGCGCGGTGACCGACTTCCCGGCCTCCGCCGCCTCGATCAGGGCGGCCACGATCGGGCTGTCCTTGCTGGTGCGGTAGAGCGTCTGCTTGATGGCAACCACCTGCGGGTCGCGCGCCGCCTGCCGGATGAACTGCACCACCACGTCGAAGCTCTCATACGGGTGGTGGACGACGATGTCCTTGTCGCGGATGGCCGCGAAGCAGTCGCCGCCGAAGTCGCGGATGCGCTCCGGGAAACGGGCGTTGAAGGGACGGAAGACCAGATCGGGCCGCTCGTCCACGATGAGCTGCCGGGTGTCCGCCAGCCCGATCAGCCCGTCCAGGATGAACACGTCGTCGTTCGACACGCGCAACTCGCTGCGCAGGAACTCGCGCAGGTCGGCGGGCATGCCGGCGTCGGTGGCCAGCCGGATGACGATGCCGCGGCGGCGGCGCTTCAGGGCGCTCTCGAAGGTGCGGACCAGATCCTCCGCCTCTTCCTCGATCTCGATCTCGCTGTCGCGCAGCACGCGGAAGACGCCGTGGGCCTTCACCTGGAACGGGGGGAACAGCCGGTCGATGAACAGCATCACCAGCTTTTCCAACTGGATGAAGCGGATCTCCGATCCCGGCAGGCGGATGAAGCGGTCGAGCTGCGCCGGCAGCGGCACCAGCGCGTCCAAATGCCGCCCCTTGATCGGCTCGTGGAGTTGCAGCGCCAGCGAGAAGCCCAGATTGGGCAGGAACGGGAAGGGATGCGCCGGGTCCACGGCGATGGGCGTCAGGATCGGGAAGATGTCGTCCAGGAACTTGGCCTCCAGCCAGTCCTTCTCCCCGTCGCTCAGTTCCTCCCCATCGACCACGACGATGCCGGCGTCGCGCAGGTCCTGCTTCAGGCTGCGCCACATGGTCTGCTGCGCGTCCATCAGTTCGATGATGCGCTGGTTTACGGCGGTGAGCTGCTGGGCCGGGGTCAGGTTTTCGGCGCTGGGGGTCTTCACCCCCGCGGCGACCTGCCCCTTCAGCCCGGCGACTCGGACCATGTAGAATTCATCGAGGTTGCTAGCCGAAATCGACAGGAACCGCAGCCGCTCCAGCAGCGGGTGGTTCGGGTTGGACGCCTCTTCCAGGACGCGCTGGTTGAAGGCCAGCCACGACAATTCGCGGTTGATGAAACGCTCCGGCGCATCCGCTTCGATGCAGGTCGCTTCCAGGTCCTGAAGTTGGGTCACAGCAGCCTCGAGCTTTTGCGTGGTGGTGGGTGCCGCTACAGTCCGGCGGGTCGAACCATCCGCCGCCATCGGCGGGTCCGGCAACCTACCCCAACTGCGTTACGGTTTTGAGACAGTCAGCATAATACCGCCGCCACGATAATACCGCTGCCAAAACAGTCGCACCCCCCAGCGGATCGCGCCCGAAGGCGAACCTGCCAGGAAGGAACAACCCACGATGAAGACCCTGTACCTCATGCGCCACGGCAAGTCCGCGTGGGACGATCCTTCCCTGGACGACCACGACCGCCCGCTGGCGCCGCGGGGGAGGAAGGCGGCCCGGCTGGTCGGCCACCATCTGAAGGACCGCGGGGCGCGCATCGATCTCGTGCTGTGCTCCACCGCGGTGCGCGCGGCGGACACCGCGCACCGCCTGCTGGAGGTGATGGAGGCGCCGGACATCCCCGTCGAGCATGAGCGCGGCCTCTACCTGTGCGGGGCGCGCGTCCTTCTGGAACGGCTGCGCGACGCACCGGACTCCGCCGCCTCCCTGATGCTGGTCGCCCACAACCCGGACCTCCACGACCTCGCGCGGGAACTGACCGGCAGCGGGGAGGAGCGGGACCGGGACGCGCTGGCGGAGAAGTTCCCGACCGGCGCCTGCGCCGTTCTTCTGTTCGAATGCGCCCACTGGGCCGATCTGGACATCGGGGCGGGGCGGCTGGCCGATTTCATCCTGCCGCGCAAACTCTCTTAACGCCCTCTTAACACCCTTGTCTGCGTGGGGTATTTCAACCCCGAACAGAGCAGGCCCGGAACAGAGCAGGAGTCCCGCCGTGTCTTCCGCGCCCCAGAATGCCGCGCCCCCGAACGCGCCCGCCCCGGTGTCCGCCGTGCGCGAGGTGGAGATGAAGCTCCTTCTCGATCCGCGCGACCTTCCCCGCGTTCCGGACCTGCCCGCCCTGAAGACGGTGGCGGAGGGCCCCCCGGCCGTCCGCTTCCTGCGCACCGTCTATTACGACACGCCGGACCGGCGCCTGTTCGCCGGGGGCGTGGCGCTGCGGGTGCGGCAGGAGGGCGACCGCTTCGTGCAAACGCTGAAGACCCTCAACGCCGCCGCCTCCGGCGATTCGGCGGCGGTCGCCATCCGCAAGGAATGGGATTGGACCGTTTCCACGGAATCTCCGGACATGGCCCCGCTCGACGCGGAGGGCGTGGCCGCCCTGGTGCCGGAGGACGCGCGCAAGGCCTTGGTCCCGCTCTTCACGACGGAGTTCCAGCGCACCACCCTGCTCGTCCGCCCGGATGCGCTGACCTCCATCGAAGTGGCGGTGGACGAGGGGCGGATCACCGCCGGCAACGCCTGCGCCCGCATCAGCGAGGTGGAGCTTGAGCTGAAATCGGGCCGCACCGGACGCCTCTTCGACCTCGCGCTGGCGCTTCAGCGCAGCCTGCCGGCGCGAATCGGCACGGAGAGCAAGGCGGAAGTCGGCTACCGCCTCGTCACCGGGCGCCTTCCCGCCCCCGCCCTGCCGGAGCCGCTGGGCCTGACCCCGGTCACCACGGTGGCCGAGGCGTACCGCCACATCGTCCGCCACGGGCTGCGCCTGCTGCTCGCCAACGAAGCCTGCGCGCTGGCCGGGGGCGAAGTGGAGGGGCTGCACCAGATGCGGGTCGCGCTGCGCCGGCTGCGCACCGCCATCCGCCTGTTCCGCCCCCTGACCGGGGAGCCGGACGCCTGCCAGGCCGGGGACGGCATCCGCTGGTTTTCCCGCCAACTCGGCCCGGCGCGGGATTGGGACGTGCTGCTGTCCCACGGGGTCGAGCCCTTCGCGGCGACGGCCAAGGTCCCCGCCGACACGCTCGCCGCCCTCGCCGCCGCGGTGCGGGAGGCCCGGCGGGCGCCCGCCCAGGCCGCGGTTGAGGCAATCCAATCGCCGCGCTGCACCGGCCTGATCCTGGCGCTCGGCTCCTGGCTGGAAGAGGGAGCGTGGCAGTCCGGGGCCGCGGCGGAGGTCCGCGCCCAGTTCGACCGCCCGATGGCCGAGCTGTCCGGCCCCTGGCTCGCCGCCCAGCATGCCAAGGCATTGAAGGCGGGCCGCGACCTGGACGGCGCCGACGCGGCGGCGCGCGACCGGCTGCGCCGCCGCCTGCGCAAGCTGCGCCACACGGCGGAGTTCTTCCGCGGCCTCTACGCTGAAACGGCAACGGTGCCCTTCATCGCCGCGCTGGACGCCGTGCTGGGCGCGCTCGACGCCGAGCATGACGCCACGGTGGCCCGCGACCTCCTGCGCGGCCTGTCGGCGGACCAGCCGGAGCACCGGGCCGCCGCCGACGCCACCGCCCGCTGGCTCGCCAAGCAGGCCGACAAGCGCCGCAAGGCGCTGCCGGGCCTGTGGAAGACGTTCCGGGACGTGGCGGTGTTCTGGTGAGTGGTTCCGGTAAGGCCGCTTACAGCGTCCCCGGATAGGCGCCGCCGTCCAGCAGGATGTTCTGCCCGGTCATGAAGCCGGCATGGGCGGAGCAGAGAAAGGCGCAGGCCGCGCCGAACTCCGCCGGATCGCCGAAGCGGCCCGAGGGGTTCTCGGCGCGGCGGAGGGCCATCTCCTCGTCGATGCTGCGGTTGTTGGCCTTGGCCCCGCCTTCCATGGTGGTGCGCAGGCGGTCGGTCTCGAAGGGGCCGGGCAGCAGGTTGTTGATGGTCACGTTGTGGCGCACGGTCTGGCGCGACAGGCCGGCGACGAAGCCGGTCAGTCCCGCCCGCGCCCCGTTGGACAGGCCGAGGATGGGGATCGGCGCCTTCACAGCCCCCGAGGTGACGTTGACGATGCGCCCGAAACGGCGCCCGATCATCCCGTCCACCGTCGCCTTGATGAGGAAGATGGGGGCCAGCATGTTGGCCTCCAGGGCGCGGACCCAGTGCTCCCGCTCCCAGTCGCGGAAGTTGCCCGGCGGCGGACCGCCCGCGTTGTTGACGAGGATGTCCGGCTCGGGGCAGGCGGCGAGCGCCGCGGCGCGCCCCTCCTCCGTCGCGATGTCGCCCACGGCGGTGGTCACGGTGGCGCCGGTCTCCTTGCGGATCTCCTCCGCGGCGGCTTCCAGCAGGTCGCGGCCACGCGCGGTGATGGTGACCTGCACCCCCTCCCGCGCCAGGGCCAGGGCGCAGGCCTTACCCAGCCCCTTGCTGGCTGCGCACACGATGGCGCGGCGTCCGGCGATTCCCAGATCCATCCTCGTCCCCTTTCCTCTCGGTCTCCAGGCCGGCCAGCACCTCGCGGGCCAGCGGCACGGTCAGGGGACGGTGCGCGGCCAGCGAGGCGCGGTCAAGGGCCGCGACCACCCGCCCCGCGGCCTCCAGCGACCGCTCCATCCGGGCCAGCAGGTAGGTGATGAGATCCATGCCGGGCCGCAACTGCCGGTCGGCGAACAGCTTGACCAACACAGCGGCGAGCAGCGCGTCGTCCGGCGCCTCCACCCCCACGGCGGGCGCCGCCTTGATGCGGGACCGCAGGTCGGCCAGCTTCATCCGCCAGCGGGACGGCGGGCGGCGCGACAGCAGCAGCAGATGCCCGCCCGAGTCGCGCGCCAGGTTGTAGAGGTGGAACAGCGCCTCCTCCCGCGCCGGCTTTCCGGCCACCATGTCCGCGTCCTCGACCACCACGGCGTTGGCGCGGGCCAGAAGGGCCGGCAGGTCGGTCCGGTCCAGCGCCTCCCCCGCGGCGATGGGGGCGTGGCTGCGCGCCCGCCAGACATGGCCGAGATGGGTCTTGCCGCAGCCGTCCGGCCCGTACAGCGTCAGGGCCGGCGCCGGCCAGGACGGCCAGCGGTCGAGCCACGCCACCGCCTCCGCGTTGCTGGGCGCCACGAGGAAGTCCTCGCAGCCCATGGCGGCGCGGTGTCCGAGATCGAGCGGTATCTGGGCCGCCAGGGTCATGGGGCAAGAGTCATGGGGCGAGGGTCATGGGGCGAGGGTCATGGAGCAGGGGTGCCGCGATAGTAGGGGCTATCAAGATAGCGCCCCAGCGCGAAGCGTGTCAGCACTCCGATCACCGCCGCCACCGGAACCGCCAGCAGGACCCCCACGAAGCCGAACAGCGAACCGCCCGCCAGCAGGGCGAAGATCACCCAGACCGCGTGCAGCCCGACCTTCTCGCCCACCAGCTTCGGCGTCAGCACGTTGCCCTCCACCGCCTGCCCGAACAGGAAGATCGCCACGACGAAGGCGACCCGCCACGGATCGTCGAACTGCAACAGCGCCAGCCCCGTGCTCGACACGAATCCGAACAGGGAGCCGACATAGGGAATGAAGGACAGCAGCCCCGCCATCAGCCCGATCACCAGACCGAAGTCCAGCCCCGCCAGCGACAGCGCCACGGCGTAGAACACCCCCAGCACGAGGCAGACCAGCGCCTGCCCACGGAGGAATCCGGCCAGCGTCTCGTTCACCTCCCGCACCTGTTCCCGGATGGTCCCGGCGTGGTCCAGGGGCAGCCAGCCGTTCACCTTGTTGACCAGGATGTCCCAGTCGCGCATCAGGTAGAAGGCCACGATGGGCGTGATGAACATCACCGACAGCACGTCGAACAGCGCCAGCCCGCCGGACAGGATGTGCTTCAGCACCCGCCCGACCCAGCCGACCACATCCCCGGCGTAATTGCCGGCGGCCTCCCGCAGGCGCTGCACGTCCTCCGGCGACAGGCGGTGGACCAGCCGGTCCAGCACCGGCAGCACGCGCTCCCGCGCCGCGGCGGCGTAGTTGGGAAGCACCTCGATCAGGTGGACCACCTGCGCCTGCACCAGCGGCAGCAGCAGAAGCCCCATCAGCACCAGAACCAGAACGAAGGACAGCAGCACCAGCGTCGTCGCCAGCCAGCGCGGCAGGCGCCAGCGCTCCAGCCGGTCCACCACCGGGTCCAGCAGATAGGCGACCGCCAGCCCCACCACGAAGGGCAGCAGCATACCGGACAGCATCCACAGGACCAGGACGAACAGCCCCAGCCCGATCAGCCAGAAACGGAACTGCTTGGCCGCCGTCACGGCACCCCCCCATGCCGGTTGAACAGCAGCCCGCCGCGATAGGCGTAGGCCAGGCCCGACAGCACCGTCGTCGCCGCGCAGGCCCAGGTGAGCAGCGGCACCAGCGCCATCCCGAACAGGTGAAAGTCCGGCAGCCCCAGCCCCGCCGGGGCCAGCACCGCCGCGGCCAGGGCGATCTGCACCGCGGTGTTGATCTTGCTGATGTAGAGCGGCTGCATCGCCAGCGACTCCTTCAGCGTGTAGAGCAGCATCACCCCGCCGACGATCATCAGGTCGCGGAACACCACCAGGATGACCAGCCACAGCGGAAGCTCGCCGATGTGGCCCAGCGAGACATAGACGCTGACCAGCAGAGCCTTGTCGGCGATGGGGTCCAGATAGGCCCCCAGCACCGTGCGGGCGCGGAACATCCGCGCCACGGCGCCGTCCACCGCGTCGGACACGCCCGCCCCGACGAACAGCCAGAAGGCGACCCCCAGCTCCCCCGCCAGGATGAAGTAGACGGCGACCGGCACCGCCAGGATGCGGCCGAAGGTGATGATGTTCGGAATGCTCACCGGGTTGCCTTCTGCCGTTGTCCCTCATGCCGCCGCTTCCGCCCCGTCTGTAACGGCGGGAAGCGGTCCGCCGTCACGGACGGACCGTTCCGGTGGCCGGCAATGTGCCGAGAATGCGCGGCGGTGCGCCCGGCGGCACCGGCGCCGCGCCGGGATTGGCCGATGGCGCGGCGGGAGCCGGGGAAGCGGTCTCCGCCGGAGCGGTGACCGGCGACGACGCCGCGGGCTGGGCCAGCGATGCGCCGGCGCCCCTCGGCAGCACCTGGAGCTGCCATTCCGGCGCGGGCGTGACCGGGACCGCCGGCTGGCCCGGAACCGGAACCGGCACCGGCGCGTTGACCGCCCCGGTGCGGGCAAGGCCCAGGTCGCGGCGGGCCAGCGCCTGGCGCAGCCGCTCCACGTCGCCGCGGTGGGTCAGCGCCACCAGCGCCTCATAGCGGCTGATCGACAGCACGTCGGTGCGGGTGACGGCGCTGACCGTGCCCAGCCGCTTGCGCGTCTCCACCCAGTCGTTGAGGCTGCTGAGCGGGACCCGCACCAGCGTGGCCTGCTCCGGCCCGGTCGCCATGGTGTTTTCGCGGCGGTAGGATTCATCGATGGCGGCGGCCACGAAGGTCACCGCGCGGGTCAGGAAGTCGCCGGCCCGGTCGGCCATGTCGGCCTTCACGTTCACCGTCTGGTGGTCCCGCGCGCCGTCGGGGGTGTAGTGGGTCACCTCGACCGACAGCGGACGGCCCAGATCCGGCCCGCCCGCCGGCAGATCGGTCTTGGCGACGACCACGCCCCCGGCGTTGTAGCGCTGGGCGATGCGGGCCAGCGCCTCCGGATCGCCGGCCAACGCCTCGTTCACGCCGATGGCGGAAATGTCGGCAAGTTCGCCGTCCGGCACCACCAGCGGCACCAGAGAGGCGCCGGGCTGCCGGCCCTCCCAGGCTTCGCGCCAGCCGGTGCGGTCCTCCCACAGCACGGGGTGCCCGTCCACGATGGTGACCGGCAGGATCACGTAGGGCCGGGCGGGCGGCTCCACATACTGCTGGCCGCCGCCGGCCAGCGTCTCGCGCACGGCGGTGGGGCGGAAGCGCACGGTGATGCTGCCGAGATAACGGGTGGCCGACACTTTCTCGTCGTCGATCTCGAAGCCCTGGACCAGCCGGGCGAGTTCGATCTCCGACACCCGCGGCACGGCGGTGGCGGAGGGGACGAGGCGCTTGTACAGCTCCGCCCACGCCTTCACCTGCGCGTCGCGGATCGCCTGATCGCGGGCGGCGTTGGCGTTGGCCGCGCTGACGTCCACCTTCACGCCCGACACGGTGAAAGGGTCCGCCGCCGGAACCGCCGGAGACGCCACCGCGGGTGGAGCGGCGCCGGGCGTCTGCGCTTTCACGGGGCCGGCCTGAACGGCCAGAGCCACGGCGATGGCGGCGAAGCCCGCAAACAGCGGCGCATGGCGGCGGTGGAGCATTGCAAAGCCTTCCGATTCGAGTATGTTCGGCCCGTTCCCCATTGACCCGGCCCAAAATGACCCGGTTCAGGTGGCCCAGGTATATAGCTCAGCCCAAGCGAGGATACCATCAGCACCCAGTCTAATAACACGTCCGACGCCTACAAGCAGGCCGGCGTGGACATTGATGCGGGCAACGCCCTCGTTGACGCGATCAAGCCGCTCGCCCGTTCCACCGCGCGCCCGGGCTCCGACGCCGGGCTGGGCGGATTCGGTGCGCTGTTCGACCTGCGCGCGGCCGGGTATCACGACCCGCTGCTGGTCGCCACCACGGACGGCGTCGGCACCAAGCTGAAGGTCGCCATCCTGGCGGACCGGCACGACACGGTGGGCATCGACCTCGTGGCGATGTGCGTGAACGACCTCGTCGTTCAGGGCGCGGAGCCGCTGCTGTTCCTCGACTACTACGCCACGGGCAAGCTGGACGTCGCCGCGGGCCGCGCCATCGTCGCGGGCATCGCGGAAGGCTGCCGTCAGGCCGGCTGCGCGCTGGTCGGCGGCGAGACGGCGGAAATGCCCGGCATGTACGCCGAGGGCGACTACGACCTCGCCGGCTTCTCGGTCGGCGCCGTGGAGCGCGAGAACGCGCTGACCGGCGCGACCGTCCGGGACGGCGACGTGGTGCTCGGCCTCGCCTCCTCCGGCGTGCATTCCAACGGCTATTCGCTGGTGCGCAAGCTGGTGGAGACATCCGGCCTCGGCTACGGCTCCCCCTGCCCGTGGGATGCTTCCAAGACGCTGGGCGAGGCTCTGCTGACCCCGACCCGCATCTATGTGAAGAGCACGCTGGCCGCGGTGCGCGCCGGCACGGTGCGGGCGATGGCCCACATCACCGGCGGCGGCCTGATCGAGAACATCCCGCGCGTCCTGCCGGACGGGCTGGGCGTCACGCTGGACGCCTCCAGGTGGCCGCTGCCGCCGGTCTTCTCCTGGCTGATGAAGACGGGCGGGCTGACCCCGCTGGACATGGCGCGCACATTCAACACCGGTCTCGGCATGGTCGTCGTGGTCCCGGCGGACAAGGCGCAGCAGGCGGTGGAGATCCTGGCCCAGGGTGGCGAGACGGTCTTCACCGTCGGCACCGTCCACGCGGTCAAGGACGGCGACGCCCGCGTCACCGTCACCGGCATGGACACGGCATGGTCGGCGTGACGCCGCTGAAGGTCGGCGTCCTGATTTCCGGGCGCGGCAGCAATTTGCAGGCGTTGATCGACGCCTGCGCCGCCCCGGACTTTCCGGCGACGATCGCGCTGGTGCTCTCCAACAAGGCCGATGCCTATGGGTTGATGCGCGCCGCCGCCGCCGGGGTTCCCGGCGCGGTGGTCAGCCATCGCGACTTCCCCGGCGACAAGCAGGCGTTCGAAGAGGCCATGGACGCGCGCCTGCGCGCGGCGGGCGTGGAGCTGGTCTGTCTGGCCGGTTTCATGCGGCTGCTGTCGCCCTGGTTCGTGGAACGCTGGCACGACCGCCTCATCAACATCCACCCCTCGCTCCTGCCTTCCTTCAAGGGGCTGGACACGCACCAGCGGGCGCTGGACGCCGGGGTGCGGTTCCACGGCTGCACGGTTCACTATGTGCGTCCGGAGATGGACGAAGGGCCGATCATCGCCCAGGCCGCGGTTCCGGTCCTGCCCGGCGACGACGCCGACCGGCTGGCCGCCCGCGTGCTGGAGGCCGAGCACAGGCTCTACCCCCAGGCGTTGCGCCTGATCGCCGAAGGCCGCGCCCGCGTCGAGGAGGGCCGCGCGGTCCTGTCCGGCCCGGTCCCGGACCTGCCGACGCTCATCAACCCGCCCGCCTGAGTCTTCCCAAGCGGTACCCTTGCCGCAACCGTCAGCGCTTCCCACATTCTACGCCGGAACCAATTCCCGGCGCGCATGGGCGTCAACAAGAGGGGAGGCAAGGGGCGATGGCGGTCACCGATCACGGCTTCAATCCGCAGGGCCACAATCCGGTCAGCGAGGAACTCGTCCGCCAGCACGAGGCGGGCTGGCACGCCTTCACGCGGTTCCTGACCCTGGCGACCGCGAGCGTGATCATCGTGCTGGCGTTTTTGGCGATCTTCCTGGCGTAGCCACGGCGTCGCCCGGACGAGCCTTTACGCTCCGTCCGGCAGACGGCCCAGCAGCAGGTCGCGCATTTCGCCGACCAGCGCGTCCACTTGCTCCTCCCATGCCTCCGCACCGCCCTGGATGGCGTGCATCACATGGGTGGCAAGGTGGATGAGGGAGGCGCGCACGCAATCCTCCGCCGGGAAATCCAGCCCCACCGTGTCCTGAAGGAACTGGCCGAGCTGGTCGGCGGAGTTCCAGGGATGGACGATCACCGTGTCGAAGCCGCTGGTCCCCAGGAACACCGCGTTCAGCGCCGCCGCCTGCGCGTTGATCGCGTCGATGGCCGCGTCCTGCTCGACATTGCCGCGCAGCACCTCCTGGAAGGCCGACAGGCACTGGTCCACGTAACCGCGCACCAGCAATTCCACCACGCCCGGATCGCTCAGGTCGTTCCTGCCCTTCACGAGGGTCGGCAGCGGTTCCAGCAGGGCCGCAACGATCGGCTTGACGTCAGGGCTTTCCATGGCGGGGTACTCCTAGCGGTAGATTCCCCGAATACTCGACTTCGCCACGTCTGTCCACGGTGCCGTGACGCCGCACGGGCGGCACGTCGCGGACGGAAGGCCCTGAAATGCCCCCTGAAATGCAAAAGGGCCGCCCCGGTCGGGACGGCCCTTCGCGCAAGGCTGCGGAGCGGAAAACCGCGATCAGCCGACCAGCTCGATGCCGGAGAAGAAGAAGGCGATCTCCTGCGCGGCGGTTTCCGGAGCGTCGGAACCGTGCACCGAGTTGGCCTCGATCGACTCGGCGAACTCCTTGCGGATGGTGCCCTCGGCGGCGTTGGCCGGGTTGGTGGCGCCCATGATCTCGCGGTTGCGGGCGATGGCGTTCTCGCCTTCCAGGACCTGGAGCACAACCGGGCCGGAGATCATGAAGGAAACGAGATCGTTGAAGAACGGACGCTCACGATGCACGCCGTAGAACTGCTCGGCCTGGGCCTTGGACAGCTGAACGCGCTTCTGCGCGACGATGCGCAGGCCGCCGTCCTCGAACTTGGCGTTGATCTTGCCGGTCAGGTTGCGGCGGGTGGCATCGGGCTTGATGATCGAGAGGGTGCGTTCGACGGCCATGGCGGTGGGCTCCTGCTGAAAAAGCGTTATGGGCGCCGCTGGTTTGGCCGGGGCGCCGGTTGCGCGGGGTTATATAGGCGCTTTTCGGTCACGGCAACCGCTTCGTGAGGCCGCGCGGGCACGGCTGCGCGGCTGCCATGAAACGCCGACCCGCGGTCCCGCTTCAAATCGGGGTGTCCCCGTGATAAACCGGCGCCAACATGCTGCACATCAACGACCTGACGTTCCGCTATGGCGGACGGGTGCTGTTCGACCGCGCCACCGCGGTCGTGTCGAAGGGCCACCGCGTGGCGCTGGTCGGCCGCAACGGCACCGGAAAATCCACCCTCCTGAAGCTCATCGCCGGCCAGCTCCAGACGGACGCCGGGGCGATCACCGTGCCCTCCGGGACGAAGATCGGCATGGTGGCGCAGGAGGCCCCCAGCGGCGCCACCACCCTGATCGACGCCGTTCTGGCCGCCGACACGGAGCGCACCGCCCTGCTGGCGGAGGCCGAGACGGCCACCGACCCCATGCGCATCGGCGAGATCCACGCCCGGCTGGCCGACATCGAGGCGCATTCGGCGCCGTCGCGCGCCGCACAGGTCCTCTCCGGCCTGGGTTTCGACGCCGACGCGCAGACGCGGCCCTGCTCCGACTTCTCGGGCGGCTGGCGGATGCGCGTGGCGCTGGCCGGCGTGCTGTTCGCCCGGCCCGACCTGCTGCTGCTCGACGAGCCGACCAACCACCTCGACCTGGAGGCCACCATCTGGCTGGAGGGGTACCTCAAGAATTACCCCCACACGATCCTGCTGGTCAGCCATGATCGCGACCTCTTGAACTCGGTGCCCACGACGACCATCCATGTGGACCAGGGCAAGCTGGTGACCTACGCCGGCAACTACGACCAGTTCCTGAAGCAGCGCCGCGCCAACATGGAGCGGTTGCAGGCCATGGCAACCAAGCAGGAGGCCAAGCGCAAGCACATGATGGCCTTCGTCGAACGCTTCCGCTACAAGGCGACCAAGGCCCGTCAGGCGCAGAGCCGCCTGAAGGCGCTGGAGAAGCTGGAAACCATCACGCTGATGGAGGACGACGCCGAGGTCGTCTTCAACTTCCCCCAGCCGGACGAGATGGCCCCGCCGCTGATCGCGCTGGACGGGGTGACCATCGGCTACGGCGACCGCGCCATCCTGCGCCGCGTCAACCTGCGCATCGACATGGACGACCGCATCGCGTTGCTGGGCGCCAACGGCAACGGCAAGTCCACGCTGGTGAAGCTGCTGGCCGGGCGGCTGGAGGCCATGGCCGGCGAGGTGAAGCGCCCGGCCAAGCTGCGCGTCGGCTATTTCGCCCAGCATCAGCAGGACGAGCTGGACCTGTCGCTGACCCCCATCCAGCAGACCCAGCGCATCATGCCGCTGGCGCCGGAGGAGAAAGTCCGCGCCCATCTCGGCCGCTTCGGCTTCCAGCAGAGCAAGGCGGAAACCCGCATCGCCGACCTGTCCGGCGGCGAGAAGGCCCGGCTTCTCCTGGCGCTGATGAGCCGCGAGACGCCGCACATCCTGATGCTGGACGAACCGACCAACCATCTGGACGTGGACAGCCGCGAGGCGCTGATCGAGGCGATCAACGGGTTCGAGGGCGCCGTCATCCTCATCAGCCACGACCCGCATCTGATCGAGCTGACCGCCGACCGGCTGCTGCTGGTGGCCGACGGTACGGTCCAGCCCTATGACGGCGACCTGGACGACTACCGCCGCTTCCTCCTGGACCGCGCGCGGGCCGAACGCGCCGCCGCGAAGGGGGGCGAGACGCCGGACGCCGGCGCCAGCCGCAAGGACCAGCGCCGCGCCGCGGCGGAGGCCCGCGCCGCCCTGGCGCCCCTGAAGAAGAAGGCGGCCGACGCGGAGTCGCTGGTCAACAAGCTGACCGAGGAGAAGCGGAAGATCGAGGCGAAGCTGGCCGATCCCGCCCTCTACAGCGGCCCCAGCGACAAGCTGCAAAAGCTCCAGATCGACCTGGGCGTGGTGGACAAGAAGCTGTCCGCCGCCGAGGAGGCGTGGCTGGAGCATCTGGAAACCTATGAGTCGGCGGCGGCGGAGGCCGGTGTATGAGCATGCCGCGCGACGTGGCCTTCACCGGAGCGGCTTCGCTCCCCGCGACCGTCTCCCGCCATGGCGGCGGTCATGACGAGGAACGGACATCCGACGTGCTGGCCGCCTTCCGCGCCAATCTGCCGGACGGGCGGGTGTCGCTGGGCGATCTGATCCAGGCGCTGGGCGACCGGTCGCTGGGCACCGTCCTGCTGGCCCTGTCGCTGCCCACGATCGCGCCGGTGCCGCTGGGCGTGTCCTGCCTGTTCGACCTGCCGATCGTCCTGTTCGCCGCCCAGATGGCCTTCGGCAGGCGCGGCGCCACCCTGCCCGGCTGGGTGCTGCGCCGCTCGGTCGGCCGCAACCTCGCCGCCCGCATGATCGACAAGGCCATGCCCCGCCTGACCGCCATCGAGAAGATGCTGAAGCCGCGCCACAGCCGTTTCGCCGCCATCGACGGGGAGCGCTGGTTCGGCGTGCTGGTTCTGCTGCTGTCGCTGACCTGCATGGTGCCGCTGCCGCTGACCGGCTGGCTGCCCGGGTTCGCCCTGGTGCTGCTGTCCCTGGGCCTGATCGAGCGCGACGGGGCCGCGGTGGCGGTCAGCCTCGCCCTCACCGCCGCCGCGCTGGTCTTCTTCGCGCTGGTCGCCAGCAGCCTGTCCTACGCCGGCCAGACCCTGTTGACCGCCGTGCCGGCTTATCCCGCGTTTATGGCATAGCTCCCGCCCGTCCGGCGGGTTGCGGGGTGCCCCCGGATGCGACATAAGTGCGCGACGGGATGGTTAGGTTCGGGACCCCCCAGGGCTCCAGCTTGTTTAGCCCCGGGGCAAAAACGCTCAACAGCCAACGGCGAAAGGCCGATCAATGACACCAACGGAAATCACCGTCGCCGAAAAACGAAAAAGCGGCAAGACGCCGCCGGCCGCGTGGCTTTTCTTCCAGCGTTGGTTGGCTAATCCCCTTTCGATGGGTTCCGTTACACCGTCCTCGGGCGCGCTCTGCCGGCTGATCGGGGAGCAGGTGCTGTGCGGGCCGGATCAGGTCGTCGTGGAATTCGGCGGCGGCACCGGCGCGATCACCAAGGCTCTTCTTCAGCGCGGCATTCCGGGCAACCGGATCTTCACCTTCGAGATCGACGACCACCTGTGCCGCTACCTGCGCGGCCACTACCCGGATGTGAACGTCGTCCATGACGACTGCCGCAAGGCCGCCGACCTGCTCGGCCCGGCGCTGGTGGGCAAGGTCGGCACGGTGGTCATCGGCATCCCCATGCTGAACCTGCCGATGCGCGCCCAGAAGGAGGTGGTGGAGGCCTGCTTCCGCATCCTTCCCGAAGGCGGGCGGTTCGTGCTCTACACTTACGGCCTCGTGTCGCCGCTGAACCAGCGCGCGCTGGGCGTGAAGGGCAAGCGGCTGGGCTTCACCCCGCTGAACGTCCCGCCGGCCTCCGTCTGGGGCTATTGGAAGGCGAAGCCGTAATCCTTCACCCCCCTTTGCGGGGCGCCTGCCGCAGCAACATATCCGTCCAGCCCGCCGGCAGAGCCGCCAGCAGCCACACGGCGGCGGCCATCGGCCAGGGGAAGGCGATGCGGGCCTTGTTGCGGGCCAGACCGCTCCTGATCACCTGGGCGGCCCGGTCCGTCTCCATCAGGAAGGGCATGGGGAAGCGGTTCACCGCGGTCATCCGGCTTTTCACGAAACCCGGACAGATCACCGTCACGCCGATCCCCTGCCCTGCCAGATCCCCGCGCAGCGACTCGCCATAGACCCGCACCGCCGCCTTGCTGGCGCAATAGGCGGGCGCGCCGGGCATGCCGCGGAAACCGGCCAGCGAGGCCATCAGGGCGATCTGCCCGCGCCGCCGCGCCTGCATGCCGGGAAGCAGCGGGTGCACGGTGTTCAGCACGCCGTCCACGTTCACCTGGAAGATGCGCCGCGCCTGCTCGGCGCTTTCCGTCCCGCCCCCGGTCCCGGCGGAGATTCCGGCGTTGGCGATGACCAGATCGACCGGCGCGCGGGTGTCCAGCGCCGTCAGCCAGTCCGCCATGGCGGCGCGGTCCGCCACGTCGAGAAGCGCCGTCTCCACCGCCGCCCCCATGGCGCGGCAACGCTCCGCCACCGCCTCCAGCCGCGCGGGGTCACGCCCGGTCAGGGCCAGCGTGACGCCGGGGGCCGCGTAGGCGCGGGCCAGTTCCTCCCCGATGCCGCTGGACGCCCCGGTGATGACGATCGAGCGCGGATCGCGCATGGCCTTTTCCCCCGTCCCTGACGCTTGTTGCCTTCGCCGCCCGACGCTATAACTTGAACCCCGCGATCCCACAAATAGTAGTCGAGGCCGCTTTGCCCGCTCAACGCTCCGCTGTTTCCAGCATGACCGGCTTCGCACGCGTGGACGGGCATGCCGACGGCTACAGTTGGACCTTCGAGGTGAAAAGCGTCAACGGGCGCAACCTCGACATCCGCTGCCGCCAGCCCGCCGGCTTCGACACGCTGGAGGCCGCCGCCCGCGCGGAAATCCCGAAGCGGCTGGCCCGCGGCAGCATCAACCTGAACCTGACCGTCAACCGCAGCCAGTCGGTCGCGCAACTCCGCATCAACCGGGAGCTTCTGACCCAGGTGCTGGAGCTGGCGCGCGAGATCGAGGGCGCCGGGGCGGCCCCGCCGCGGCTCGATTCGCTGCTCGCCGTCCGCGGCATCATCGAGCCGGTGGAGGAGGACGAGGGCGACGCGCGGGAGCGGGTGGAGGCCGCGCTGAAGGCCGACCTCGGCCGGCTGATCGGCGAACTCCTTGCCGCCCGCCTGTCGGAAGGGGCGCGTCTGGTCACCGTCCTGAACGGCCATCTCGACGAGATCGAACGGCTGGTCACCGCCGCCGCCGCCTGCGCGAGCACCCAGCCCGACGCCTTGCGCGAACGGCTGCGCAGTCAGGTCGCCGCCCTGCTCGACGCCGCCCCGGCCCTGCCGGAGGAGCGGCTGGCCCAGGAGGCCGCGATCCTGATCGCCAAGGCCGACGTGCGGGAGGAGATGGACCGCCTGCGCGCCCACATCCAGGCCGCCCGCGACATGCTGGCGGAGGGGGGCGCCATCGGCCGCCGCTTCGACTTCCTGTGCCAGGAATTCAACCGCGAAGCCAACACCCTGTGCTCCAAGTCCGCCGACGTGGAGCTGACCCGCATCGGCCTGTCGCTGAAAGCCTCCATCGAGCAGCTTCGCGAGCAGGTCCAGAACATCGAGTGACGTCCGACACCATGCCCCAAACCATGAATAGCAAGATCACCCGGCGTGGCCTGATGCTCGTGCTGTCCTCCCCCTCCGGGGCGGGCAAGACCACGATTTCGCGCCGTCTGCTGGACCGCGACCCCGGCATCACCCTGTCGGTGTCCGTCACCACCCGCCCGATGCGCCCCGGCGAGCAGCCGGGCGTCCATTACTATTTCGTGGACATGCCGGAGTTCGAGCGCATGGCCGGGCAGGGCGAACTGCTGGAGCACGCCCGCGTGTTCGGCAACTGCTACGGCACGCCGCGCAACGCGGTGGAGACGGCGTTGAGCGCCGGGCGCGACGTGCTGTTCGACATCGACTGGCAAGGCATGCAGCAGTTGGCGGCCAACGCCCGCGCCGATCTGGTCAGCGTCTTCGTCCTGCCGCCCTCGGGCACCGAACTGGAGCGCCGCCTGCACACACGCGCCCAGGATTCGGCGGAGGTGATCGCCCAGCGCATGGCCGAGGCGTCGGACGAGATCAGCCATTGGGCCGAGTATGACTATGTGATCGTGAACAACGACGTGGAGGAGAGCGTCGCCGCCCTCCAGGCCATCCTGCGCGCCGAACGGCTGCGCCGGTCGCGGCAGGTCGGATTGCCGGCCTTCGTGCAGAGCGTGCAGGCGGCGCTGTAAGGACGGGAATAAATCCCCTCCCCTGCGAAGCGGGGGAGGGTCAGGGAGGGGGACTGCAAACTCACCGCCCCCGGAACGCCCGCGCCAGCGCCGCGAACCCCGCCACATCCACCTCCTCGGCCCTTGCGGTCGGCTCGATGCCGACGGCGGCGAGCAGCGCCTCCGCGTCTCCCAGGCTCTTCAAGCTCTGCCGCAGCATCTTGCGGCGCTGGCCGAAGGCGGCGGCGGTCACCTGCTCCAGCGCCTTCCACTCCGCCGGCTCCGGATTGGCGCGCGGGGTCAGGTGAACCACCGTGGAGGCCACCTTCGGCGGCGGGGTGAAGGCCTTGGCCGGCAGGTTGAACAGCACCTTCGCGTCCGCCCGCCACTGCGTGATGACCGACAGGCGCCCATAGGCCTTGCTGCCCGGCTTGGCGACCAGACGGTCCGCGACCTCCTTCTGGAACATCAGCGTCAGGCTGACGAACTCCTCGATCCGCGACAGCCAGCCGATCAGCAGCGGAGTCGCCACATTGTAGGGCAGGTTCGCCACGATGGCCCGCGGCGCCGGGGCGATGTCTATGGGATCGACCTCCAGCGCGTCGGCCTCGACGATGGACAGGCGCCCATCCGCCGCCTGGATCACGTCCTGCAACGCCTCGATGAAGCGGTGGTCGCGCTCGATGGCGATCACCTGCTTCGCCTTGGTCGCCAGCAGCGCGCGGGTCAGCCCGCCGGGGCCGGGGCCGATCTCCACCGCCGTCACCCCGGTCAGGTCGCCCGCCGAGCGCGCGATCCGGCCCGTCAGGTTGAGGTCGAGCAGGAAGTTCTGGCCCAGCGCCTTGCGGGCATCCAACCCGAAGCGGGCGATCACCTCGCGCAGCGGCGGCAGGGCCTGCGGGTCGAAGGCTGAGGAGGAGGCGGGGGCGGAGTCGGATGTGGTGTCGGTCATGGCCGCAGTTATAGGACGGCGGACGCCGCGCGTCACCTTCACCCTTCGCTTCGGAGTGCCGCACATCGCACCCCCCGTCAGTCCTCCAGCAGGAATCCGCGCACCGTCGCGATCTGGTCCTCGGTCATCAGGGCCGGGGCGTGGCCGGTGTGGGCGAACTCCACCACGCGGGCCTTCGGGCCGCGGCGGGTCATCTCCTCCGCCGTTTCCGGCAGCAGGATGTCGGAGGTGACGCCGCGCAGCACCAGCACCGGGCAACGGATGCGGTCCCAGACGGCCCACAGGTCCACGTCCTCCATCGGCTGCGCCTTGAAGGCTTCGGCGATGGCCGGGTCGTAGGCGAGGCCGTAGCAGCCGTCCGGGCGCCGGCGGGCGCTGTGTTCCGCCATGTGGCGCCACGCCTCGTCGGGCAGCCGCCCGAAGCCCATCAGGACGAAGCGCAGGTAGGACTCGACCGCCGCCAGATCCTCGAACACCGGGTCCTTGCCGACGTAATCGGCGATTCGCTGCAAGCCGGCGCGGGCGATGAAGGGGCCGACGTCGTTGACCACCAGCCGGCGGACCGGGCTGTCCGGCTGGGCGGCCAGCAGCATGCCGATCAGCCCGCCCATGGAGGTGCCGACCCAATCCACCGACTCCACCTCCAGCCGGGCGATCAGCGCCGCCATGTCGGCGCAGTATTGCGGATAGCCGTAGAGCGCCGGGTTGCTCAGCCAGCCGCTCCTGCCCCGCCCCACCACGTCCGGGCAGGCGACGCGGTAGCGGTCGGCCAGATCGAGCGCCAGCGCGTCGAAGTCGCGCCCGTTGCGGGTCAGGCCATGCACGCACACGGCGGTGCGGGCCGCGTCCGCGCGGCCCCACTGGGTGTAGGCGACGCGGTGGAACCCCGCCGCGCTGAGGCCGAGAAAGCTGCGTTCGGACATCGGCACGGGTGGCCCCTCCCTTTTGGTTCGTGCGTCGTTTCCTCAGCCCTTGCCGGGCCGTGCCAGTTCCGCCGCCTGCCGGGTGACCAGGGGCGACGGCTCCGCCACCTCGGCGTCGAAGGGATGCCGCGGCGCGTCGTACAGACGGCGGATGGCGCGCACGTAGTTCCGCGTCTCCTCATAGGGCGGGACGCCCCGGAAGCGGTCCACGGCCCGCTCGCCCGCGTTGTAGCCGGCAAGGGCCAGCGTAACGTCACCCTGGAAATAGGCCAAGAGCCAGCGCAGATACCGCACGCCGCCGCGGATGTTCTGGGCGGGGTCGAACACGTCGGACACGCCGAACCGCTCCGCCGTGTCGGGGATGAGCTGCATCAGCCCCGCCGCCTCCTTCGGCGACACCGCGTCGGAGCGGAAGGCGCTCTCCACCCGGATCACCGCCAGCACAAGCGCAGGGTCCAGCCCGTACTGGGGCGCCGTCCTGTGCACCATCGCCACGATCTCCGGCGGCGGGAGCAGCGCCTCGCGCAGGGGTGCGGCGCCGGGACGGCACCAGGGGCGGACATGGCCCAGGCGCCCCGGCACATAGGCGACCAGCCGGCGCGCCTCCTTGTGCCCGCGCGACGCCGCGGCGCGCAGCCACGCCGTGCCGACGCGCTTGTCGCGCTTCACCCCCACGCCGAACAGGAATCGCCGCGCCGTGCGGTAGGACGCCTCCGGGTCGCCCTTCTCCGCCGCCTCGCAGTCGGCCATGCGCGACTCCCGCGGCGACGCCGTACCGGCCTTTTCGGCGGCCAGAGCGGCAGGCACCGCCAGGGAGAAGAAACAGGCGAGGATCAGGGAAACGGCGCGCACGGGTGGGGGCCTTGGGACGGTCTGCAAAGACGAAGTCATATGCGATCGCCCCTAAGAAGCGGCAAGCCCAGGATGGGATTACCCCTTTTTCGACACGGCTTGCAGACGGCGCCGCAAGGACCGCGCCCAGCCGCGGATCACCGCCAGCGCCGGGCGAAGCGCCTCCCTCATCCGCCGCACCGCCCGCTGGACGGCCCGCCAGGGCGGCAGCGAAGTCAGCCAGCCGAGCCAGCGCACCACCCGGACGTAGCACCAGGCGAAGGCCGGGATGGTCAGCAGCTTGTCCTTGCCGATGTGGAACAGCCGCTCCACCAGCGTGACCTTCACCAGTTCCACCCCGCCCAGCAGCATCGCGCCCTGAACCGGATGGCCCGTTCCCATCAGATAAAGGCCAAAAGGCTTCAGCGGCTCCAGCACCGCCAGCGGAATGACGAAGAGGGCCAGCGTCGGGTAGGGGCCGAGTTGCCGGATGCGCGCCGCCAGCCGTTCGGCGAAGCGCAGGCGCCCGATCCAGGCGGCCAGCGGGCGGAGCGCTTCCAGCGCCACCGCGTCGATCAGGAAATAGACCAGCGCCGCGACGGTCAGCAGGGGGCGAAGGACGCTTCGGCGCAGCAGGCGTCCCAGAGCCCGCAGCGGTTTGCGACCGGAGTTTCGGCGAGCGCTTTCTCTGTTGAAGGTAGCCATCAGGTCTTTCGTCTGGCGGAAAGGGGCCTTTCGCCGAAGTGGGCTCGGCGCGTCCTTCCTCTATCTAATAAGTCCGCCCGTGCGCGTCTGTCCCTTCGGCTGTTCCAGGTTGCGCCCCATCCTGCTCGGCCATTACGCCCCCTACCTCGTCGCGCTGTCCGTCGTCGTCCCGTGCTTCGGCGGCTGTGTGGCCCTGGACCTCGCCTCCCACGCGCGAGGTGCCGGGCGGGGGCGGAACGGCTGGCTCGCCATCTTGCGGCGGCTGGCCGGGCTGCTCGGCCATGGAATGACGCTGCGCTGACGTCCGCGGCGTAAGCGTATCCTTTCCCCGGAGGGGGAATCGAAAGGCTTGGCCCCTCCCCCTTCCCGCACCCATGTATGGGGAACCGATCCAGGAAGCCTTAGAAGACCCGCCCCCCGATGATTCCCCGCGCCGCCCGCAAGCCCCTGGCCATCCTGCTGGCCGTCGTCGCCCTGGTGGCCGTGGTTCCGGTGCTGACGGCGGGGGGCGCCCTGCTGTGGCTTCGCCAGCAGACGCCGGCCTATGAGGGCGCCGTCACCGTGCCGGGGCTGGAGGGGCCCGTGGAGATCCTGCGCGACCGGCACGCCATCCCGCACATCTTCGCCACCACCGAACGGGACGCCTATGCCGCGCTCGGCTACGTCCATGCGCAGGACCGGCTGTGGCAGATGGAGACGATGCGGCGCAGCGGCGCCGGGCGGCTGGCGGAACTGGTGGGCACGCGCTTCGGCGACTGGGCGCTGCGGCTCGACCGGTCCATGCGCACGCTGGGCGTCTACCGCCGGGCGGAGGAAGCCTATGAGGGGATGTCGCCGGAGGCCCGCGCGGCCTTCGACGCCTACGCCGCCGGAGTGAACGCCTGGATGGAGACGCGGACGGAAGCGCTGCCCATCGAGTTCCAGCTCCTCCGCCACACGCCCGAGCCCTGGCGCCCCGCCGACAGCCTCGTGTGGGGGAAGCTAATGGCGCTCCAGCTTTCCGGCGATTCGCGGGACGAGTTGTTCCGCGCCAGCGCCCTGAAAAGCCTGTCGCCGGAGCAGATGCGCGACCTGTTCCCCGAGTCCGACCCCACCGCCCCGGTGACCCTGGCGGCGGCGCTGGACGGCATGGACCTGCAAGGCGCGCTGGCCGCCCTGCCCGACCTCGGCTTCGACACCGCGTCCAACGAATGGGCGCTGACCGGGGGGCGCAGCGCGACCGGCAAACCGATCCTCGCCAACGACCCCCATCTGGGGCTGGAGGCGCCGATCCTCTGGTATCTGGCCCGCATCGTGACGCCCGAGCACGGCATTGCCGGGGCGACCATCCCCGGCGTGCCGCTGCACGTATTGGGGCACAACGGGCAGGTCGCCTGGGGATTCACCACCACCCACAGCGACACCCAGGATCTGTTCATCGAGAAGGTGGACCCGCAGGACCCCGGACGCTATCTGACCCCGGACGGCAGCGAGCCCTTCATCACCCGCAACGAGACGATCCGCATCGCCGGCCAGCCGGACGAGCGATTGACCGTGCGGGAAACGCGCCACGGCCCGGTGCTGACCACGCCGGAGGCCGCCGCCGCGCCGGACGGCCATGTGCTGGCGCTGGCCTTCCCCGGCCTGACCGCCGACGACACGACGGCGGAGGCGCTGTACCGGCTGAACCACGCCGCCGACGCCGCCGCGGTGCGCGAGGCGCTGTTCCTGCACGTCGCGCCGCAGCAGAACGTCCTCTACGCCGACACGGCGGGGACGCTGGGCTTCCTGTCGCCGGCGCTGGTGCCGGTACGGCGCGGCGGCGACGGGCGCGTGCCGGTGCCGGGCTGGACCGGCGAATATGATTGGATCGGCTACATCCCCTTCGACGCGCTGCCCCAGGCCGTCGACCCGCCGTCCGGCCAGTTCGTCAACGCCAACAACGCGGTGGTCGGCCCCGGCTATCCCTACGCCCTGGCGACCGAATGGCCGGACCCCGCCCGTGCGGAGCGGATCGTGCAGATGCTGGGCGACGGCCCCCACACGGTGGAGGAGACGGCCGCCCAGCAGATGGATGAGCTGTCGCTGCCCGCCCGCGACCTGCTGCCCCTGATGCTGGAGCCGCTGCGGGCGGTGCCCGATCTGAACGGGCAGGCCCGCGCCGCCCTGGACCTTCTGGCCGGCTGGGACGGGCGCATGGACCGCGACCGGGCGGAGCCGCTGATCTTCTCCTGGTGGGAACGGGAACTGGTCCGCAGCGTCTTCGCCGACGAGATGGGGCCGCTGTTCCAGAGCTATTGGGACCTGCGCCCCCGCGCCCTTCACCGCGTGCTGACCCAGGCGCCGCAGTGGTGCGACGACCGGACGACGCCAGCCCGCGAGGATTGCGCCGTCATGCTGGCCGGAGCGCTGATATCGGCGCTGGCGGAGATCGAGCGGCGCCACGGATCGGACATGACCGGCTGGCGCTGGGGGGCGGAGCACAAGGCCACCCTGAATCACCGGCTGCTGAGCAGGATACCGCTGCTGGGGCCGCTGTTCGACCTGTCCATCCCGACCGGCGGCGGCGCCTTCACCGTCAACCGCGGCACCACCCGCGTGCGCGACCCGCAAGACCCCTTCGCCCATGTGCACGGGCCGGGGCTGCGCGCGGTCTATGACCTGTCGGACCTTGGCAACTCCCGCTTTTCCATCGCCACCGGCCAGTCGGGCAACCCGCTGTCGCCCCATTGGGGGGATCTGGTGCAGGGCTGGCGCGACGGCGCGGGCGACGGCGCGGGTCTGCGGCTGACCGGCAACCGCGGCACGCTGGCCAGCGACGGGGCCACGGTGCTGACGCTTTCCCCCCGCGACCCAAGGAGTCCCCCATGACCGAGCAGGCCCCCGCGCTGACTCCGGCGCTGACTCTGGACGACATCCGCGCCGCCGCCGCCCGGATCGGGGACCGCCTGCCCATTACCCCCACCGAAGCCTCCCCCCGCCTGTCGGAAATGACCGGCTGCTCGGTGGTGCTGAAGCTGGAGAACCAGCACCTCACCGGCTCCTTCAAGGAGCGGGGGGCGCTCAACAAGCTGCTGTCGCTGGACGAGGCGGAGCGGGGGGCCGGCGTGATCGCCATGTCGGCGGGCAACCACGCCCAGGCGGTGGCCTGCCACGCCACGCGGCTGGGCATCCGCTCCGTCATCGTCATGCCCGCCTTCACCCCCTTCACCAAGGTGGAGCGCACGGAAAGCCTGGGCGCCCGCGTCGAGCTGCACGGCGAGACGCTGAGCGACTCCGCGGCCTACGCGCGGGAACTTGCGGAGCGGGAGGGGCTGGTCTTCGTGCATCCCTACGACGACCCGCTGATCGCCGCCGGGCAGGGAACCGCCGCGCTGGAGCTTCTGGACGCCGCGCCGGACCTGGACATGCTGGTGGTTCCGGTGGGCGGCGGCGGGCTGATCGGCGGCATGGCGGTGGCGGCCAAGGCGCTGAGGCCCGGCATCCGGGTGATCGGGGTGGAATGCGCCATGTTCCCGTCCATGCGCCAGGCGCTGGCCGGGCAGCCCATCGCCTGCGGCGGCGCCACCATCGCCGACGGCATCGCGGTCAAGGCCCCCGGCGCCGTCACCCTGCCGCTGGTCCGCCGCTATGTGGACGAGATGGTCGAGGTGGGCGAGGCGCGGCTGGAGGAGGCCGTCTACCGCCTCGCCACCGTGCAGAAACTGGTGGCCGAAGGCGCCGGGGCCGCCGCGCTGGCCGCCGTGCTGGACGCTCCGGAGCGGTTCCGGGGACAGCGCGTGGGCGTCGTCGTGTCCGGCGGCAACATCGACGCCCGCATCCTGGCGCAGGTTCTGACGCGCGGGCTGGTCTACGAGGGGCGCATGGTGCGGCTGCGCATCGGCATCACCGACGCCCCCGGCGCGCTGGCCCGAGTCGCCAGCCTGCTGGGCGAAGCCGGGGCCAACATCGTGGAGGTCCACCACCAGCGCCTGTTCCACGACGTGCCGGTGCGCATGGCGGAGATCGACGTGGTTCTGGAAACCCGCGGACGCGCCCACGTCCAGCGCCTCGTCGCCCGCATGGAGGAGGCGGGTTTCCCGACCGAGCTGATGACCGATATCTCCTGACCCTGGCCCGGCTCAGGGAAGCTGCGAATAGGCGCCGCGGAAGTAGAGCAGCGGCTTTCCCTCTTCGCTGCCCGACAGGCGGCGCACGCGGCCCACGACGATGACGTGGTCGCCGCCGTCATAGACGTGCTCCCGGTCGCATTCCAGGTTGGCGAGGCAGCCGGTGAGGATCGGCACGCCGCTGTCCCAGCGCTCCACCCCCACCCCGTCCCAGCGCTCCTGAAGGTCGCGGCGGGAGAAGCGGTTGGACAGTTCCGCCTGCCCTTCCGCCAGGATGTTCACCGCGAAGGACGGCGCGGTGGTGAAAGCCTCGAAGGACATGGCCGCCCGGCCCAGGCAGAACTGCACCAGCGGCGGGTCGAGCGAAACCGACGAGAAGGAGTTTACGGTCACGCCGATCGGCTCCCCGTCCGGGGCGATGGTGGTGACGACCGTGATGCCGGTGGCGAAGCATCCGAGGGCGTTGCGGAAGGCCCGAGAATCGAAGGTCATGTCGGCCTGTGTGGCTCGTCTGTTGGCGGGGTGTTGGGGCGGCGGCGAAAAGGCGGGCTTAACCCAGCCGGACCATCGGCGCAAGCCGCATCTGCCGTGCCGGGGACGGAAGCGTCAGCCTGCCGCATTAAATGGATCTTAAGGATGAGAGGCCAACCTTCGGGCGTCCGCTCTGGCCACCAATTCCCGACCGCAGCCCCGAAAAGGCCCCGAACCGCAAGGTCCTACCCAGCAAGGCTTCATGTCAGCGAACCCGCCCGGCGGCGAACGGCCGATCATCATCAAGAAGAAGAAGGCTGGCCACGGCGGCCACCACGGCGGCGCCTGGAAAGTCGCCTACGCCGACTTCGTGACGGCGATGATGGCCTTCTTCCTGCTGCTGTGGCTGCTGAACGTCACCACGTCGGACCAGCGCAAGGGCATCGCGGATTACTTCTCGCCCATGTCGGTCAGCCGCGAGAATTCGGGGTCCGGCGGCATGCTGGGCGGGCGCACCATCACCGCGCCGGGCGCCCAGATCTCCCCCTCCTCGCCGATGTCCGCCGACGTTCCGGTGTCCGGCCCGCCCGGTCACTCGACCCAGGAGGACGAGGAGGCGAACGACCCCACGGACGCCGCCCCGCCCTCGCAATCGCCCTCGCAATCGCCGACGGAACAGAAGTCCAACGAGTCGCGGCTCGACTACCAGAAGCGGCTGGAGGAGCAGGCCAAGCAGCTCGGCATTCCCGGCCAGAAGCCGGGGGAACGGCTGTCCGACTTCGCGGAGCGCGTGAAGGAAGGCGCCGAAAAGCTTCAGGACGCCCAGAAGGAGGCCCGCCAGTTCCAGCAGGCCGCCACCGAGATCCGGCAGGCCATCCAGTCCGTGCCGGAGCTGGAGCCGCTGGCCCAGAACCTGATGATCGACCAGACTCCGGAGGGCCTGCGAATCCAGATCGTGGACCAGGACCGGGTTTCGATGTTCCCCGGCGGGTCGGGCCAGATGTACCCGCAGACCCGCCAATTGGTCATGCAGGTGGCCAAGGCCCTGGCCAAGCTGCCGAACAAGCTGTCGATCAGCGGCCACACCGACGGCACCCCCTTCACGTCGGGCGCCGGGCGCGACAACTGGGACCTGTCCACGGAACGCGCCAACGCCACGCGGCGCGCCCTGATTGCCGGCGGCATCCCGGAAGAGCGCGTCCAGGACGTGATCGGACGCGCCGACCGCGACCTTCTGGTGCCCGACCAGCCCGGCAGCCCGCGCAACCGCCGCATCAGCATGGTCCTTCTGCGCGAAAGCAAGACCGGAGGCGAAGCTGCCGGTGATGCCGCCGCTCCGCGCTGATACCAAAGCCGGTGAGGCATTGGTACCAAGGCGCTAGTTCCCGGTCTTTATCCGTACCTCTTCTTGTTTTGTCATTGCGCCGCACAACGCGGGGAATGTTTGCCCTGTTCAAAAGGCGAAATGATGGGTCATACTTCGCAGCAGACACCATTGCCATACGGCATCGGTCAATCAAGGGCGTTAGCTGCGGGGGAGTCTGTGAGCGTACCCGAAGGCAAGGCGAATGACCTTTTGACGAACTATGATCCCGGCCTTTATTTCGACGAATTGTTCGGAGGCCGAGATTGTCCAGCCGAACATACGGCGCTGATCCGGCAGAGACTGGCCGGTCTGAACTTCGGGGATCTGTTGCGGCGGTCGCAGGACGCCGAACGTGAACTGTATAACTTGGGCATCACCTTCCTTGTTTATTCGAACAAGGACGCGGTGGACCGAATTCTTCCCTTCGACATCATTCCCCGGGTCATCTCGGCCAAGGAATGGGCGCATCTGGAGGCGGGAATCACCCAGCGCGTGACCGCGCTGAACCTGTTCCTCCACGACATCTATCACGACCAGAAGATCCTGAAGGACGGGGTGATCCCCGCCGACCTCGTGCTGGGCAACGGCTGCTTCCGGCCGCAGATGGTCGGGCTGGACGTGCCGTTCGACACCTACATCCACATCATGGGCACGGATCTGGTGCGCGACCGCGAGGGAACCTTCCGCGTGCTGGAGGACAACGGGCGCGTGCCGTCCGGCGTGTCCTACGTGGTTGAAAACCGCCATATGATGCAGCGCGTGTTCCCCGACCTGATGCAGGACATCGGCATCCGCCCGGTGGACAATTACGGACACAAGCTGCTGGACGCGATGATGGAGATCGCGCCGCAGGACGTGGCCGACCCGCAGGTCGTGCTGCTGTCGCCCGGCTCCTACAACTCCGCCTATTTCGAGCACATCTTCCTGGCGCGGGAGATGGGCGTGCCGCTGGTCGAGGGCCGCGATCTGGTGGTGGAGAACGACCGTGTCTACATGAAGACCACCAACGGTCTGGCGCGGGTCGATTCGATCTACCGCCGCATCGACGACGCCTTCCTCGACCCCAAGGCCTTCAACCCGGACAGCATGCTGGGCGTGCCGGGCCTCCTGGAGGCCTACCGCAAGGGCAACGTGGCGTTGGCCAACGCCATCGGCACCGGCGTGGCCGACGACAAGGCGATCTACTGCTACGTCCCGCGGATGATCAAATACTACCTGGACCAGGAGGCGATCATCCCCAACGTGGACACGCGCATCTGCCGCGAGGCCGACGCGCTGCAATACACGCTGGACAACCTGGACAAGCTGGTGGTGAAGCCGGTCGGCGAGGCCGGCGGCTACGGCATCACCATCGGCCCGCGCGCCAGCAAGGAGGAACTGGCGGATTGCCGGGCGAAGCTGCTGGCCGATCCCGCCAACTACATCAGCCAGCCGGTGGTCGACCTGTCGGTCTGCCCCACCGTGACCGACGACGGCATCGATCCCCGCCACGTCGATCTGCGCCCCTTCGCCATCACGGGCAAGAACACCTGGGTGCTGCCCGGCGGCCTGACCCGCGTGGCGCTGAAGAAGGGCACGCTGATCGTCAACTCGTCGCAGGGCGGCGGGTCCAAGGACACCTGGGTGCTCCAGGACGGGGTGCTCCAGGATGGGACACAGGAAGGGGGCGCGTCGTGAATCTGCTGGCCCGTTACGCCGAATGCATTTTCTGGATGGCGCGCTATATGGAGCGCGCCGAGAACCTCGCCCGCATTCTGGACGTTCACGAGACCTTCGCGCGCGACACGCGGGGCATGACCAACTGGTTCTCCATCGTCCAGCTCAACGCCGACGAGAAGGACTTTTTCAGCCGCCACGACCGGCCCACGGCGGAAGCGGTGGTCCATTACTACATGTTCGACACCCAGCACACGAACTCGCTGGTGTCCATGCTGCGCATGGCGCGGGAAAACGCCCGCGTGCTGCGCCCCTGGATCTCCACCGAGATGTGGACGCAGATCAACGTGTTCCATAACAAGCTGCTGGAGATGAACGGCAAGGACGTGGCCCTGCCCAACCTGTCCAAGGTCTGCACCTGGATCAAGGAGGAATGCCAGACCCACACCGGCATCACCGAGGGCACCTTCTACCGTGACCAGGGCTGGTACTTCTACCAGCTCGGCAAATACATCGAGCGGGCGGACCAGACCACCCGCCTGCTGGACATCAAGTACCATACGCTGCTGCCCTCGCCGGTGGCGGTCGGCTCCACCCTGGACATGAGCCAGTGGACCACCGTCCTGCGCTCCGCCGCCGGGTACCACGCCTTCCGGCGCGTCTATCCGCGAGGCATGTCGCCCACCACGGTCGCCGGCTTCATGATGTTCAACGAGGGATTCCCGCGATCCGTTGTGATGTGTGTGCGACAGATCGACGGCCTCTTGACCCGCCTGAAGTCCCGTTACACCTTGCGCGGTGGCAGTGAGGCGATGGAGAAGGTGGACGAACTGCTCGGCGCGCTTCTGGCCCGCCCGATCGAAGAGGTGATCCAGGTCGGCCTGCACGAGTATCTGGACTGGGTGCAGGGCCAACTTTGCGGGATCACCAACGAGATCGGACGCGCCTTCTTCGGCCAGAACACCGTCCCCATGACCCAGAGCCAGTCCCAGTAATCCCGTCAACCGCCCAGCCCGAACAGCCGGCCCCACGGTCGGTCATCCGGAAGTCAGTCAGATGTCGGTCATCCAGCCGCAACTCCGCCCGCTCCAGCAGTTCTTCCGGTCAGGGCCGATGCCTTGCCCCTACCTGCCGGGACGGGTGGAGCGCAAGCTGTTCACCCGGCTGTCGGGTCCCTATTCGGCGGAGGTCAACTCCACCCTGTCGCGGGCCGGTTTCCGGCGCAGCCACGACATCGTCTACCGGCCCGTCTGCCCGAACTGCCAAGCCTGCGTCCCGGTCCGCATCCCGGTGGCCGCCTTCGCTCCCACCCGGTCGCAGAGGCGCGTCTGCCGGATCAACGGCGACCTGACCCTGGCGGACGCGACCGCCGCCGCCACGACGGAACAATACCGGCTGTTCACCACCTACCAGAATTCGCGCCACGGGGAATCCGACATGGCGCGCATGGCGATGGCCGATTTCGCCGCCATGATCGACGAGGGCCGCGCCGACACCAGCCTGTTCGAAGCCCGCGACGCGGAGGGGCGGCTGATCGGATGCATGCTGACCGATCGCCTGACCGACGGCTTCTCCGCCGTCTACAGCTTCTATGACCCCGGCCAGGACCGCCGCAGCCTGGGCACCTTCATGATCCTCAGTCTGCTGGAACGCGCGCGGGCGGAGGGGTTGCCCTACGTCTATCTGGGCTATTGGATCGAGCAGAGCCGCAAGATGGCGTACAAGGCCAAGTTCCGCCCGCTGGAGGCATTGGGCCGGGACGGGTGGTTCCGCCTGCCGAATGATCCGGTCGACTGACAGAACACACTTCGGATTGCCGTTGCATCGGTCGTATTGGGGCAATCACGTATAAGGCTTTCAAGTTCTTGCACAGCCGGGGCATCCTGCGGAATATTGCCGCAGATAACACATCCTTGGTGTTACCATAAAAGATTGAACCGGCGCGCGCGCCACCGTTCACAGGGCAACAAAGGAACGGATCGGAATCGCCCCGGTCCAAACCAACAGGGAGGCTCTCCGTTGAGGTTCCTGCTCCGAATCAGCGGGCTGATCGATGCTGTCAACAACGGCATCGGCAAGCTCGTCTATTGGCTGGTGCTGGTCGCAGTGATCGTCAGCGCCGGCAACGCAGTCATCCGCTACAGCCTCCATTACAGCTCCAACGCCTGGCTTGAGCTGCAATGGTATCTGTTCTCCGCGATTTTCCTGCTGTGTTCCGGCTACACGTTCCTGCGGAACGAACACATCCGGATCGACATCATCCTGGGCCGTTTCTCCAAGCGCGTTCAGGCCATGGTGGACATCTTCGGGATCATCGTCTTCCTGTTCCCGATGTCGATCCTGATCATGTGGCTGTCCTGGCCCATGTTCTGGGACAGCTTCATCACCAACGAGATGTCGAGCGACGCCGGCGGCCTGATCCGCTGGCCGGCCAAGATCCTGGTTCCCATCGGCTTCTTCCTGCTGACCATGCAGGCGGTGTCCGAGCTGATCAAGCGCATCGCCTATCTGGCCGGCCTCATCGACGAGCCCGGCGAGAAGATGCACAGCCACTCCTAAGAGACCGGGGACCAAACGATGGCTGCCTTCCTCATAGAGAACATGGCGCCGCTGATGTTCGCGGCGCTCGTCCTCTTTCTTCTGATGGGTTTCCCGGTCGCCTTCGCGCTCGCCGCGAACGGCCTCCTCTTCGGCCTGATCGGCATCGAGCTGGGGCTGCTGACCCCCGCGCTGTTCCAGGCGCTGCCGGAGCGGATCTTCGGCATCATGCGCAACGACACGCTGCTGGCCATTCCCTTCTTCACCTTCATGGGCCTGATCCTCGAACGATCCGGCATGGCCGAAGACCTGCTCGACACGGTCGGGCAATTGTTCGGCCCGCTGCGCGGCGGTCTGGCCTATGCGGTGATCTTCGTGGGCGCGCTGCTGGCGGCCACGACGGGCGTGGTGGCCGCGTCGGTCATCTCCATGGGCCTGATCTCGCTGCCGATCATGCTGCGCTACGGCTACGACCGGCGTCTGGCATCGGGCGTCATCGCGGCGTCAGGCACGCTGGCCCAGATCATCCCGCCGTCGCTGGTGCTGATCATCCTGGCCGACCAGCTCGGCCGTTCGGTCGGCGACATGTACGCCGGCGCGCTGATCCCCGGCCTGGTGCTGACCGGCCTCTATGCCGGCTACATCCTGATCACCAGCATCGTGCGGCCCGAATTCGCACCGGCTTTGCCGCCGGAGGCGCGCTCGCTCCGCGGTTTCCAGCTTCTGTTCCGGGTGCTGACGTCGCTGGTGCCGCCGCTGGTTCTGATTTTCCTGGTGCTGGGCACGATCTTCCTCGGCATCGCGACGCCGACGGAAGGCGGCGCCATGGGCGCCATGGGTGCGTTGATCCTGGCCTTCGCGAAACGGCAGTTGAGCTGGTCGCTGATGCGTCAGGCGATGGACACGACGGCGAAGCTGTCCTCCTTCGTGATCTTCATCCTGATCGGCTCGACGGTCTTTGGTCTGGTGTTCCGCGCCGTGAACGGCGACCTGTGGGTGGAGCATCTGCTGACCAGCCTGCCGGGCGGCGAACTGGGCTTCCTGATCGTCGTCAACATCATGATCTTCCTGCTCGCCTTCTTCCTCGACTTCTTCGAGCTGGCCTTCATCATCGTGCCGCTGCTCGCCCCGGTCGCGGAAAAGCTGGGCATCGACCTGATCTGGTTCGGCGTCCTGCTGGGCGTCAACATGCAGACCTCCTTCATGCACCCGCCCTTCGGTTTCGCCCTGTTCTTCCTGCGAAGCGTCGCTCCACGGGAGGATTACAAGGACAAGATCACAGGAAAAATCATCAAGAAGATCACCACCGGGCAGATCTACTGGGGTGCGGTGCCGTTCGTCTGCATCCAGCTCATCATGGTGGCTTTGGTCATCTTGTTCCCGGAAATGGTCTTCTCCGGACTGGACCGCGGCGAACCGGTGGATCTGGACAACGTGAAGATCGAGATCCCGGCCTTCGATTCGGGCGAACCGCCGCCGCCCTTCGGCGCGCCGGAACAGCCTGCCGAGGACCCGAACGCCGACCTCATGCGGCAGTTGCAGGGCAAGTAGCCGATCCTTCCATCCCCTTCTCCCCCGCCCGGCGGGGGAGAAGCCGGGATCGGAGAACGGCCAAGCCACTGGAAGCGCAAGCCACCGGCAACAAAAAAGCCCCGCTTCCGCGGGGCTTTTTCGTGTCCGGCTTTATCGGGAGCCTTACTTCTTCTTCGGCGCCGGGGCCGAGTAGACGAAGTTGTCGAAAGTGTTTTCGGCGACGCGGAACCACAGATATTCCTCATCGCGGAACTTGCGCCACTGCTCGTAGATCTTGCGGAACTTCTCGTTCTTGGCGGCCTCTTCCTCGTAGACGTCGAAGGTCGCCTGATAGCAGGCCTGGAGGATGTCGCGCGGGTAGGGCTTCAGCACGGTGCCGGCGCCCACCAGACGCTTCAGCGCGTGCATGTTCACCACGTCGTACTTGCCGGTCATGTCCAAGGTGGCGTCGGCGCAGGCGGCTTCCAGGATCGCCTTGTAGTGCTTGGGAAGTTGCTCCCACTGCGGCAGGTTGACAATGAAGGACACCTGCGGGCCGCCTTCCCACCAGCCGGGGTAATAGTAGTATTTGGCGACCTTGTTGAAGCCCAGCTTCTCGTCGTCGTAGGGACCGACCCACTCCGCCGCGTCGATGGTGCCCTTCTCCAGCGCCGGATAGATGTCGCCGCCGGCGATCTGCTGCGGCACGACGCCCAGGCGCTGCAGAATGGTGCCGGCGTAGCCGCCGATGCGGAACTTCAGGCCCTTCAGATCCTCGACGGTCTTCAGCTCGTTGCGGAACCAGCCGCCCATCTGGGTGCCGGTGTTGCCCGCCGCGAACTGGATCATGTTGTAGCCCTTGAAGAACTCGCGCATCAGTTCCAGACCGCCGCCGTGGGTCATCCAGGCGTTCTGCTGGCGCGCGTTCAGGCCGAAGGGCATCGCCGCGTCGAAGGCGAAGGTCGGGTCCTTGCCGACATAATAGTAGGAGACGGTGTGGCCGCACTCCACGGTGCCGTCCTTCACGGCGTCCAGCACCTGAAGGCCGGGGACGATCTCACCACTGGCGAAGGCGCGGATCTGGAACTTGCCGTCGGTCATCTCGGCGACGCGCTTGGCAACGCGCTCGGCGCCGCCGTAGATGGTATCCAGGCTCTTCGGGAAGCTGGAGGCGCAGCGCCACTTGATCTCCGGGTTGCTCTGGGCGATGGCGGGGGCGGCCAGCGTGCTGGCGGCGACGCCGACACCGGCGCTGGTGATGAAAGTACGGCGTTTCATGGATGTCTCCTTGGATCCTCTCGTCCCGGCGCGGGTGCACACCGCCGTTCCGGCCCCCCGGAAGGGAGCGCGGCGTGCGAACCGAAAGGCTGATTGGTGGAAGTTGCTGGCAACGCCGGATCGACGTCACCGTGCGGGTCACTGGATGGGACTGCCGGAACCGACCGGCACCTGTGCCGCCTCTGTGCCTTCACACGGATCTGTGGTGACCATGCGCGTGCCTCCCCTGAGGCCCGGAGTTCCGTCGGCGGTAATGTCCCCCTTCGGGGCATCACGTTGGCCGAAGGCCACCGAGTCCGTTTTAATGGAGTGACTATGCCGGAATCGCGGGGCAGAGTTCAAGTAGGAGCATAGCTATAACCTACCAATTCGGGAATTTTCCATCCCGAACTCGGCCAAAAGTAAGACGGGAGGCCGAAAGCCCCCCGATCACGCGCAACTTCAGGTGAAACGGTTGACCTTTGGGAAGCCGTTCGGGGGCATTTTCCCGACTCCCGCGCGGTTGCCCAGCCAGCCGGTCAGATTGGTGACGTTGAACTGCCGCTCCCCATGCTTCCAGCCCAGGCCGTCGGCGATGGTGAAGACCTTCAGGTCGGACAGGCTGCCGTCCTTGTACTTCTGAAGCTGCACGCCCTTGCCGCGGGCCATCACCGGCACCTGCTCCAGCGGGAAGACCAGCAGCAGGCGGTTGTTGCCGATGACGGCCACATGGTCGCCCTCCGCCGGGACGCAGATCTTGGCGTCCTTGTTGTCGTCGGGGTTCAGGATCTGCTTGCCGGCGCGGGTCTGGGCGAGAACCTCGTTCTCCTCCACCTGGAAGCCGCGGCCATCCTCCGACGCGACCAGCAGGCGGCGGTCGGGCTGGTGCTTGAACAGAGTGATGATGTCCGCCTCGTTGCCCAGGTCGATCATCAGCCGCACCGGCTCGCCGAATCCGCGCCCGCGCGGCAGCTTGTCGGCGGACAGCGTGTAGAATTTGCCGTTGGTGCCGAAGACGAGGAGCTTGTCGGTGGTTTCGCAATGGACCCAGAAGCCCTCCGCGTCGCCTTCCTTGTATTTCACGTCCACGCGCTCGGCGTCGGTCAGATGGCCGCGCACCGCGCGAATCCAGCCCTTCCGGGAGCACAGCACGGTCAGCGGCTCGCGCTCCACCATGGCGTCCACGGGGATGTCGATGATGGCGGCGGCCTCCGCCACCTGCGTCCGGCGGTCCTCGCCGAAGCGCTTGCGGGTCTCCTCCGTCTCCTTGCCGATCGTCTTCCAGCGCAGGGCCTCGTCCGCCAGGAGTTCGGTCAGACCGGCCTTCTCGGCGGTCAGCGCGTCGTTCTCCCGCTGGATCTCCATCTCCTCCAGCTTGCGCAGGTTGCGCAGCCGCATGTTGAGGATGGCCTCGGCCTGCACCTCGGTCAGGGAGAAGGCCCGCATCAGCTCCTGCTTCGGCTCGTCCTCCTCGCGGATGATGCGGATCACCTCGTCCAGATTCAGATAGGCGATGAGGTAGCCGCCCAGAACCTCCAGCCGGTGGTCGATCTTGGCCAGCCGGTGGCGGGACCGGCGCTCCAGCACCTCCATCCGATGGTCCAGGAAGGCGTCCAGCACCTCGAACAGGTTCATGACGCGCGGGACGTTGTCCTTGTCCAGCACGTTCATGTTCATGGCGAAGCGGATTTCCAGATCGGTCGTCTGGAACAGCGAGGCCATCAGGACATCGGGGTCCACGTTGCGGCTCTTCGGCACCAGGACGAGGCGCACGTCCTCCGCCGACTCGTCCCGCACGTCCTCCAGCAGCAGCAGCTTGCGGTTGGTCAGAAGCTCCGCGATCTTTTCGACCAGACGAGCCTTCTGCACCTGATAGGGAATCTCGGTGACGACGATCTGCCAGGTGCCCTGCCCCAGCTTCTCCACCTCCCATTTGGCGCGCAGACGGAAGGAGCCGCGCCCGGTCCGGTAGGCTTCGATCACGTTCGCCCGCGGCTCCACCAGCACGCCGCCGGTGGGGAAGTCGGGGCCGGAGATCAGTGTGACCAGATCCTCGATCTTCGTCGGGGCCGGCTTCTCCCTGCCGGCCAGCGCGGCCTTCACGCAGTCCTGCTTGTGCTTCAGCACCAGCCGCAGGGCGGAGCAGATCTGCGCGGCGTTGTGCGGCGGGATGTTGGTCGCCATGCCGACGGCGATGCCGCTGGAACCGTTGGCCAGCAGGTTGGGGAAGTTGGCGGGCAGAACCGCCGGCTCGTCCCCGTCGCCGTCGTAGGTCGGGCGGAAATCGACCGCGTCCTCGTCGATGCCTTCGAGCAGGGCCTTGGCGACGTCGGTCAGGCGCGCCTCGGTGTAACGCATGGCCGCGGCGTTGTCGCCGTCGATGTTGCCGAAGTTCCCCTGCCCGTCCACCAGCGGGTAGCGCACCGCGAAATCCTGCGCCAGACGGACCAGAGCGTCGTAGACGGAGGTGTCGCCGTGCGGGTGGAATTTACCGATCACGTCGCCGACCACGCGGGCCGACTTCTTC
>JAEYPE010000182.1 GCA_023411035.1 Pseudomonadota bacterium
CCTGCTCGAACCCATCGGCAACATTCCCCCCGCCGAGGCCGAAGCACGCTACTATGCTCAAATCGAGGACGTCGCCTTGGCGGCGTGACTCAAGCCAAATGGCCTCCGACAAACCCGGGGCGGTTCACACGGGCAACCTGCTGGCAATCGGTGCCGGTGGCCTGCTCGGCTACTTCGCCGGCGGCTACCTGATGGAGCAATTGAGCCCTGGCACCCGCAATGCCGTGCAGACCGCGGAGTCCCGCGCGCTCGACGCGCCGGTCGGGCAGACCATCCGCTGGAACAGCCCCGACAGCGCGGGCACCAGCGGCACCATCACCCCAATCCGCGCCGGACGCGATTCCGCCGGACGGGAGTGCAAGGAGTTCCAGCATAAGGTGATCATCGACGGTCGCCAGGAATCCGCCGGCGGCACCGCCTGCCGGGGCGACGACGGCCAATGGCGCCTCGCCGCGAACCCGTGATCCACCCTTACAGAGCGGCCCTCACGCCGACGGTGTGCACCAGAACCGTCATCGCGTCGGTCGGCACCTCCACCGTCACGGGCACGACGCGCCCGCTTTCCGGCGCGCGGGCGAACCAGACGGTCGCCTTGCGCTCCACCCCGTCGGCGAAGAAGCGGTCCCGATCGCGGTCGCCCTGGAAGCCCGCCACCGGGCGGATGGCGACCGCGCAGATTTCCGCCGCCCCCGTGGCGATGCGGTAGCGCGACGACGGCAGGTCCCCTTTGCCCTGCGGCGTCATCACGACGTCGTAGCGGCGGCGTCCGTCATAGACGGGGTAACGCCCGCCGCAGCCGCCCGCCCGGCTGGCGGTCAGGATCACCGCCGCTCCGGCGCTCAGCGGATCGATGCTGCCCCGGCGGCTGTCCGGCGGAACCCGTGCGGCCTTGTCGGGGCTGATCGGCGGGTCGGCCTTCACCTCCACGCCATCGGGGCCGTAGGAGAGGACCATGACGTCCAACTTGCGGCGCAGGCGGCGCTCGCTGCGGAAGCGGTCCGGCCGGGCGGCGCCGGCCTCCAGCCGTCCGGCGGCCTCGGCCCGGTAGCGGAAATTGGTGAAGAGGCCGAGCCAGGGCGCCGCCTCCGCTTCCAGCGCCGCCCGGTAGCGGTTCGCCTCCTCCGTCAGCACGACGCTGCCGCGCGCCAGGGAGACGCCGCCGCCATAAGCGGCGAAGTCCAGCTCCAGCGTCGCCCCGCGGCCCGCCGCCGGCAGCAGGCACAGCAGGCCGGCGGCCAGCGGAGCCAGCTTTACGCCGATGCCCCGCCCTCCTCCACGACAAGATCCTGATACTCCGGGTGGCGCTTGATGTAACCGGCCACGAAGGGACAGACGGGCACGACCTTCTGCCCGCTGGAGCGCACATCCTCCAGCGCGCCGCGCGCCAAGGCGGAACCGATGCCCTGCCCGGACATGCTTTCCGGAACCTCCGTGTGGGTGAAGACGATGGCCCCGTCGCGCTTTTCGTACTCCACCACGGCGGTGGCGTCGCCCACGGTCAGTTCGTAGCGGTTCCTGACCGCGTTGTTCTTCACATCCCCGCTCATTCCCCGCCCTTTCCTGCTTGCTCGACTCCGGTCACCACCGCAGTCAGAAATTAGGTGGTGTCGAAATGGGTGGACAGCCGGATATGGGCGTCCGCGGGCGCTGCGTCCACCACCCGCTCCTCCACCGACAGGTTCAATAGGATGCGACGCGACGGTTCCCGCCCGTCTCAGGTGCCTGCGGCGGGTGCGCGCCGGTTCACCAGCCAGATGCCGGCGCAGACCAGCAGCATCGCCGCGGCAAGGCTTCCACTGATCCGCTCCCCCAGCAGCAGGGCGCCGGACAGCACGCCGAACAGCGGCGTCAGGAAGGTGAAGGCCGACAGGCGCGCCGCCGGATAGCGGGCGACCAGCAAGAACCAGACGAGGTAGGAGGCGAAGGCCACCACCACGATCTGGAAGGCGAGGCAGGCCAGCGCCAGCGGGCCGGGCGAGGTCACCCCCGCCTCCCCCATCAGCAGGGAGGCCACCGGCATCACCGCCCCGGACACGGCGAGCTGGTAGAACAGCACCTTGGTCGAGCTGGCCCGGACCAGCCGGCTGCCCTTGATGACCAGAGTGGTCGCCGCCCACAGGACCGCCGCGGCCAGCACCATCAAGTCGCCGATCATCTCTTGGTTCGTCGGCAGGCGCAGCCCGTCGGCGAAGGCGACCGCCACCCCGACGAAGGCGCAGGCCAGCCCGGCGGCCTGCACGCCCCGCATCCGCTCGCCCAGCAGCAGATGCGCCCCGATCGAAATGAGGAAGGGTGCCGTGTAGAGGAACAGGATGCTGCGCGACACCGTGGTGTAGGACAGGCCGTTATAGATCAGCAGGAATTCCCCGCCGAACAGCAGCCCGGCCAGCAGCCCCGGCCCCAGCGTCCCGTCCCGCTCGAACAGGCGCACGCCGCGCAGCGCCGCCCAGCCCCACAGCAGCGCCAGCGCGCCCAGCGAGCGCAGCCCGCCCTGGAGCACCGGGGAGAAACCGGTCATGGCGACCTTGATGGCGACCTGCTGCAAGCCCCAGAGCAGGCAAAGCAGCACCAGCGTGGCGGCGGCGGCGCCGTCCAGTTCCGCGCGGCGTTCGGTAATGGCGATGGTGGTCATGATGATGGCATCGGCGATGCTGCGGCCTGCCGCCGCCGTCATCGCACGTCCTCCCCCCGATTTCTTCTTTTCCACACGCAGAATGGGGCCGCACCGGGAAAATGGTCAACGAATGCCTGCGAAGGGCAGACCCGCGCTCGCGGGCGGTATCCCGGGGACGGTTTTGTGCAATGCGGTACGCAGGCATGCCCATAATGCGCGGCTCTCAGCGCCCCACTCGGCCATATTCTTCAGGCAATCGACGGCGCCGCCGGTGTGACGTGCGCCTCCTTCACGGCAAATACACACAACAAAGGAACGGACGTGATCCACAAGATCATGGACAAGATCGACCGTATTATCGCCAAAAAGCGCGAAAGCGGCGATCTTGATGCTTGGCTTTCCAACGGCGCCGCTCACCGTTACTGCCGGGAATTGACGGCTTCACAAAAGCACTACTATCCCGCCCTGCTTCTGTATGTGGAGCGGCACGCCGGAGTCAGATAAAGGCAGCTTCCCGAACGTCGGCCACGCACACCGTCAGGCTGCTCTCGGGACAGGCGTGGCCGACCCTACTCCGCTGCTTTCAGCACCGGCAGCCCTTCAAGTTCCGCCCGGCGGGCGCGCAGGGTGGCGAGTTTCGCTTCGAGCTTGCGGATTTTCTTGTCGAGCTTCCTCGCGCGCTTGCCATCCTTTTTGGAGACGGTGCCGCCGCGGGCGGCTTTGGAAACGGCGCCGCCACAGGCGGCAATGCGCGTGTTGATCGCCGCCTTGGCCTCGTCCGGCAGATGTTTCCATTGCTTCACCTCCGCGCGGGTGCGGAAGCAGCCGATGCAACGGTCCGCCGCGTCATAGCGGCAGACTTTCGTGCAGGGATTGCGGGTGTCATGCGTGCCCATAGCGCCCATAGGATGGGTACGGCACCTCCGAAGGAAAAGCCCCCCACCGTCCAATTCTGCGAGCGATTCTCAAAAGGTCTCAGAAATATTCAGCGGGAAACCCGCCCGGACAGGCAGGCCGCCCGCGCCCGTGCGTCCACCGCCGCCGCGGAGGCGTTGGCCGCCCCCTCCCCGCCATAGAGCGAGGCCGGAAGCGGCTGGCCGGCGGCCCCCTCCTTCCGGTGCCAGGACAGGATGCAGGAGCAGACCCGCACCGCCGCCTCCGTCGAGCCGGTGTTCTGTAAGGCGAAGGGACTGGCTTCGCAGGCCGCCAGGAAGTCCCGGTTCGCGTCGGTCCTTCCGCCGTCCGGCGGATCGCTGCTGAAGACCAGCAGCGCCGCCAGGGAGGCGAAGACGAACACGAACAGCAGCGAACGCGGGTTGCGGAACACGCGAAGAACCTCCCTTTACGCCGAACGCAGCTGGCGCAGGAAGCGGTCGGCCTGATCGCGCAGGGCCAGCGCCTGACGGCCCAGGTCGGCGGCGGCGGACCGCACCTCCGACGCCATGGTACCGGTTTCGTGGGCGGCTTCCGACACGTCATGGACGTTGCGGGTCACCTCCGACGTGCGGTCGGCGGCGCGCTGGACGCTGCGGGCGATGTCGCTGATGGTGGCGTTCTGGCGGTCGGCGGAATCGGCGATGCGGCCCACCAGATCGCTGACCGCAACCACCGTGCGCCCGATGCCTCCGATGGCCGTCACCGCGCTGCCCGTCACCGCCTGGATCTCCGCGACCTGCTGGGCAATCTCGTCCGTGGCTTTGGCGGTCTGGTTGGCAAGATTCTTGACCTCGCCCGCCACCACGGCGAAGCCCTTGCCGGCCTCGCCCGCGCGAGCCGCCTCGATGGTCGCGTTCAGCGCCAGCAGGTTGGTCTGCGCGGCGATGTTCTGGATCAGGGTCACAACCTCCCCGATCTTGCCGGCGGCGGCGGCCAGACCTTCGACCGTCTGGTTGGTGCGCTCCACCTCGTCCACCGCGTTGCGGACCATGCGGGAGGATTCGTCGATCTGGCGGGAGACCTCGACGATGGAGGCCGTCAGCTCCTCGGTCGCGCCGGCCACGGTCCGCACGTTGTCGCTCGCCTCGCCCGCCGCACCGCTGACCGCGGCGGCCTGCCCGCTGCTGTTCTCCGCGATGTCGTGCAGGCGCTGGGCGTTGGATTGGAGTTGGGCCGTGGTGGCGCTCAGTGTTTCCACGACGGTCAGCATCGTCCCTTCGAAGGAGCGGGCGACCGATTCCAGCGCGTCGCGGCGTTCCCGCTCGGCGCGGGCGCGCTCCTCGGCCTGGGCGTCATTCAACCGGGCGACCTGCTGCGCGTTCTCCTTGAAGACGCTGAGGGCCTGCGCCATGCCGCCGATCTCGTCCTTGCGGCCCAGTGCGGGCACTTCCACCGACAGGTTGCCCGTAGCCAGCCGCTCCATGGCGCCACGCATGCTGGACAACGGGCGGAAGATGCGCCGCGACACCAGCAGGCAGCCGCCGGCCACCAGAAGCGTCACCACCGCGCCCAGCCCGCCGATCATCATCTGGGTCTCGCGGATCGGAGCGAAGAACTCCGCCTTCGGCACGCCGACATAGAGCACGCCGACCACCTGTCCGGAGCGGTCCTTGATCGGATCATAGGCGGTGTAGAAGGGAACGCCCAGGATGTCCGCCTGCCCGCGGTACGGCTCACCCCTGACGAGCACCGAGTCATAGACCGGCCCCTTGGCCAGCTTGGTCCCGACGGCGCGCCCGCCGTCCGGCTTCTGGACGTTGGTGGTGACACGGGTGTCGCCCATGAACAGGGTGGCCGTGCCGCCAACCAGCGCCTTCACGCGGTCCACCGGCTCGAAGAAATTGTTCAGCACCCGGTCGCCGACATACAGCGTGCCGTCCCGGACGCTGACGTCGCGTCCGTACTGGCCCAGCACGTCCCAGGCGACCCGCATGTTCGTTTCCTGCCGCTCGACCGCCATGCGTTCCGCATAGCGGCTCAGCAGCGACTCATTGACCGCAAAGGTGGCGCAGGCCAGGAGCACCAGCCCGCCCACGCACAGCGACACCGTCTTGCCCGCAAGGGACAGCGCTCCTCCACCCTTCAGCAATCCCATGACGACCCCCACGCCCATTCATGCCCGTTGAATCCACGCGATTCGTACCCGCACGAATCGTATGGGTATAAAGTCGGTGGAGGCCGTTAACAATTCGTTCCACATACCATCATATGCGGTAGCTTTTTGCCGCAGCCGCGCACATTAGAGTTATTCCAGAGTATGTGAACAGCTGTTCATATGGATTGACGCCCAGACTCCACGACGTTAGGGTCCGATTTGTCATTGGGGAGTAGCCACCCTCCAGCGAGAGGGGCGCGCGCCAACAGACTCGGGGCCATCCTGCACAGGCCGTCCCGTGGTGCGTGCGGCAGTCGGACAGCGTCCGGCCGGTTCGGCAAGACCGATGGTGCGGACGCTCCCGAAGGCCAACCGGGCGCAGCCGTGCTGTCGCGTCCGTTTGGCCGGAGCCATTGCCAATGTTCGGTATGACTTCCCTCGCTCTTGCCGTCAGCCTTTCCATGGACAGCTTCGCCGCGGCGCTGGGTCGCGGTGCCGTCCAGAAGCGCCCCGGCCTGTCCGAAGCGCTGCGCGTCGGCCTCGCCTTCGGCGCCTGCCAGTTGTCGATGGCTTCCATCGGCTGGGCGGTGGGTTCCGCCTTCGCCGGATTCGTCCAGGCGGTGGACCACTGGATTGCCTTCGGCCTGCTGCTGCTGATCGGCGGCTCGATGATCCGCAACGCGCTGGCCGGGGAGGACGACGACGATGCGGCGGCAGCGCGGTCGGGCTGGCTGGCCCTGCTGACCATGGCGGTGGCGACCAGCATCGATGCCAGCGCGGTGGGGGTGGGCCTCGCCATGGCGGATGTGGACATCGCGGTGACCGCCAGCCTGATCGGCGCCGTCACCTTCCTGATGGGCTTCGGCGGCGTGTTGCTGGGCCAGGCCGCCGGACCGCTGTTGGGCCGCCGCGCGGAACTGGTCGGCGGCCTGGGCCTGCTCGCCATCGGCAGCAAGATCCTGGTCGAACACACACTCCTTTGAAGAGACTCCTTCAGGCGGCGATGGCGTGGGCGGCAATGGCTGGGGCGGTGTGGCTGGCCGCGACGGCGGCCACCGTCTGGGCGAGCAGGCCAGGACGCTCCTGAACCAGATCGCAGACCGCGCTGAAGTCGATGGACAGCGCCCGGTGCCCCCGGCTGCGCAAGTCGCCGCAGCGCCACCCGGCATGTTCCAGGGTCGCCGCGGCGGCCCGGATGACGCCGGCCCCGATCTTCAGCCGGCTGGCGCGCGAGGCCATGGCGAGTTCCCCGTCGTTCTGGGCCAACCAGTGGGACAGCCCCTGCGCGGCCAGCGAGAATTCCCGCTCCAGCGCCGCCGGGTCGCACAGCACCGCGCCCTTGGGCAGGCGCAGCCGGCCATTGGCGGACGGGCGCGACAGCGCCGTCGCGATGATCGCGGAGGCCAGTTCCAGCCCGGAAAAGGGCGTCGTCACGCATTCGCTCATCGGTTCGCTCTCCAGCAAGGTCCTGCGCCGGATCAGGGCACGGACAGTTGCGCGCGGGCCATGCCGCCGTGCAGCGTGTCGAAGCAGACCACGCAGTCCGGCGAATCGGCGATGTAGGCCAGGACGTCCGCATAGGGGCCGTCGATGTGGATGATGTCCGCCCCGCGGTCCTCCGGCTGTCCCCGGCTGTGCGTGATCGTCAGCATGTCCATGCGCGGACCGCGCCCGCCGGTGGTCGCCGCCAGCACCGCGGCCCGCTGCCGGTGATCGGGGCGCAGGGAGACCACCACGCCGGTGGAAGCGGCATCGGCGCCGCCGCGGACGGCGTTCGGGCTGCTTCCCGGAAGGACGGCGGAAAGGGTCTTGACCATGGCTCACCTCAACGGCTCGGGTTGACGGTCCGGAATTGGCGGGACTTGCGGACGATTGCACCGCCGCACTGTTGGTATACCGTATCCCAGAACAATCTTAGCTTCAATGCCCATTTTGCGAAATTATCGTCCCGCTCCGCAGCAAGCCGGGCCTTGCCGCCAGAGAGAGGCCGGCATTTTTCGCAGTGAGGAAAAGCGGGGGCGCCGTTCTGGACAGCCCGGACCAGCCGTGCTCAGACGACAGGATCGGTCATTGTCACGGGAGTCGGTCCATGAACCCGGTCGCCACCTCCGTCATCCTCGTCCACGGCGCCTTCGCGGACGGTTCCGCCTGGAGCCGCGTGATCCCTCTTCTCCAGGCCCAGGGGCTGGAAGCGATCGCCGTCCAGAATCCGCTGACCTCGCTGGAGGAGGATGCCGCCCATGTCCAGCGCGCCATCGACCGCGCGAAGGGACCGGTGGTGCTGGTCGGCCATTCCTGGGGCGGGGCGGTCATCACCCAGATCGGCGACCAGGAGAAGGTGAAGGCGCTGGTCTATGTGGCGGCCTTCGCGCCGGGTATCGGACAGTCGCCCAACGACACGCTGAAGTCCTTCCCGCCATCGCCCGGCCTGTCCAGCGTGTCCATGGACCGCGCGGGCTATCTGCATTTGTCGGTGGAGAGCCTGTCGGCGAACTTCGCCCAGGATCTGCCGGCGGCGGAGGCCGCGCTGCTGGCCGCGACCCAGGGGCCGGTCCATGCCGGCTGCTTCCGCACGCGGGTGACCGCCGCGGCGTGGGAGCACAAGCCGTCCTGGTACATCGTCGCCAGCGAGGACCGGATGCTTCCCCCGGCCTTCCTGCGGGCGACCGCCGAGCGCATCGGCGCGCGGACGGTGGAGGTCGGCGCCAGCCACATCCCGCACGCCTCCCGGCCCGAGGCGGTGGCGGCGGTCATCATCGAGGCGGCGGGCGCCCGCTGACCGGCACCCCGCCGTTCCCCGTTGCCGTTCCCCGTCACGGCGTCACGGCATCACCCGATGGCGCAGCAACAGGCCGGCTCCGGATCGGAATCGTCGTCGTTCACGGTGGCGCCACCGGTCCCGCAGCCATGCGCGGCGCCCAGCAGCCGGTGGAGATAGTCGTTCCACAACGACCCGCTGGCCGGGGCCGGCAGGGGCGGGGGCGGTTGCACGAGCAGCCGCGGCGGCTCCGCGATCCGGTCGATGGTCATGGGCGTCTCCTCCTGAACACCGCCCGCAGCGCGGCGGGCGTCGGCGCTTGCTGCGCTCTGATGGCCGCGACGATAACGGAACGCGGCGCTTCGCACAGCCTGTACCAAGGCCACACCACCTCAGGCATAAGGAGATGCATCGGCTGGGCAGGCCCATCATCGGCACCCTTGGCTATGCCGTGACGCCAACCCGTCCCGCCTGTTGATGTGGCGCAAGGCTGCATCGACAAGGAGAAAGGCGCGTCATGGCAAACCTGCAGAACATCCTCGGCACCCTTCTGGCGACCGGCATGGGCGGGCGCAGCGGCAGGAATACACAGGATCTGGGCTCGGTCATGGACCAGTCCGGGATGGGAACCGGCCCGGCGACGCAAGCGCGCAGCGGCATGGGCATCGGCCCCGTGGCCGGGCTGGGCGCGCTGGCCTACCTCGCCTACCGCGCCTTTCAGGAGCGGCAGCAGAACATGCCGCCGTCCGGAAATGAACCGGACCGGCCTGAACAGGCGGGAACCAGCCCGTGGGGTGCCCTGCCCGCCGGTTCGGAGAAATCACCGGGCGGCATTCTGGGCGGCCTCCTCGGCGGGGCCGGGGCATCCGGCGGCGGATCGCTGGGCGAGCGGCTGTCCCAGGTCTTCCAGACGCGCACGGCTCCCCCGCCCGACGCCGCCCCGTCCGGCAGCGACGAAGGCGCCTATCCTCCGCTCGCCATGGAGGAGCAGCACGCCCTGCTGCTGATCCGTGCGATGATCGCCGCCGCCAACGCCGACGGAGAAATCTCCGCGACGGAACGCCAGCGCGTCCTGTCCGCCCTCGACGAGGCCGGCGGCGGCCCGGAGGAGCGGCAGACCGTGGAGCGGGAATTGTCGCAGCCGCAATCGCTCGACGCGCTGGTGCGTGCCGTGACCGACCCGGACATGGCGGAGCAGGTCTATATGGCGTCGCTGATGGCGGTGGACCGCAACCATGAGGCGGAGCGGGCCTACCTGGCCTATCTCGCCAGCCGGCTGAAGATCGCGCCGCAGCGGGCCGAGCAACTCAACCAGGCGGCCTGAATAAACCCAAACCGGGGGCGGGAGAGGGAGTGCCGTTGACCACCGGCGCACAAGCGGCGCAGGGTTGGGCCACCTCCCCGCCACCAGGACCCAAACCATGCTGCCAAACCATGCTGTTGGATGATGCCGTCGACCGCGTGCTGCGCGATCTGGAGAGTTTCGGGCGCGACAACGACGCGCGCGAGGGCGACCGCGCCCGCAAGATGCTGAACCTGGAGCGCGAGACGGCGGAGCTTCTGCACATCCTGGTGCGCGGCGGGCGCCGCCGCCGGATTCTGGAGATCGGCACCTCCAACGGCGTCAGCACCCTGTGGCTCGCCGCGGCGTTGCAGGCAACCGGCGCCACGGAGCCGCTGACCAGCATCGAGCGCGATCCGGGCAAGAGCGCGCAGGCCGCCACCAACCTGGAGCGCGCCGGGCTGGCGAGCCGGGTCCGCCTGCTGGTCGGCGACGCGACGGAGCTGGCGGCGGGACTGGACGGTCCCTTCGACTGCGTGTTCTTCGACGCCGACCGCTGGAGCGCCCCGGACCAGCTCCGCCTTTTGCTGCCGAAGCTGGCGCCGGACTGCCTGCTGCTGGCCGACAACGCCCTGTCCCATCCAGAGGAGATCGCCGGCTACATCGCGGCGGTGGAGGCCCTGCCGGGCTTCGGCTCCACCATCTTCCCGGTGGGCAAGGGGCTGCACGTCGCCTGCCGCCCCTGACCCCTGTTTCCCTCAAGCGGCTTCGTTCGCCAGCGCCTCCGCGGCCAGCCGCGCCACGGCGGGGTAGTCGGTCTTGCCGGTGCCCAGCAGGGGGATGGCCTCCACCCGCAGCACGTCGCGGGGGATGGCGATTTCCGGCGCGCCCCTGGCCTTGGCCGCCGCCGCCAGCGCGTCGCGCGTCGGGGCGTTGCCGGTGGTGACCAGCACGATCCGCTCGCCGCGCCGGGCATCCGGCAGGGCGACGGCGGCGTGGGCGGCGTCCGGCTCGGCGTGCAGGGCCAGTTCCTCAACCAGCCCCAGCGGAACCATCTCGCCCGCCACCTTGGCGAAGCGCTTGACGCGCCCGACGATGCGGATGAAGCCGTCGGCGTCGATGTCCACGATGTCGCCGGTGTCGTGCCAGCCGTCCTCCGGCGCCTCCACCATGCCGGGCCTGTCGGCGCGCATGTAGCCCTTCATGACGTTCGGCCCACGCACCCGCAGCCGCCCGCCCACCGGGACGCCGGGGACCGGGACCAGCTCCGTCTCGATTCCGGGCAGGGCCTGACCGACCGTGCCGGGGCGGAAGCGGGCCGGCGTGTTCACGGCGATGACCGGGGAGGTTTCGGTGGTGCCGTAGCCCTCCAGCAAATGCACCCGCAGCCGTTCCGTGTAGGTGCGCCGCGTCTCCTCCTGCAACCGTTCCGCCCCGGCGAAGACCAGCCGCAGCGACCGGAAGTCATAGGGGTCCGCCGCCCGCGCCCAGGCGTTCAGGAAAAAATCCGTGCCGAACAGCACCGTGGCGTTGGTCTGGTAGACCAGTTCCGGAATCAGCCGGACATGGCGCGGGTTGGGGTACAGCACCGTCTTCACCCCGTTCAGGATCGGCAACAGCAACCCGCCCAGAAGCCCGAAGGAGTGGAAGACCGGCAAGCAGTTGAACACCACGTCCTGCCGCGTGAAGTCCACCACGGAGGCCACCTGCGCCATGTTGGCGAGCAGGTTGTCATGGGTCAGCGCCACGCCCTTGGGCGGCCCCTCCGACCCCGAGGTGAAGAGGATCGCCGCCACGTCGTCGGGCTCCCCTTGCTGGGGCAGGAACCGCTCCGGCGCCACCGAAGCGGCGAGCGCCCGCAGCTTGTCGCCGATGCCCAGGCCGCGCTTCACGTCCTCCAGATAGACGATGCCGTATTCGGCGGCCAGCGCCTCCACCAGCGGGCCGAGCCGCCCGATCTCCACGAAGCGGGCGGAGGTGACGATCCGGCGCAGCCCGGCGGCGCGGCAGGCCGCCTTCACGGCCTCCGCACCGGCGGTGAAGTTCAGCATCGCCGCGGGCCGTCCGTAGGCCGCCAGCCCGAAGAACACCGCCGCGGTGGGCGAGGCGGTCGGCAGCAGCACCCCCACCGCCTCCCCCGGCTCGGTGCCGCGCGCCAGGATGCGGCCCAGAACCAGGGAACGCGCGGTCAGGGCGCGGTAGGACAGCGTGGTGAAATCGCCGTCCTGCACCGCCGCCTTGCCCCAGCCGGTCTTCCGCCCGGCCTCCAGCAGGGCGAGCGCCAGCGTGTCGGGCCGCTGCCCGGCGGCGAAGACGGTTTCGGTCATCACGCGCGACAGCCAGGACTTCAACGCCGCCCGCCGCTTCTTGCCCATCAGGCCCGTCACGTCCGGGGTGGCCACCGGCGGCATCACGGTGATGGTGATGCGCGGGAACAGGCCCAGCCGCAGCCGCCCGTGCATCCGCGACAGGAAGGAGCGCTGCGCCCCCTCGATGCAGACCGGCACGATGGGGCAGCCCGCCTTGTCGGCCAGCATGCCGGGGCCGCCGTTGATCTTCATCAGCGATCCGGTGACGGTGATCCGACCCTCAGGGAAGATGCAGATCCTGTGGCCGTCCTCCAGGGTGCGGGCGAGCAGGCGCGTGCCCATCGGCTTGGTCGGATCGATGGTCACATGCTCGGCCAGCGCCAGGAAGGGCTTGGCCCACGCCTTCTGCGCGATGAAGCTGTCCACGGCGAAGCGCATCCCCGGCAGGAAGGCGGCGAGCAGCGCGCCGTCCAGGAAGGACTGGTGGTTCGGGGTGACCACCGCCGCGCCCTCCAGCCGCTCCAGATGCTCCGCCCCGCGCAGTTCGACCCGGAAGGCCAGCCGGAAGACGGCGCGGGCCAGCGCCCGCCCGATGCCCACCGCGTCGATGGCGAGCGCCAGGACCACCGCGGCCAGCATGCTCGCCCCGCCCCAGGCGGCGACGGTCAGCGGCGTCACTCCAAGCATCAGCATGGCCGCGGCGATGCCCGAGCCCACCACCATGAACAGCGCGTTGACCACGTTGGCCGCCGCGATCACCCGCGCGCGGGCCGAGGGTGCGGCCCGGTGCTGGATCAGCGCATAGAGCGGCACGGCGAAGGCGCCGCCCGCCGCGGCGATCAGGAACAGGTCGGCCAGCAGCGGCATCGCCCAGGGCTGGGCCAGCAGCGCCAGCGCCGACAGCGGCTCCGCCGCCGGTGCGTCGGGCGTCAGGAAGGGCAGCGCACCCCCGGCCAGCGCCGCCACGAGGCCCGCCAGGGCGGCGCGCCGCGCGTCGGACCGCGACGGCACCCGGTGCCCCAGCCCGGCGAGGACCGAACCGACCGCCACGCCCACGGCGAAGACCGCCAGCAGCAGCGTGGCCCCCTCGCTGTCGGCCCCCAGCGTTTCCCGCGCGATGGCCGGAAACTGCGCCATGACGACGGCGCCGACTCCCCAGAAGACCGAAATGCCGTAGATCGCCAGCATCGACGCGCGGTCCTGCGCGGTGGCGCGCAGCACCCGCAGGGTCACCGACACGGGATTCAGCCCGACGCGCACCGCCGGGTCGGCGTTGCCCGCCCGCGGGATCAGCAGCGACGCCGCCAGTCCGCCCAGCGCCGTCGCCCCCAGCAGCCCCGGAAGCGCCAGCGGATGGGCCAGCGCGAGCGAGCCGCCGGCGATGGTGCCCAGAAGGATGGCGACGAAGGTCCCGGCCTCCACCAGACCGTTGCCGGCGGTCAGCTCCTCCGGCTTCAGCAGGTCGGGGAGCAGGCCGTACTTGACCGGCCCGAAGACCGTGGAATGGGCGCCCATGCCGACCAGCGCCACGATCAGCACGCCCAGGTCGGCGCGCAGGATGCCCCAGGCGGCGATGGCCATGAGTCCGATTTCCGCCACCTTCACCGCGCGGGCGATCAGCGTGCGGTCGAACCGGTCGGCCAACTGCCCGGCGGTGGCGGAGAACAGCAGGAAGGGCACGGTGAAGGCCGCCGCGGCGAGTGTCGAAATCAGCGCGCCGTCGCCCGCTGTCCCCGCCATGCCGTAGACGGCCAGCACCGCGATGGCGCCGCGCAGCACATTGTCGCCGAAGGCGCCCAGGAACTGCGTCACGAACAGCGGCAGGAAGCGCCGCGTGGCGAGAAGGCCGAGTTCGCTCATGGCTCAGGCTCCCTTTCCGGTGGACAGGCCGCGCAGCAGCGCGTCGGCCACCGTTTCGGCCAGCGTGCCGAGCGGGGCCTTCTGCCGACCGTAAACGTGCGACTGGACGTTCATGACGATGGCGCCGATGACGGTGTGGGCCAGCGCCTCGCGGTCGGCATCGACGATGCTTCCCTCCGCGATGCCGTCGCCGACGATGGCGCACACCACGTCCACCGGCGTCTCCAGCCCATCGGGCACCAGGGGAAGCCCGTCGTGCTGCGACAGCAGGAGAAAGCGCGCGCGGTCCGGCGCCGCCTCCACCAGCCCGAAGGCCCAGGCGATGACGCGGCGCAGCCGCTCCGGCGCCGGGCCGGTTCCCGCCGCCTCGCGCAAGCTGTGCGACAGGGCCATGTATTCGGTGGCGAACAGGGCGGCGGCGAGGTCCTCCTTGCCGGCCCAATGCCGGTACAGCGCCCCTTCGGACACCCCGGCGGCGCGGGCGATGTCCTTGATGGTGGTGGCCTTCACACCCTTCCGGGCGAACAGCGCGACGGCGGCGTCCCGGACCCTGTCGCGGACATCGTTGGACATGGCGTTCCCGTTCGTGACCGATAGCGTGAGTGAGCGTTCATTCACATCCTGCACCGAACGGCCCGGCCTTGCAAGAGCCTCATGCATGGGTGCCATGCAAATGAAAGGCGCTGGAACCGCATCACCGTGCCCTTTGCGCGGCGGGTGCTTTTGGGCAAGATCGTTTGCACACAATCTCGAAACACGGGGAATCAGGGACATGGTGAGGACGATCGATGGGACGGAGGCGCTGACGGCCGACATGACCGCGTGGCGGCGCGACCTGCACGCCCACCCGGAAACGGCCTTCGAGGAGCAGCGGACCAGCGATTTCGTGGCGGAGAAGCTGGCCTCCTTCGGGCTGGAGGTTCACCGCGGCCTCGCCAAGACCGGCGTCGTCGGCCTGCTGCGCAACGGCGAGGGTCCCTCGGTCGCCTTCCGCGCCGACATGGACGCCCTGCACATCCACGAGCAGACCAACCTGCCCCACGCCTCCCGCAATCCGGGGCGGATGCACGCCTGCGGGCACGACGGGCACACGGCGATGCTGCTGGGCGCGGCGCGCCACCTGTCCGAAAAGCCGAACTTCCAGGGCACCATCGCCTTCGTCTTCCAGCCCGCGGAGGAGAACGAGGGCGGCGGGCGCGTGATGGTCGAGGACGGGCTGTTCGAGAAGTTCCCCGTCGATCAGGTCTACGGCATGCACAACTGGCCGGGGCTGGAGGTCGGGAAGATCGCGCTGCGCCCCGGCCCGATCATGGCGGCCTACGACATCTTCGAACTGACCCTGACCGGCAAGGGCACCCACGCCGCCATGCCGCATCTGGGCACCGACACGATTCTGGCCGGCACCCAGATCGTGAACGCCTGGCAGACCATCCCCAGCCGCAGCGTCCATCCGGTCGATTCCGCCGTGGTCAGCGTCACGCAGTTCCACGCGGGCGATACGTGGAACGTGCTTCCGGCCACCGCCGTGCTGCGCGGCACCACCCGTACCTTCCGCAAGGAGGTGCAGGACATGGTCGAGCGGCGCATGGGCGAACTGGCGAAGGCCATCGCCGCCGGCTATGGGGTGGAGGCGGACCTGCGCTACGAACGCCGCTACCCCTCCACCGTGAACGAGGCCGCGGCGACCGAACTCGCCCGCCGCGCCGCCGCCGGAGTCGTCGGGGAATCGGGGCTGGATCTGGACCCGATGCCCAGCATGGGGGCAGAAGATTTCGCCTTCATGCTCCAGCAACGGCCCGGCTGCTACGTCTGGGTCGGCGCCGGTCCGTCCGATGGCGGGCGGAACCTGCACAGCCCGCATTACGACTTCAACGACGCAGTCCTGCCCATCGGCCTCAGCTACTGGGTGCGGCTGGCCGAAACGGTGCTTCCGAAAGCGGCATGATGGGTGGCTTGTACAAACCATTTTGACGCCCGCCCCGCATATGTGAATCAGGAAAATTACCGCGACCTCTCTATGGGAATTGCCCGAGTATGCAAATTGTCCCATGATCGCCTCGATTTCACCCGACAGACGTGGGACAAGGCACGGTGAAGGCGATAGAGAACAGGACCGGTGTTCCCGGAACCGGCGGCATCTGGCAGCGGCCCGACTCCCTGTGGGAGGCGACGGCCCCGCCGCCGCCGGACCTGCCGGTGCTCAAGGATTCGGTGGAGGCCGACCTTCTGGTGATCGGCGGCGGTTTCACCGGCCTGTCGGCGGCCCTGCACGCCGCCGAATCGGGCAAGCGCGCCGTCGTGCTGGAAGCGTCGGAGATCGGGCGTGGCGCGTCGGGGCGCAACAACGGGCAGGTCATCCCGACCCTGACGCGCCCGGACCCCGAGGATCTGATCGCCCATTTCGGCCCGGAGCGGGGCGAACGCTTCGTCGCCCTGATCCGCGACAGCGCCGATACCCTGTTCTCCCTGATCCGCCGGCTGGGCATCGACTGCGCGGCGGAGCAGACCGGCTGGGTGCAGCCCGCCCACTCGCCGGGCCGAATCGCCATCGCCGAGCGGCGGGCGGAGCAGTGGGGCCGCCGCGGCGCGCCGGTGGAGCTTCTCGACCGCGCCGCCATATCGGCCCTGCTGGGCACCGACGCCTATTACGGCGGCTGGATGAACCGCAGCGGCGGCCACCTCAATCCGCTGGCGCTGGCGCGCGGGCTGGCCGGCAAGGCGGTGGAGGCCGGAGCGGCGGTCCACGTCAACTCCCCCGCCCTGTCGGTGGAGCGGCGCGGCGACCGCTGGGTGGCCCGCACGCCGGACGGCACGGTGACCGCCCACGCCCTGGTGCTGGGAACCAACGGCTACGCCGCCGCGGTCTTTCCGGAGATCCGGACGGAGGTCGTGCCCGTCCTGTCCTGGCAGATGGCGACCCAGCCGCTGGACGAGGCGCAGCGGCGCAGCATCCTGCCGGGCCGTCAGGCCATGTCGGACACCCACGGCGACCTGCGCTTCATGCGCTACACCGCCGACAACCGGCTGGTCAGCGGCGGCGGGCTGGTGATTCCCATCGACGGGGCGGACCGGCTGCGCCGCATCGTCGGGCTGCGGCTGGCTTCCATGTTCCCGACGCTGCGCGGTCTGCGGTTCGACCATGTGTGGAACGGGCGGATCGCCATGACGACCGACTACACCCCGCGGGTCCACCAGCTCGGCCCCAACGCCTTCACCTGGGCGGGCTGCAACGGGCGCGGAGTCGCCCTGTCCGTCTCGCTGGGGCGGGAACTGGCCTGCGCCGCGCTGGGCCGCGACCCGGCGGAGCTTGCCCTGCCGCTGACCGAGCCGCGCCCCCTGCCCTTCAACGACCTGCTGCAACGCATCGGGCCGTTCAAACTCCTTCAATACCGCTGGAATGACATTCGGGAAATCTGATGGCTGACGACACCAAGACCCCCGCCGCCCCCGACCACGCGACCCAGCTCCGCAACGCCTACGCGATGCGGGCGGCGTCCTACGCCCACATGTTCGACGTGCTGCGCGAGCGCCTCGGCACCGAAACGGCTCTGGACATCGGGCGCGAGGCGACCCGCCGCCTGGGCGAGGCCATGGGGGTGAAGTACGCTGCGCACGGCCCCGGCGACCTCGCCGGCCTGTGCCACGCCTTCCTCGACGGCATCCCCAACCGCGACTCCATGTTCGCGCCGGAGATCAAGCGCTGCGACGGCGAGGCGCTGGAAATCCATTTCCACCGCTGCCCCCTGAAGGAAGCGTGGCAGGCCCAGGGCCGGTCCGACGAGGATCTGGAACTGCTGTGCAACATGGCCGGCGCCATCGACGGCGGTCTGTTCGAGGCGGCGGGCTTCGTCTTCCGCGGCGAAACCTGGAAGCCCGGCGACGAGGGCTGTTGCCGCCTGAAGGTGCTGCCCGGCCCCAAATCCGACGGCCTCAAATCCGACGGCCTCAAATCCGACGGCCCCAAATCCGACGATTGATACCGCCCGACCCGACTCCGAAGACGGCCCTTACAAGAAAGGTTCCCCTGCCATGACTGCCCGCTCGTCCCTTCTGAAGACCGTCTCCCTCGCCGCCGTCGTGAGCGGCGCGCTGACCGGCACCGCGCTGGCCGCCGACACCGTGAAGCTCGGCTACCAGCTTCCGCTGACCGGCGAGACCGCCCAGTACGGCCAGGACTTCCGCAAGGCCGCCGAGATCGCGCTGAAGGAGTTCAACGGCGCCGGCAAGCCCTTCAAGGTCGAGATCGTCTTCGAGGACAGCCGCTCCGACGCCAAGGAAGGCACCAACATCGCCCGCAAGTTCGTGGACGACAAGGAGATCGTCGGCGTGCTGGGCGACTTCACCTCCGGCGTGTCGATGGCCGCGGCACAGGTCTACAAGGAGGCCGGGCTGCCGCAGCTCTCGCAGACCGCCTCGCACCCCGACTACACCAAGATTTCCAAGTACCAGTTCCGCAACATCGCCACCCAGGCGCAGGAAGGCCCCTACAACGCCAAGTGGATGCTGTCGAAGGGCTACAAGAACATCGCCGTCATCGCCGAGCAGACCGACTGGGGCCAGTCCGTCGTCTCCGGCTTCACCGACGGCGTGAAGGCCAACGGCGGCACGGTGGTCTTCTCCGAGTTCTTCAACCGCGGCCTGAAGGACTACCGCTCGCTGATCAGCAAGCTGGAACGCGCGAAGCCGGACGCCATTTACACCGGCTTCTTCTACGAGGACGGCGCGCAGTTCCTGCGGCAGATCCAGCAGCTCGGAATCAAGACCCCGGTCTATTCCACCTCCGCCGCCTACGCCCCGAAGCTGATCGAACTGGCCGGCGACGCCGCGGAAGGCGTGCACCTGACCTCCAACTTCCTGCCGACCGACCCGGCCCCGCACATCCAGCATTTCGTGACGGAGTGGAAGGCCGCCTCCAACGGCGCCGTTCCGGGCCAGTTCCCGGCCCAGGCCTATGACGCCGTGCGCATCATGCTGGCCGCGGTGGAGAAGGCCTACCCGAACCCGACCCGCGAGAAGGTGCGCGAAGCCCTGGCCCAGACGAAGGACTTCCCCGGCGTGACCGGCAAGACCAGCTTCAGCGCCGACCGCGAGGCCGAGAAGGAGCTGGTGAAGGTCGAGGTCAAGGGCGGCGCCTTCGTGCCGGTCGCCGACTGACCGGCACGCAGCGACAGACCCGATAGCATAACGATCTCCAGCGAACGGCCCGCATGATCGACCCCTACTACCTCCAGCAGCTCGCCATCGGGCTGTCGCTGGGGATGACCTACGCGCTGATGGCGATCGGCTTCACGCTGATCTTCGGCGTGCTGAACGTCGTCAACTTCGCCCATGGCGAGGTCTACACGCTGGGCGCCTTCGCCGGGCTGGTGCTGATTTCCGCGACGGCTCCGCCGATCTTCGCGGTGATCTTCGCCGCCCTGGCGATCGGCGCGCTGGCCGGATTCTCGCTGGAGCGGCTGGCCTTCAAGCCCTTCCGCCGCTTCACCGACGAAGCGTCGCTGAAGTCGCGGGCGATGCGCGAATCCACCCTGCTCTCCTCGCTCGCCGTCTCCATCGTGGTGCGCGAGGCGCTGGAGATCGTGTTCGGGTCGCAGATGCGGTCCGTTCCATTCGAGTATCTGATCAACACGCCGGTACGGATCGGGCCGGTGATCCTGGTGACCGGCGACTTCATCATTTTCGGCGTGGCCGCCGTGATGCTGATCGGTCTCCAGTATCTGCTGACCCGCACCCGCATCGGCCTGTCGATCCGGGCGGTGTCGAACAACCCGCTGGGTGCCAAGTATGTCGGCATCGACACCGACCGCACGATCATCATGACCTTCGTCGTCGGCTCCATGATGGGCGCGGCGGCGGGCATCCTGACGGGGCTCTATTACGGGGCGATCTTCCCCGCCATGGGTTTCGTCCCCGGCATCAAGGCTTTCGTCGCGATGGTGATGGGCGGGCTGTCCTCCATCCCGGGTGCTGTGATCTGCGCCCTGATCCTGGGCATTTCGGAGAGCATGGCGACGACCTTCGTGTCGTCGGGCTGGTCGGACATGGTGGCTTACGGCTTCCTGATCCTGACGCTGATCTTCTTCCCCAACGGACTGTTCGGAGCGCGCCGTGAACGTGTCTGACCTGTCGGCGCCGCGGCGCGGGCAAGGCGTGCTGATTCCGCTCCTGCTCGCCCTGCTGGTCTTCGTGGGGCTGCCCGCCCTGCTGGCCGGCTTCGACCGCGGCTATTTCTACCAGATCGCCAATCTGGCGCTGATCTTCGTGCTGCTGTCCGCCTCCATGCATCTGGTCACGGGGGTGGCCGGGCTGCTGCATCTGGGGCACGCGGCCTTCTATGGGGTCGGCGCCTACACCGCCGCCCTCCTCTCGACCAAGTTCGGGCTGGGCTTCACGGTGACGCTGCCGCTGTCGGGGCTGGTGGCGGCGCTGATCGCCTTCCTGGTGGCGCTGCCGACCATGCGGCTGGTCAGCATCTATTTCGCCGTGGCGACGCTGGCCATCGGGCAGATGATCTATCTGGTCATGCTGAACTGGGTGGAGTTCACAAAGGGTCCCAACGGCATCATCGTCACCAAGGGGCTGGAGCTGTTCGGCTTCAGCCTGTCGGGCCGGCTCGCCACCTATTACACCGTGGCGGCGGTGGTGACGCTGTGCGTGCTGGCGATCGGGCGGCTCAGCCACTCCTACTACGGCAACGCGCTGCGCTCGATCCGCGAGGACGACCAGTGCGCCGACGCCATGGGCGTCCGCACCGCGCGGCTGAAGATGGAAGCCTTCACCCTGTCGGCCTTCTTCGCCGGGGTGGCGGGCAGCCTGTGGGCGCACATGACCGGATACATCTCGCCGGGCGACTTCAAGTTCTCCGAATCCATCCTGATCCTGGCGATGGTGGTGGTCGGGGGCTTGGGCAGCCTGCCCGGCGCGGTGATCGGCGCGCTTCTGCTGATCCTGTTGCCGGAAGGGCTGCGCGCCTTCGGGGACTTCCGCAACATCATGGTCGGTCTGGTGATGTTCCTGTCCATCCTTCTGCTGCCGAAGGGCCTGCTGGGTGAGGTCTCCGCGCTCCAGCTCGCGCGGCGCCAGTTGGGGGAGGCGTGGCGCTATACTGTCAAGGGCGAAGGGATCGGCTGGCGATGACCCATCTTCTCGACATCCGCAACGTCAGCCGCCGCTTCGGCGGCGTGCTGGCGGTCAACGACGTGACCGGCCATGTGGACGAGGGGGAACTGGTCGGGCTGATCGGCCCGAACGGTGCGGGCAAGACCACCCTGTTCAATCTGATCTCCGGCTTCACGCCGCTGTCCTCCGGCACCGTCACCTTCGACGGACGGACCATCAGCGGCCTCAAGACGAATCAGGTGGCCCGGCTGGGCATCAGCCGTACCTTCCAGAATCTGCGCGTCTTCCCGAACATGTCGGTCTTCGACAACGTGTCGGTCGGCGCCGTGGGCGCGCTGCCGGAGGGGGCGCTGGGCGCCCTGTTCGGCTCCTTCGTGGGGGGCGGCGCCCGCTCCGCCGAGATCAGCCGCCGCACCTGGGAGGCGCTGGAAGCCGTCGGCCTGAGCCATGTGGCGGGCGAACTGGCGGCCAACCTCCCCTACGGCCAGCGCAAGTATCTGGAGATCGCCCGCGCGCTGGCGATGCAGCCGCGCTTCCTGATCCTGGACGAGCCCGCCGCCGGCCTGAACGACACGGAAACCCGCGCGCTGGCCGACTTCATCAAGCGGCTGCACGGCACCGGCCTGACCATCATGCTGGTGGAGCACGACATGACCCTGGTCATGAGCATCTGCCAGCGAATCCTGGTGCTGGCCTCCGGCCGCAAGATCGCCGACGGTCCGCCCGACGCCATCCGCCGCGACCCGGCGGTCCTGGAAGCCTATCTGGGGGTGGACGCATGAGCGCTCCTATTCTCACGATCGAGAACCTGCACGTCACCATGGGGCCGCAGGAAATCCTGCACGGCATCGACCTGACCGTGGCGGAGGGCGCCATCGTCGCGGTGCTGGGCTCCAACGGCGTGGGCAAGACCACGCTGATGCGGGCGATTTCCGGCGTCTACCGGGCGAGCCGGGGCGGCATTGCCTTCCGCGGCCAGCCCATCGCCAACCTGCCCGCCCACCGCATCGTGAAGCTCGGCCTGTCCCAGGCGCCGGAAGGGCGCCAGATCTTCTCCAACATGAGCGTGCGGGAGAATCTGGTGCTCGGCGGCGGCGACATCGGTCTGGGGGAACTGGACCGGATGCTCGGCATGTTCCCGGTGCTGGGGGAGCGGCTGCGCCAGAACGCCGGATCGCTGTCGGGCGGCGAGCAGCAGATGCTGTGCATCGCCCGCGCCCTGATGCGCCGCCCCGCCCTGCTTCTGCTGGACGAGCCGTCGCTGGGGCTTGCCCCGATGGTGGTCGCGCAGATCTTCGATCTGGTGCAGCGGATCCGGGCGGAAGGCGTGTCGATCCTGCTGGTGGAGCAGAACGCCCGCGCCGCCCTCCGGGTCGCCGACCATGCGGCGGTGATGGAGGACGGGCGCATCGTGCTGGCCGGACCCGCCGCCCAGCTTCGCGACGACCCCCGCATCGCCGAAGCCTATCTCGGCGGGCACACGCACTGATGGCTTTCGACATGGAGAAGCCGATGACCGAACAGACCCAAACGCCTCCGGCCAAGCCCGCGATGGGCATGCTGGAGCGCCGCCGGATCGAGGCGGAGATCCTGAAGCCGGTCTATGAGGAGATGGCCGCCCGGCTGGGCGAGACGGTGGCCCAGGAGATTCTGGGCGCCGCCATCACCCGCGCCGCGGTCCAGTCCGCCGCCGCCTTCGCCGCGACCGAGCCGAACGGCACCAGCCTGAAGAGCTTCGCCGACCTCCAACCCCTGTGGACCAAGGACGACGCCCTGCGGTTGGAGGTGCTGCACCAGGACGAGTCCCGCTTCGACTACAACGTCACCCGCTGCCGCTACGCGGAGATGTACCGGGAGATGGGGCTGGGTCCCATCGGGCATCTGCTGTCCTGCAACCGCGACGCCGCCTTCTGCACGGGCTACGACCCATCCATCAGGATGGAGCGCACGCAGACCATCATGCAGGGCGCCACGCACTGCGACTTCCGCTACACCGTGGACAAGACGGAAGGGGACAAGACGGAAGGCTGACGCGAAAAGTCCCCCGAGAAAGACCCTGAAACGGCGACGGCCCGGCGTGCGGAACGCCGGACCGTCGCTTGTCTTGGGATGGGGCCGCCGGCCTCAGGCCGCGGTGGCCGCCACCGGTTGGAGGCCCCGCGTCAACTGGCCGAACACATCCCGGAAGCGCGGCTGGGCGGCGTCGCTGTCGTCAAAACGGACATGGATGGACGATTTGTCGATCGCCCGCACCTCGAAGGCGATGGACAGGCCGAAGCGGTCCAGGCGCAGGGTGCCGCTGTCGCCGCCCCCCAGGCCGCTGATCCCGCTCAGCATGGCGCCGCCGCTCGACAGGTCGATTAGCGTACAGGACTGCATATTTCCGTACACCGTGACGCTGCACGCCTCGTTCACGCGGTAGCGCGGGCTGCGGCGGCGGTCGGCGTCGGTGGTGGAGGTGCGGACGACGCGCACCAGCACACGGCGCAACTCGTCGATGCTGGTCGCCACCTCGTCCGAACCGGCCCGCACGCCGGTCGCCTGGGCGCCGGTCTGGTCGGCGTCGCTGGAGACGGCAGCGATGCGCACCGATACCTCCTGCGCGGCGTTGGAGGTTTCCACCACGCTGCGGCTGATTTCCTGGGTGGCGGCGGCCTGCTCCTCCATCGCGGCGGCGATGGCGCTGGAGATCTGGTCGATCTCGCCGATGGTGTCGCCGATTTCCGCCACCGCGGTCACCGCGGTGCCGGTCACACCCTGGATTTCCGCGATCTGGCGGGTGATCTCCTCGGTGGAGCGGGCGGTCTGGTTGGCGAGGTTCTTCACCTCCTGCGCCACCACCGCGAAGCCCTTGCCGGCTTCGCCCGCACGGGCGGCCTCGATGGTCGCGTTCAGGGCCAGCAGGTTGGTCTGGCTGGCGATGTCGGTGATGAGCTTCACCACCTCGTCGATGCGGCCGACGGCTTCGGACAGCGACTGGATGGTGCCCTGGGTGCGCTGGCCGTTCTCCACGGCGCGGCGGGTGACCGCGCTGGAATGGGCGATCTGGCTGGAGATCTCGCGGATGGAGGCCGCCAGTTCCTCGGTCGCCGCCGCGACGGTCTGGGCGTTGGCGAGCGCCTGCTCCGCCGCCGCCGCCACGTTCTGCGCGTTGACGCTGACGCGCTCGGCGGAACTGGCCATCGCGTCGGCGTCCTGGGCCATGCCGCTGGTGCGCTGGGCCACCTGCTCCACCGCGTGGCTGGCTTCGCGCTCCACCGTCTCGGCCATCGCCTGGAGGGCGTGGATGCGCTCCTCCTCCGCCTGGCGCCGGCGCTCCGCACGTTCCTGGCTGGAGTAGTTCAGCTTCGCCTTCACGGCGCGGATCTGCGACCGGATGCGGGCGAACTCCGCCACCCCGGAACTGGGGATGTTCACCAACAGGTCGCCGCGGGCGATGGCGTCGAGATGCGCTTCCACGAGCCCGAGGGGACGCCGCACCGTGCCCAGCACGCTGAGCGTGCCGATACCCGCCACCAGCAGGCCGAACAGCATCAGCCCGGCGAAGATCTCGATGGTATCGCTGCCCGTAACGCTCAGCCAGCCGAGAACGATGAGGGTCAGCAGCAGAAGGCCGATGGTCGCGACGATGCGCCCGGCGATGCTGGAGGCCAGATTGCCGAGCCAGACGCCGAAACCGCGATGGACGATCTGGCCGTCCAGAAGTCCGTACTCCTTGCCGCGCCCGGCGCGGATCTCGGCATAGATGCGCTCAGCCTCCGCCACCGCTTCGCGGCTGGGCTTGGAGCGAATGGAAATGTACTCCGTCACCACGCCCTTTTCAGTGATCGGGGTGACGTTCGCCTTGACCCAGTAATGGTCGCCGTTCTTGGAGCGGTTTTTTACCAGCCCTTCCCAGGCCCGTCCTTCCTTGATGGTTTCCCACAGGTTGGCGAAGGCCACCGGGGGCATGTCCGGGTGCCGCACAATATTATGAGGCGCGCCAAGCAATTCTGTTTCCGAGAAACCACTAATATTAACAAATGCTTTATTGACGAACGTAATCTTGCCGCGCGTGTCGGTACGCGACACCAGCAACACGTCGTCAGCCATTTCGATTTCGCGGCTCGTAACCGGCCCATTGTCGCGCATCAGCTAGCACCCCGTCGCGGAGAATACGCATAAAGCTCTACTTAAGTGCTATTTCTACTGTATTGATGGCAGAAAATCATCGCCATAATGTCGCACCCCACCCGACCATGGTTCCAGCCCCGTCATGAGCACGCTCGCCCTCTATGCTGCTGCCGCCATTGGAGAAATCGCCGGCTGCTTTGCCTTTTGGGCGTGGCTGCGGCTGGGAAAGTCGCCATTGTGGATTCTACTAGGTCTGCTCTGCTTGACAGCCTTCGCCTGGCTGCTGACCCGTGCGGAGGCGGAGTTCGCCGGACGCGCCTACGCGGCCTATGGCGGGGTCTACATCGGCGCGTCGCTGCTGTGGATGTGGATCGTGGAAAGCCGCGCACCCGACCGCTGGGATCTGATCGGCGCCGCGGTCTGCGGGCTGGGGGCGGCCATCATCCTTCTCGGGCCGCGGGGAAGCGTCTGACGGGGGTTGAGTCAGGCGGCACCATCGCCCGCCCGGGCCGTTGGAACGGGCATCTCTTCACACCGCAGCAGGACACCCACGATGACCGACGCCGCCAAGCCCGTCCGCCTTCTCGGCCTTTCCGGCAGCATCCGGCGCCAATCCCACTGCACCGCCGTGCTCCGCACGCTCGCGGATTCGCTGGGCGGCAAGGCGGAGATGACGCTGTTCCCGCTGAACGACATCCCGCCCTACGATCCCGACCTGGACGCGGAGAACACCCCGGCCCCGGCCACCGCGCTGCGCGAGGCCATCGCCGGGGCCGACGGGCTGGCCGTCATCTCCCCGGAATACAATTACGGCATGTCGGGCGTGCTGAAGAACGCGCTGGACTGGGCCTCGCGCCCGGCCATGAAATCGCCGGTGCGGGGCAAGCCGATCCTCATCATGACCGCCTCCCCCGCCTTCACCGGCGGCGTGCGCGCCCAGCACGAGATGCGCGAGACCCTGGCCGGCATGATGGGCCGGGTCATCGCCCGCCCGCAGGTGGGGATCGGCATGGTGCATGAGAAGATCAAGGAGGGCCGCCTGACCGATCAGGCGGCGCTGACCTTCGCGCTGGCCGCCATCGACGACCTGCTGCTGGAAATCGCCTTGCTGCGCAGGGCAGCGGGCGCCTGACGCACCGGAAAGGGCATGGCCGCCACGCGACGACCGAAGGGGCTGGCTCAAGCGCCGCAATATTAGTATATCGCCGTTTCCCCCCTTTACGGTGTCCCGCCTCGATCATGCCCCTGACCCTCCATCTGCTGCCGCTCGCCGCCACCGTCGCCCTGCTGGTATCGCGGCGCGTCAGCATGCTGACCGCCGGGACCACCGGCATGGCGCTGGCCGCCGGCGTGATGCTGGCGGCGCTGACGGCGGCGCAGCCCGGCACGGCGCCGGATTGGTCCGCCCTGCTGCCCGCCGTCGCGCTGAAGGCCGGGGAAGGGGCGTGGCTGGCGTGGCACGCGATGTCGATCATCGCGGCGGGCCTGCTGTTCCACCGCGCCTTCGAGGCGCGCGCCATAAAGGCCGAAACCGCCCAAGCCGAAGTCAAGAACCCGGCGGACCGCCGCCGCACCGTCTTCGTCGCCTGCCTTCTGGCCGGTCCCTTCGCGGAGTCGGTGACGGGGTTCGGCGTCGGGCTGGTCGTGGCGGTCGCCATGCTGCGCCCCTTGAACCTGCCGCCGGTGCAGGCCGCAGCACTCGGCCTGTTCAGTCAGGTGCTCGCCCCCTGGGGGGCGCTGGGTGTGGGGACGCGGGTCGGGGCGGAGCTGGTCGGCGTGTCCTTCACCGAACTCGGGACCGCCAGCGCGGCGCTGATGGCGGTTGTGCTGCCCTGCCTGCTGCCGGTGTTCTGGGGCCTGATGCACCGGGCCGGGCTGACCTCCAGCCTGAAGGACCGGGCGGTGGACCTTGCCCTGATGCTGGCGCTGGCCGGTCTGCTCTGGCTGACCAACCGTTTCGTCGCTCCGGAACTCGGCGGCGGGCTGGCCACGGGGGTGTTGCTGGTGGCGGTCGAGGCGCGGCGGTTGCCGCGCGATGCCGACGGCCTGTCCCGGCTGCTGGCCCTGCTGTGGCCCTATTTGGTGCTGGTCGGCGGGCTGATGGCGACGCGGCTGCTGCCGCCCCTGTCGGGCTGGACGGCGGATTGGCTGGTGCTCGACCCCTTCGGCGGGCTGGCGCCGATGCCCCTGCTGCGCCACCCCTCCACATGGCTGGTGGCCATTGCCCTGCTCCTGCTGGCAAGGCTGCCGCGCGGGCGGGCGGCGGACGTGGCGGGACGGTCGCTGCGGGCCGCGCTGGTGCCGATGACGGTCACACTGGTGTTCGTGGAACTGGCCGCCTTCATGGCCGCCTCGGGCGGTGCCGCCGCCTTCGGGCAGGCGTGGCAGGATGTGGCGGGTTCCGCCGCCGTGCTGGCCATGCCGGTGCTGGGGACGCTTACGGGAATGCTGACCGGCTCCAACACGGCGTCCAACGCCCTGATGATGAACATCCAGGTCAGCCTCGCTTCCGGCAGCAGCCTGCCGATGATCGCCGCCGCCGCGGTGCAGGTGGTGACGGGCAGCATCGGCACTCTGCTGACTCCGGGCCGGATCGCTCTGGCCTCCGGCATCATGGGGCTGAGCCGGTCGGAGGCCGCGATCTACCGCCTGACGCTTCCCATCGGCTTCGCCTCCACGGCATCGCTGCTCGCCGTCGTGGCCGTCTGGGTCTGGCTGGCGTAGCTCAGTCCTGGGGGTCCGGCTCCGCCGAGCGGTCGGGGAACAGCTCCTCCACCCGCACGCCCGACTCCCGGCAGATGCGGGCGAGACGGTCGGAGGGAAGGACGTCGGTCACGAAGGTGTGGACCTGCGAGATGTGGCCGATGCGGACCGGGGCGGTGCGCTCCAGCTTGCTGCGGTCGGCGACCAGGATGACGTGACGGGCGTTCGCCATGATCGCCTGCGACACCCGCACCTCGCGGTAGTCGAAGTCGAGCAGCGCCCCGCTCTCGTCGATGGCCGAAGCGCCGATCACCGCGAAATCGGCCATGAACTGGTTGAAGAAGTCGATGGCGGCCTCCCCCACGATGCCGCCGTCCGACCGCCGCACCACGCCTCCGGCCACGATCACCTCGATGTGCGGTTCGGGGCGCAGCAGGTTGGCGACGTTGATGTTGTTGGTGATGACCACCAGCCCCGACCGCCCCTGGAGGGCGCGGGCCACCTCCTCCGTCGTCGTGCCGATGTTGATGAAGAGGGACGAACTGTCGGGCACCAGTTCCGCCGCGCGGCGCCCGATGGCGCGCTTCTCGTCCTGGGCGATCAGCCGCCGCGCCTCGTAGCCCAGATTCTCCACCCCCGACCCGGCGACGGCGCCGCCATGCACCCGCTGAAGCAGACGGCGGTCGCACAGCTCGTTCAGGTCCTTGCGGATGGTCTGCGGCGTGACGTTGAAGCGGGCAGCGAGATCCTCCACGACCACGCGCCCCTGCGTGCGGGCGAGCGCCAGGATGTCGGTCTGCCGGGGGGTCATGATGTCCATCGCGGTATTCAAGCGGACCGCCGCTTCGCCCGCAAGTTCATTCGAAAGCGAACCGGTGCGCCCCTCCCTCGCCGTCAGAGCCTTTGCCCGTCCGGGCCGAACAGATGCGCGGTTTCGCCCCGCAGGTTCAAGCGCATCCGCTCGCCGACCTTCACCGGCTGGTCGCCGTCGCGGCGGACCAGAATCCGCTGACCGTCATCCAGCGCAACATGGCAGTGGGTTTCACCGCCCAGCCGCTCGACGGCCATCACCGTCGCGGCCAGACCGGCCCCGCCGTCCGCTCCTCCCGCATGCTCCGGCCGGACGCCGAGCGTCAGGGGCGCTCCCGCCGGGGGGACCGGACCATCGACGGGAACCCTCAGCGGCACCCCGCCGGGAAGCCACACCCGCGCCGCGCCGTCCGCCCACCCTTCCGACACCACCTCCAGGAAATTCATCGCGGGGGAGCCGATGAAGCCGGCGACGAAGCGGTTGCGCGGGCGGTGATACAAATCCAGCGGCGTGCCCACCTGCTCCACCCGCCCGGCGTTCAGCACGACGATCCGGTCCGCCAGGGTCATCGCCTCCACCTGATCGTGGGTCACATAGATCATGGTGGCCCGCAGATCGGCCTTCAGCCTGGCGATTTCCAGGCGCATCTGGACGCGCAGGCCCGCGTCGAGGTTCGACAGGGGCTCGTCGAACAGGAAGACCTGCGGCTCGCGCACGATGGCCCGCCCGATGGCGACCCGCTGGCGCTGTCCGCCGGACAGGTCGCGGGGCTTGCGGTCGAGAAGATCCTCGATTTGCAGAAGCCGGGCGGCGGCGCGCACCCGTTCGTCGATGGTCCTCCTGTCGGTCCGCGACAGGGTGAGGCCGAAGGCCATGTTGTCGTAGGCCGTCATGTGGGGGTAGAGCGCGTAGGACTGGAACACCATGGCGATGCCGCGCGCGGCGGGGGGCCGGTCGTTCACCCGCTGACCGCCGATGAACAGGTCCCCGGCGCTCAGTTCCTCAAGCCCGGCGATCAGGCGCAGAAGGGTGGACTTGCCGCAGCCGGACGGGCCGACGAAGGCGACGAACTCGCCGTCCGCGACCTCCAGGTCCACACCGTGGATGACCTCGATCCGGCCGAAGCTCTTGCGCACCCCGCGAAGCGTGACTCCGGCCATGGCCCCTACCCCTTCACCGCGCCGGCGGTCAGGCCGGAGACGATCCGCCGCTGGAACAGCAGCACCAGCCCGATCAACGGCACCGTCACCACCACCGACGCCGCCATGATCCGGCCCCAGGGAAGCTCGTACTGGCTGGCCCCGGACATCAGCGCGATGGCCACCGGCACCGTGCGCGCCTCGTCGGTCAGGGTGAAGGTGAGGGCGAACAGGAACTCGTTCCAGGCGGCGATGAAGGCCAAAAGCCCGGTCGCCGCCAGCGCCGGCCCCATCAGCGGCAGGAACACCCGCGTCACGATCACGAAGGGGCCGGCGCCGTCCACCATGGCCGCCTCCTCCAGTTCCTTGGGCAGCTCGCGCATGAAGGTGGTCAGCACCCAGACGGTGAAGGGCAGCGTGAAGATCAGGTAGGACAGCACCAGCGACCCGATCCGGTTGTAGAGGCCGAGCCAGCGCACCAGCTCGAACAGGCCCGACAGCACGGCGACCTGCGGGAACATCGACACGCCCAGCACCACGAACAGCAGCAGCCCCCGCCCGCGGAACCGCACCCGCCCCAGCGCGTAGGCGGCCAGCACCGCCAGCCCCAGCGACAGCGCCACCACCGACGCGGCGGTCAGCAGGGAATTCAGGATGTTCCGCCCGAAGGACTGCTGCTGGAAGATCGCCGTGTAGTTCTCCAGCGACGGCTGCGACGGCCAGGCCTCCACCGTGAACAGGGCGCTTCCCGTCTTCAGGGAGGTGATGACGGCCCAGGCGAAGGGGAACACCGCCCAGACGACGATCCCCAGGACCAGAAGGCCGACGGCGATGCGTTCGGCGATGTGTTTCAGGACCATCCCTCACCTCCCCGCATCGACGCGCACGCGGCCCAGCGTCACCGCCAGCACCGTCGCCACCGCCAGGACCAGAACCAGCACCGTCGCCGCGGCGGAGCCGTAGCCCACGTCCTGAAAGTCGATCAGATATTGCCGGGCGTAGACCGACATCGACATGGTGGCCCGGCTGTTGCCGGTCAGCACATACATCAGGTCGAACACGCGCAGCGCGTCCAGCGTGCGGAACAGCACCGCCACCATCAGCGCCGGGCGGATCAGCGGCAGGGTGATGCGGAAGAAGACCTTGACCGGATGCACCCCGTCCACCCGCGCCGCCTCGTAAAGGTCGCGGGGAAGCATCTGGAGGGCGGCCAGGATCAGCAGCGCCATGAAGGGCGTGGACTTCCACACGTCCACCGCGATCACCACCGGCAGCGCCAGATCGGGATCGGCGGTCCAGGCCCTCGGCTCGGCGATCACCCCGCTCCCCGCCAGGACCGCGTTCACCACGCCGTAGAGGTCGTGGAACATCCATCCCCACATCTGCGCCGACACCACGGTCGGGATCGCCCAGGGGATCAGCACGGCGGCGCGCAGCAGCCCGCGCCCCGGCAGATGAGCGTTGAGAATCAGCGCGATGCCCAGCCCCAGCGCCGTCTCGATCCCCACCGACACGACGGTAAAGATCAGCGTGTTCCACACCGCCCGCCACCAGACGGGATCGCGCATCAGCCACAGGTAGTTGTCCAGCCCCACCCCCTGGAAGCCGTCCAGCGTGGCGAGCGTCGCGTCGGTGAAGGAGAAGAAGACGGTGCGGACCAGCGGCCAACCGGCCACCCCCGCCAGCACGGCCAGCATCGGCAGCAGGAACAGCCACGCCGCCCGGCGCCTCTGCCGCTCCAGGCTGGAATGCGGAAGGCCGCTCACCAGCGCCCTCCCCGGCTGATGCGGGTCAGCGCCTCTTGGAGGCCGGGCAGCATCGCCTTCGCGTCCTGGCGCCCGGTCAGCACCTCGTGGACGTTGGCGTAGAACTCCGCGGACACCTGATTGTAGCGCATGCCCGTCGCCTGGGCCGGGCGGTTGACCGCGTTGGCGATGGACTCCGCCAGTTCCGCGAAGAAGGGATTGGCGGCCACCACCTCCGCATCCTCGTAGAGCGCCGGAATGGTCGGGTTTGACGCGCCATGAATGGCCCGGCGCTTCTGCTCGGCCATGCCGGTGAGGTGAAGCGCCAGATCGGCGGCCTCGTTCCCATGGGCCGAGAATTTGCTGACCGCCAGCATCTGCCCGCCCAGCGTGGCGGTGTGGCGCCCGTCCGGCCCGCCCTTGGGCAGCGGCACCACGGCCACCTTGCCGCCGACCGCGCTGTCCGGCGCGTTGACCAGCGTCCAGGCGTAGGGCCAGTTGCGCATGAAGACGGCGTTGCCGGACTGGAAGACGCCGCGCGCCTCCTCCTCCATGTAGTTCAGGACGCCGGGCGGGCTGATCGAGCCGACCCAGCCGCGGGCGATGGTCAGCGCCTCGGCGGCGCGCGGGTTGTCGACGGTGATGGCGCCGTCCGGGTCCACGATGGTGCCGCCGTTGCGGCTGGCGATCCACTCCAGCGCGTTGACGGTCAACCCCTCATAGGCGCGACCCTGCCAGACATAGCCCCACATCCGGTCGCGTCCGGCGGCGCGCTCCCCCCGCTGGATCAGGGCGGCGGTGTCCTGAAGCTCCTCCCAGGTTTCCGGCACCGGGCGCCCGTAGGCGTCGAGAAGGTCCTTGCGCGCATAGAGCAGCCCGGCGTCGGCGAACCAGGGCAAGGCGACCAGCCGCCCCCTGACCGTCGCGGCCTCGACCATCGCCGGAAGGTGTTGGCGGATGATGTCCGGCCCGGCCCGCTCCGTCATATCGACGAAATAGTTTCCGAGGATGCCCGGCCAGACCACGTCGATCTGGAACAGGTCGATGTCCGGCGACCCGGCGGCGAGAAGCTGCTGGTAGAGCGCCAACTGCTCGCTCGCCCCCTTGGGCGGGGAGACGAAGCGGACCTCGTTCCCGCTGCGCCGCGCCCACTCCTGCGCGCCGTCGCGGCACAGGTCGAAGCCGATGCCGAGCCCGCTGCAGGCGAGCGTCACCGTCGCCCCCGCGGCGGGAAGCGCCGAAAGGGTCGTCAGTACACCGGCAAGAACCAACGCGCAACGCCGCGCCATGGGGCTCCATCCGTTCCCGGTTCATCCAGGTCCGGATGGGAAACTCCAACGGCTGCGGTCGAGTTCCCTGCGCCCCTATTCCAGCCCGTCAGGCGGGCGTGGCGGCCTCGCGGCGGCAGTGCAGCAGGCTGAACAGGCCGAAGGGGGGCACGGTCTGCAATTCCTCCACCTTCAGGCGGGAACCGGACATCAGCGTGTCCAGCGTGAAGTCGGGCCGCCAGCCCAGCTTCTTGGAGAAGGGCGCCATCCAGTTCTCCACCGAGCGGCGGATGCCCGGCTTGTCGGCGGCGAAGTGGTTGACGATCAGGATGTCGCCGCCGGGACGGCAGACGCGCTCCAGCTCGTTCATGGTGCCCTGCGGGTCGGGAACCACCGTCATCACATACATGGCGACCACGAGGTCGAAGCTGCCGTCGGCGAAGGCCAGCTTGCCGGCGTCCATCTCCAGCAGCCCTTCCACATTCTCCAGCCGCTCGCGGTCCACCCGGTCCTGGGCGACGCGCAGCATGTCGGAGGACAGGTCGATGCCGACCACGCGGTTGTCCATGCGGTAGTCGGACAGGGAAATGCCCGTGCCCACGCCCACCTCCAGAACGCGCAAGCCCCCGCGCCGGTTGATCCACTTCACGGCGGCGTGCCGGCCCGAGGCCAGCAGATTCCCGAACACGGGATCGTAGAAGCGCGCGTAACGCCGGTAGGCGGCGCGGATGGAGTCAGCGTCCATGGGGTTTCCCTCACAAGTCCTGGCGCGGTTTTGTCGGCCGCGACCATAACGGCCTTTCGCCACACAGGAAAGCCGCAGCGCGCGCCCCTTGTTCCACGCCGGACCGCGCATGCGTGTTCGCCCCGCCCCGTCGTCAAATGTGCATCACCAATGTTGACACCACCATCAACATGACTCATGGTGCCGCCGCGATCACCCGAAACAAGGGATGTCCCGTGGCCCACGAGATGAGCGGCGAGGAGCTGCGCCGCTACCGCGAACAGCGCGGCATGAACCAGCAGGCCCTGGTCGGCTGGCTGAACGAACGGCTGAACCGGCGTTACGACCGCGCCAAGATCTCCCGCTGGGAAACCGGGGCGGAGCGGATTCCGCAGATCGTCGCGGGCGCCCTGAAGACCGCGACGGAGCCGGTGGGCATCCCCGCGGCGGCTGCGGTGCGGGCGGCCCCGGTGGTGTTCTGCGCGGCCAACCAGAAGGGCGGCGTCGCCAAGACGACCACCTGCGTCAACGTCGCGTGGCTGCTGGCGATGTCGGGCCGGCGGGTGCTGCTGATCGACTGCGACCCGCAGGCCAACGCCACCGTGCATCTGGGCGTCGATCCGCACGAGCGGGAACTCGCCAAGGCGACGCTGACCCACGCGCTGAAGGCCAGCCGCCCGATAAAGGAGTTCATGACGCCGGTCTGCGACGGTGCCTTCGACCTTCTGCCCTCCTCCATCTCGCTGGCGGCGGCGGACCGGGAGTTGCTGCGCCAGCCCAACGGCACGCTGATCCTGCGCGCCAAGATCGCGCAGTTGGCCGGTCAGTATGACTTCGTGGTGCTGGACTGCCCGCCGCATCTGGGCGAGCTGACGGTCTCGGTGCTGAACGCCGCCGACCAGCTTCTGATTCCGACGCAGACGGAAATGCTGTCCATGATGGGCATCCCGCAGCTTTTCGAAACCATAGCCGGCGTGCGCGAACTGGTGAACCCGCGCCTGCAAATCCTCGGCATCCTGCCGACCATGTACAGCCCGCGCCGGCTTCAGGACGAAACGGTGATGGGCGAACTGCGGGAGCTTGCGGCGGCGGAGCAGCTCCGCCTCTTCTCCCCCGTCAAGCGGGCCGCCGACTATTCCAAGAGCGTGATGGCCGGTCGCCCCGGCCTCGCCTACAACCCGAACTCCGCCGGGGCGGAGAGCTACCGGGAGATCGCGGACGCCCTGCTGGCGCTCGCCGGAGAGGAGATGCGCCATGGCGCGTAAGCTCGACACCTCCAACGCCGGCCTGTTCAAGCGGGCGCTCAGCCGCACCGGCAGCGGCGGGGGCAGCAACGCCGCCCTGTTCGGCCTGTCCGGCAAGATGCGCCACCGCGAAATTCCGCTGGATCAGGTGGAGCCCAACCCCGACCAGCCGCGCCGCAACGCGCGCGGGGCGGACATCGCCGTGCTGGCCGCCTCCATCGGCGAGAAGGGCTTGCTGCAACCCATCAACGTGCGGGAGGTGGCGCCCGACCGCTTTCAGATCGTGGCGGGGGAACGGCGCTACTGGGCCTTCCGCGCGCTGGAGCGGGAGACGATCCCGGCCCTGGTCATCGACACCGACGACGTGCAGGCGCTGGCCCTGATCGAGAACGCCCAGCGCGTCGATCTGCACCCCATCGACCTCGCTTCGACGCTTGCCAAGCTGATCGGGGACAAGGGGCTGACGCAGGAGCAGGCCGCCGTCCTGATCGGCAAGTCGCAGGAGTATGTGGCCCGGCTGCTGGGCATCCTGCGCCTGCCCGCCCGCATCCTGGAGGAGGCGCCGGACCAGCCCGCCGTCACCGTCTCCCTTCTGATGGAGTTGGCGGAACTGGCCGACGAGACGGCGCAGTTGGCCCTGTGGGCGCGGGCGGGCAGCGGCCTGACCGTGAAGGAGGTGCGCAACGCCAAGCAGGAGCGCAAGGCGGCACGTCCGGCCACCCCCTCCGTGGCGCCCGTTTTGCGTGCATTGCGCAGCAATGTCGGCAAGATTCACAGCCTGCGCGCGTCAGGGCATTCGTTGGCCGAGGACCAGCGGCAGGAACTGCGCGATCTGCGCGACGCCATCGACGCGCTTCTACAGAATTGAAACTCTGGCGACGTCGGTTTCCGGAATGGAATTGTCCTTGACGAGATTGCATTTTAATGGTTTTCGTTCATGCAAACTCGACTTTCGCGCGACTTTTTGTTAACTTGCACCACTAGTGTTCAGAAGGGTGCAGCCATGTCCGATACCGCCGTCGCCGAACCGACCGCCCCCGCCAGCCAACTGCCCGCCGTTCAACCACCCGCCGCCCCGCCGAGCGGCGCCGCCGTCATCCGGAACGAGCAGGGCAAGGCGAACTCCCTGCTGAACACCATTGCCGACAAGCTGGACCGGCTGGTCACGCTGACGGTGGTGACCGCGGTCGCCGACATCGACGTGGTGCAGGACGACCCCACCCAGATCGGCTTCACCTGCCGCCCGAAGCCCGGCAGCACCATCGAGGCGTTCCAGACACAAGTGAATCTGGTCACCGGCGACATTGAGAACCTGATCAGCCGCGATTTCGCGACCAACAGCGCCTACCAGAGCCTGACCGAATTCCATCTGGCCCAGGTGACCAAGAGCAGCGACATCGTCAGCACCAACCTGAAGGCGATTCGCGACTTGGCTGTTCAGATCTCCGGCCGCCCGAGCTGAAAACCCGGCACCTGAAAGCTCGGCACCGGCGGGCGGCAGCCCTTCCCGCCGGCAGTCGCAACCCTCCGAGACCGCAAGGTGGCCGATGTCCCAGTTCGTCGATCTGGCGCGCAACCTTCTCGCGCTTGAAATCAACACCGTTCTGAAAACCGGCATGTCGGCGGAAAAGATGCCGCTGGCGGGGGATGCGCTGATCGATCTGGCGCAGGAATACCACATCTTCCTGTGCGCCCATCTGGACGTGTTCGGCAGCCGCGAGACGCGGATGATCGACCCCTGGGCCGCGCGGATATCGGAGAGCTTTCACTGGGGGCTGGCACCCTTCGCGCCTCCCGCTGGAACCAAGTGGCCCGACCGTTACGACCCGCACTTCATCAGCCGCGACCTGCCGGGCACCGATCCCGCCCGCGGCTCCACGCTGAAGGTCTACGATGACCTGCGCGAGGTGGCGAGTTGGCTGCGCGAGATGATCGACCGCACCCTGGACGCGGCGCGGACACCCGGCGCCGATCCCGACGTGGTGTCCGCTGCGGCCATGATCGACCGCGACGCCCACCCGATCCTGATGCGCATCCGGCGCAATTCCGACCAGATCAACGACATCCTGCGGCGGCGCGGGCTGGACACGATCAACTATCTGCGGGGAATGGACGACGAAGCACGGCGCATGCCGGAGTTGCAGACGCCGGACATAGTGATCATCCGAAAGGCGTGGGATGTCGGGACCGAACTGGTGGTCATGCAATCCACGATCCAGATCGACGGCGACGTGATCACCCGTCTGCTGAAGGGACGGGACACCGCCAATGGCAACGTGATGATCGGTGTCCACAAGGACGCGGTGGACGTCTCCTTCCGCTATTGGAGCTTCCTGATCGACGCGCTGGGCCGATTCGCCGGGAAGGCCGTGAATGCCCTGGTAAGAGACACGGGGTAGCCCGCTTAGCCAGCGCCTCGCCAGCGGTCTTGCGCACGGCCTGGGCTGGCGGCGCGACGCCCTGGCGGAGGCGGCGGGGCGGCTGCGGCGGGGCAAGGGCGGCCTGCTTCCCCGGCGCGGGCATGGCGTTTCCCTGGCCCTGAAATTCTTCGCTCAGGGCGGGCGGACGCTGATGCTGCGCGTGCCGGTGGCCTCCCCCGCGCCCGGCGGCTTGCGCACCGTGCCGGTCCGCGTGTCGATCCAGCCCGATGGCGACGTGCTGGTCGCCTTGCCCCAAGCGGAAGTGAAGAATGGACAGTTCGACGCAGCGTCGGCATCGCGCCTGACCGTGCAACTGCACCGTCTGGTGGCGCGGGCAACCACCGCCAACCCGCTCTGGGGAATTGACGCGCTTCAGGTTCTGGGCGAGACCGCGACCACCGTGGCCGGTCTGTGCAGCGGTGCCGCGCTGCTGTGGAGCGGGTTCGAGGAGATGACCGCCGGCCAATGGGCGCACGGCGGCGCGACGCTCGCGCTGCTGACCGCGCCGGCTGTTCTGGCGAAGCTGCGGCCCTGGATTCTGGGGGCGGTGACGCCCAAGCTGTTCCCCCTCGCGCTGAAGGCGGGCGAACGGATGTTGCGGATTTGAACCGAACACGCCGGACGCCCCCCGGTGCGGTGCAGTAAGGCACTGAGAATTCATTTGTTATTGACATTCCTGTGAAAAATCGTGCTCGCACGCATCTGCGATGTTGCAGCGCATTGGCCCGGCGTCGTACTTGCTCTATGTTATGTCTGCCGCCGCGGTTGATGGATGCTCCGAAAGGACCATCGGCGCGACGGCATCACCAACAAGAAGCAACCCTTTTGCTTCTAAAAAATCATCAGCGGGCTTGCCTCACCAGGAGCTGGCCGTTTCAAATACTGGAGCGTTTGTAATGTCTCAGAAGATCGCGCTCGTCACCGGTGCCATGGGTGGTCTCGGCACCGCCATCTGCCAGGCCCTGGCCAAGGACGGCTACCTCGTGGCGGCCAACTGCCTGCCGAACTTCGAGCCCGCCGCCGCGTGGCTGGGCCAGCAGGAAGCCCTCGGCTTCAAGTTCTACGTGGCCGAGGGCGACGTTTCCGACTTTGAAAGCTGCAAGGCCATGGTCGCCAAGATCGAGGCCGACCTGGGTCCGGTGGACATCCTGGTGAACAACGCCGGCATCACCCGCGACAAGTTCTTCGCCAAGATGGACAAGTCCCAGTGGGACGCGGTCATCGCCACCAACCTGAGCAGCCTGTTCAACGTCACCCAGCAGGTGTCGCCGAAGATGGCCGAACGCGGCTGGGGCCGCATCATCAACATCTCCTCGGTGAACGGCGTGAAGGGCCAGGCCGGCCAGACCAACTACTCGGCCGCCAAGGCCGGCGTGATCGGCTTCACCAAGGCGCTGGCCGCCGAGCTGGCGACCAAGGGCGTCACCGTCAACGCCATCGCGCCGGGCTACATCGGCACCGACATGGTCATGGCGATCCGCGAGGACATCCGTCAGGGCATCATCGACACCGTTCCGATGAAGCGCCTGGGCCGTCCGGACGAGATCGGCGGCGCGGTGTCCTACCTCGCGTCGGAGATCGCCGGCTACGTCACCGGTTCGACCCTGAACATCAACGGCGGCCTGAACTATCAGTAAGTCGCTGGCAGTAAGTCGCTGGCAGTAAGTCGCTGGCTGTAAGCCCACCCTTTCCCGGCTTTCGGACCGGGGAAGGGTCCTGGGGCCATTCGCTCTTTGAAACGCCCCTTCACGGTAAAACGCCCGGATACGGGCGGACCGTTCGCGCCGGCACCTCCCTTTCGTGCCATGGCTTCGGTAACGGGCGGTCATCTAAACAGTATACTCCCGCAGATTTCCTGTCGAATCCGTTCGGGCCTCTGTATTCGTGCCCGCCAGCGGGTATGCTCCCCAGCAACACGCAAATTGCGCCCAGGGACCATACGGCGTTCGTCTTCCGGAGACAGCAGACGTCGAGAGCCTGCACATGGGGGACCGCCCCATGCGGGATGGGAGGAACCGTGCCCGAGACACCGCAAGAGCAAACGCCGCGCAGGGAAACGCCGCCGCCGGGCGGCCACGCCGATCGAATGTCCGGGACCGATTACGTGTACGGGATCGACATGCTGCGGTTCGCCGCGGCTTTGCTGGTCACCGGCTTCCATCTGACCTGGCGCGACCCCGCCGTTGCCGACGCGATGTGGTCCGGCTGGGCCGGTGTGCAGGTCTTTTTCGTGGTGTCGGGCTTCGTCATCGCGAATTCGGCCAACAACGCCACGCCCATCGCCTTCATCCGGTCGCGGCTGCTGCGCCTGTATCCGGCGGCCTGGGTCTGCTCCATCCTCTGCCTCGCGGTGCTTCTGCTGATGCCGGAGCCGGACGCGAATCTGACGCGGCGGTTCGTCGCCTCCTTCGCCCTGGCGCCGGACGGTCCCTACATCGCATCGGCCTATTGGACGCTGCCGGTGGAAATCGCCTTCTACACGGCGGTTTTCCTTTTGCTGCTCAGCGGCCATTTCCACCGGCTGCCGCAATTCGCCCTGGCGCTGGCCGCCGCCAGTTCGGCCTATCTCGGCGCCTACAGCCTGCATGTCTTCGGCGTCCTCGACCTGCCGTTCCTGGAGTTCGAATACGGCATGCTGAACATGACGCTGCTGCGGCACGGCGTGTTCTTCGCGTTGGGGATTTTCCTGTGGCTGTGGTCGCGCGGCAAGCTGACCCGGACGGGTCTTGCCGCGGCTTTGCCGGCTCTGGCCGCCGCGCCGCTGGAGATCACCGCCCGGTCGGTGGAGTTCGTGGAACGCTCGCCCGCTCCGCTGAACCTCGCCGATGTGTGGATGAGTCCGCTGCTGATCTGGGGCCTGTCCCTTCTCGCCATCGCCGCCTCGGCGCGCTGGCGGGCGGACATCGCGATGCTCCCGCCGCCGGTGCTGGCCCTGCTGCGGCTGGTCGGGCTCGCCACCTACCCGCTCTATCTGCTGCACGAGGTGGTGGGCGGTTCGGCCAAGGCGCTGGCGATGCAGGCCGGGGCCTCGTCCATGACCGGGGCGGTGACGGGCGGCACCCTGTCCATCGCCATGGCCCTGCTGGTCGCCGCGGTTCTGGAGCCGGCGGTGCGCGGCTGGCTGCGCCGTCTGCTGGACATCCCGCAGACCGCCTTCTCCGGCCGCCCCGTGCTCAGCACCCTCTACCGCTCCGGCGGAGCCGTCTGACCGTCACCCGACACACCCATCCAAACTGTCGCCGTGAATCCCAGGGGAGAAACCTGAATGTACACCGACGCGCTTGGCGGCGATGTCCTGTGCCCCGCGTCTTCCGTTGAGATCGACCGGGTCGACCGCAGCGGCTGGTACGCCATCCTCGATGGTTTCGACGACGCCAACATCTTCCAGACCTGGGATTATGGACGCATCGCCCATGCCGGGCGCGAGTTGAGCCACCTCGTCGTGCGGCGCGACGGGCGCCCGGTGGCCGCGGTCCAGGTGCTGCTGCGCCGCTTGCCGGGCATCGGCGGGCTGGCGCTGGTCATGTGGGGACCGATGTGGCACCCGCGCGGCCAGGGACCGGACCACACCGCGCTGCTGACCGCGCTCCATGCGCTGAAGGCGGAATATGCGGACCGGCGCGGGTTGCTGCTCCGCCTGTTGCCGCACGTCTCCCAGGCGGATGGTGAGGCGGTGGTGACGGCCCTGGAGACGCTGGGAATCCAGCGGCGGGAGGAAAAAGCCCCCTTCCGCACCTTCATCACCGACCTGACGGCGGACGAAGCGGGCCTGCGCTCCAACCTGTCCCCCCATTGGCGGCGCGGACTGAACAAGGCCGAACGGATGGGGATCGAGGTCGTCGAAGGCTCCCACGGCGACCTGCTGGAGACCATCGACGACATCTTCGTGGAGACGCAGCGCCGCAAGGGCTTCAAGGCCTACGACAGCCGCACCTTCACCCGGATCAACGAGGCCCTGCCGCCGCGGCACAAGATGCGCGCCTTCCTCGCCCTGCACGAGGGACGGCCCGTGGCCGGGGTGGTCGTGTCGCTGTTCGGCACCACCGGCCAGATGCAGAACTCCGCCACGCTGGAGGCCGGGCTGCGGGTGAACGCCGCCTATCTGCTGCACTGGCGGGCGCTGCTGTGGATCAAGGCGAACGGTGGACTGCGCTATGACCTGCACGGGGTCAACGCCCAGACCAACCCCGGAGTCTACCAGTTCAAGCGCGGCCTTGCCGGCAAGCGGCCGGTCGAGACGGTCCATATCGGCACCTTCGAGTCGCCCGGCCCCCTGCCCAGCCGCCTGCTGATCCACGGCGGCGAGTCGATGCGCGCCCTCGCCGATCGTTTGAAGATTCAGGCCCGCGACATGGCGAACCGCCGGCGCAATTGGAAGCCGCGCCAGGCGGCGCCCGACCCGGCGGGGGACCTGGACGCCCCCGAAGCCACCCTGGCGAAGACACCGACCGGCCCAGCGTGAAGCCGCACCCACCACCGTACCCACCACCGTGCTATGATCGGCCGGAAACGGAGGCCGATCCATGACAAGCATTCCCCTCATGTTGCAGGAGGCCGGAACCGCCCCCGCGGCGGTGCGGCGCCTGCTGGCCTCCGACGCCGACGCGGTGGCCGCCCTCGCCGAGCGGCTGCGGGCGGTGCCGCCGCCCTTCGCGATGACCATCGCGCGGGGCAGCAGCGACCACGCCGCCGGCTACGCCCGCTACCTGTTCGAAACGGCGCTGGGGCTGGTCACCGCCTCGGCGGCGCCGTCGGTGGTCACGGCCTACAATGCGGGGCTGCGGGTGAAGGACGCCTTCGTGCTCGCCATCTCCCAATCGGGCCAGAGCCCCGACCTTCTGCGCGTCGCCGAAGCGGCGCGGGCGGGCGGAGCGCTGACGGCGGCTCTGGTCAACGCGGAGGACTCGCCCCTGGCGGAGCGGGTCGCCCACCCCCTGCCGCTCCGCGCCGGGCCGGAGTTGAGCGTCGCTGCGACCAAGAGCTTCGTCGCCAGCCTCGCGGCGCTCGCCCGGCTGACCGCCGTCTGGACCCGCGACGCGGCGCTTCTCGACGCCCTGCCGGGGTTGCCCGAGCGGCTGGAGCGTGCCGGAGCGGCGGACTGGTCGGCGGCGCAGCCGGTGTTGGAGGAGGTGCCCGGCCTGCTCATCGTCGCGCGGGGCCGCAGCTACCCCATCGCGCAGGAAATGGCGCTGAAGTTCAAGGAGACCGCCGCCACCCACGCCGAACCCTTCAGCGCGGCGGAGGTGATGCACGGCCCGATGGCTCTGGTGGAGCCGGGCTTCCCCGTGCTGGTCGTGGCGGTGCGGGACGAGACGCTGGACGGCGTGCTCGGCACCGCCCGCGCGCTGAAGCAGGCCGGCGCCCATCTGCTGGTCGCCTCCGCCGATGAGCGGGCGCTGGATCTGGCCGACACGCCCCTGCCCCTGCCGCCGCCGCTGCACCCGGTGCTGGACCCCATCGCGGCGATACAGGCGTTTTACCCCTTCATGGCCCGGCTGGCGGTGGCGCGCGGCTTCGACCCTGACCGTCCCCGCCATCTGCGCAAAGTAACGAGGACCGTATGACAGGCCGCACCGCCCGCTGACGACGCCAGAAAGATGTCGAAGGCGGCGGGGCTTCGCGATATCTAGGGGCCATGACCAGCGACACCGCCGCCGACCGTACCGGCACCGATTTCGAAATCTTCATCGTCACCGCGCCGGGCCTGGAAGCCGTGCTCTGCGAGGAGGTGAAGGCCAGGGGCTTCCGCGACCCCACCGCCATCAAGGGCGGCGTCACCGTCCGCGGCGGCTGGCCGGAGGTCTGGCGGGCGAACCTGGAACTCCGCGGGGCGACCCGCGTGCTGGCGCGCGTCGCCTCCTTCCGGGCCTTCCACCTCGCCCAGCTCGACAAGCGGGCGCGCCGGGTGCCCTGGGCCGAGTTCCTGCGCCCGGACGTGCCGGTCCGCGTCGAGGCGTCCTGCAAGGGCTCGCGCATCTACCACGCCGGGGCGACCGCCCAACGCATCGAGCGCGCCATCACGGAAGAGCTGGGCGCCCCCATCTCCGCCGAGGCCGAGGTTTCCATCAAGGCCCGCATCGACGACGACCTCTGCACCATCAGCGTCGATTCCTCCGGCGAATCCCTGCACAAGCGCGGCCACAAGGAGGAGATCCACAAGGCCCCGCTGCGCGAGACGCTGGCCGCCCTGTTCCTGCGGCACTGCGGCTTCGACGGCACGGAGCCGGTGGTCGATCCGATGTGCGGGTCCGGCACCTTCGTGATCGAGGCGGCGGAGATCGCCGCCGGTCTGAACCCCGGACGCAGCCGCCGTTTCGCCTTTGAACAACTCGCCTCCTTCGACGAGGCCGCGTGGCAGGCGATGCGCTCGGCGGGCGGCAACGGTGCCGCGCCCGCCGTCCGTTTCCACGGCAGCGACCGCGACGGCGGAGCCATCGCCATGAGCCGCGCCAACGCGGAACGCGCGGGCGTTACCGCTTTGACGGACTTCCGGAAGCACGCGGTCAGCGACCTGATGCCGCCGGAGGGACCGCCCGGCCTCGTCATCGTCAACCCGCCCTATGGCACGCGCATCGGCGAGAAGAAGCCGCTGTTCGCCCTTTACGGCGCGCTGGGACAGACGCTGTTGGCGCGCTTTTCCGGCTGGCGGGTCGGGCTCGTCACCAACGAGGCGTCGCTCGCCCAGGCGACCGGCCTGCCCTTCCAGCCGCCCGGCCCTTCGGTGTCCCACGGCGGCCTGCGCGTGACGCTGCACAGCACCGCCGCCCTTCCCTGACCCCGCCCCGCACCCATTTGTAAAACCATGCCCGACCGCACCGCCACCCGCCTGCACGCTTCCGCCTGCCCGCACGATTGCCCCTCCACCTGCGCGCTGGAGGTGGAAGTGGTGGACGAGCGCCGCATCGGGCGCATCCGTGGGGCCGCCGACAACAGCTACACCGCCGGGGTGATCTGCGCGAAGGTCGCCCGCTATGCGGAGCGGGTGCACCATCCCGACCGGCTGACCCGGCCGCTGCGCCGCACCGGCCCCAAGGGCTCCGGGCAATTCGAGCCGATCTCCTGGGACGATGCGCTGGACATCGTGGCCGACCGCTTCCTGGAGGCGGAGCGACGGCACGGCCCGGAATCGGTCTGGCCCTACTACTACGCGGGCACGATGGGGTTGGTGCAGCGCGACGGCATCAACCGGCTGCGCCACGCCCGGCGCTGGTCCGGCTTCTTCGCCACCATCTGCACCAATCCGGCCTGGGCCGGCTGGCTGGCCGGCGCCGGAAAGCTGGCCGGAGCGGACCCGCGCGAGATGGCGCACTCCGACCTCGTGGTGATCTGGGGCACCAACGCCGTGTCCACCCAGGTCAACGTGATGACCCATGCCGTCCGCGCCCGGAAGGAGCGCGGGGCGAAGATCGCCGTGATCGACGTCTACCGCACCCCGACGATGGAGCAGGCCGACATCCCCCTGCTGATCCGTCCGGGCAGCGACGGGGCGCTGGCCTGCGCGGTGATGCATGTGCTGTTCCGCGACGGGCTGGCCGACCGCGACTATCTCGCCGCCTACGCCGACGATCCCGCCGGTCTGGAGGCGCATCTCGCCAGCCGCACCCCGGAGTGGGCCGAGACCATCACCGGCCTGCCGGCGGCGGAGATCGAAGCCTTCGCCCGGCTGGTCGGGCGGACGCCGCGCAGCTATTTCCGGCTGGGCTACGGCTTCACACGCTCGCGCAACGGGGCGGTGAACATGCATGCCGCCTCCTGCATCCCGGTGGTCAGCGGCGCCTGGAAGGTCGAGGGCGGTGGGGCCTTCCATTCCAACAGCGGCATCTACGGCTGGAACAAGACGCTGATCGAGGGGCTGGACCTGCGCGACCCGTCCGTGCGGATGCTCGACCAGTCGCGCATCGGCCCGATCCTGGAGGGCGACCCCGACGCGCTGACCGGCGGCCCGCCGGTAACGGCCCTGCTGATCCAGAACACCAACCCGGTGACCATCGCCCCCGATCAGGCCCGCGTGCGGCGCGGCTTCGCCCGCGACGACCTGTTCGTCTGCGTGCACGAGCAGTTCATGACCGAGACGGCGCGCATGGCCGACATCGTGCTGCCCGCCACCATGTTCCTGGAGCATGACGATCTCTATCAGGCGGGCGGCAACCAGCACATCCTGTTCGGCCCGAAGCTGATCGATCCGCCCGGCGAATGCCGTCCCAACCATGCCGTCATCGGGGAGTTGGCCCGGCGGCTGGGCAGCGCCTCCCACCCCGGTTTCCAGATGACGGAGCGGGAACTGATCGACGCCACATTGCGCCAGTCCGGCCACGGCACGCTGGAGGCGCTGGAGGCCGCACGCTTCCTCGACGTGCAGCCGGACTTCGAGACGGCGCATTTCCTGAAGGGCTTCCGCTGGCCGGACGGCAAGTTCCGCCTGAAGCCGGACTGGCCGAAGGTCCCCTACGCCGCCCCGTCCACCTTCGGCCCGGTCGACACCATGCCCACCTTCCCCGACCATTGGGCGGTGACGGAGGAGGCGGACGCCGAGCATCCCTTCCGGCTGGTCACGGCCCCCGCGCGCAACTTCCTGAACAGCAGTTTCACGGAAACTCCGACGTCCGCGGGGCGGGAGCGCCGCCCGAGCCTGATGCTGCATCCCGAGGACGCGGCGGCGCTGGGCATCGCGGAGGGCGACCGGGTGGAGGCCGTCAACGGACGCGGCTCGGTCCTTTTGCACGCGCGGCTGTTCGACGGGGTGCGGCGGGGCGTGGTGATCGCCGAATCCATCTGGCCCAACGCCGCCCATGAGGGCGGGCGCGGCATCAACAGCCTGACCGGCGCCGATCCGGTGGCACCCTTCGGCGGAGCCGCCTTCCACGACAGCCATGTGCGGCTGCGGAAGGCGGCGACACCCGCCTAATCATTCCATTTGGGCGGCGGCAGGGAGCGGAAGGCCTCGCGGAGCGCCTGGGACCAGCCGTCGCTAATCTCCTTGAAGCAGGGATCGTCCTCGCCGATGCGCCGCCGCGTCTCCAGCTTCAGCGAATCCCGGCGGTAGGCGATCAGATCCAGCGGCAGCCCGACCGTGAGGTTGGAGCGCAGCGTGCTGTCCATGGAGATCAGCACCAGCTTCATGCCGTCCTCGATCGGGGTGTCGTAATTCAGCGCCCGGTCGAGGATCGGCTTGCCGTATTTGTGCTCCCCGATCTGGAAGAAGGCGGTGTCGGTGGTCGCTTCGATGAAGTTGCCGGCGGAGTAGACGTGGAACAGCCGCACCCGGTCCCCATGGATCTGGCCGCCCAGGATGATGGACAGGTCGAAATCCACCCGCTGCTCCTTCAGCGCGTGGCCGTCCCGCTTCCACACCTGACGGACGGCGGCGCCGACGAGCTGGGCCGCCTGGAACATGCCGGACACGCTGGAGATGGTCCGGATCTCCCCGTCCAGTTCGACCCCTTCCTGGATCAGCGCGACCACCGATTGGGTCAGCGACAGGTTGCCCGCGGTCATCAGGGCGATCATGCGGTCGCCCGGCTCTTCGAAGACATGCATCTTGCTGAAGATGGAGATGTGATCCACGCCCGCGTTGGTGCGCGTATCCGACAGCATCACCAGACCATCCTTCAGATACAGGGCGACGCAGTAGGTCATGGCCCTTCCTCTCCCCTCCCAGCGAAAGCCGGCCCGCCCACGCGAAAAGGGCGGCCATCCGGCCGCCCCAGTGTATGCCGAAACAATCAGGACTCCGCAAACCCGTCGCACGGGGCAGGACATCATGTCCCGTCCCGTGCGACTCATGGTCAGCGCTGCTGGCCGCCCTTCTCGTCCTGGTCGCGGCTCAGGTCCTGCTGCTGCCGGTTGGACTGGTCCTGCCCCTGCTGCCGGTTCTTCGGATTATCCTGGGTCTGCTGGCTCCGCTTCCGGTCGTCCTGGCTGCCCATCTGATCCGGGTTCCGTTCGTCGGCCATGGTGGTTCCTCCGCTTTGTCGGTTCCGATGCCCGGCGGGCATGACGTGAACCAGGAGGGCGATGGTACGCGGTGCAGGCGCCGCGATCCTACGATGGCAAGCGGTCATGTCCCGATTCGCTAGCGATTCGAGGGGCCTGCGCAAGGTCATAGGACAAAAAATACACTCCCCCGGCCACCGCGCCCATTGACATCATGCGGGTACGTATGGTCTATCTTTCGTAGCGCTGCGAACAGCGTTAGGCCGGAGTCTAGGGAGGACTCGGAAGTCCGTAAAACGGGGGCGCGCCGCACAAAAACAAAGGCGCGCACAGGTTGCAACACGCTGCATGCCTCAAGTCCTCGCTCCCACGCGGGGCTTCGACGGCGGCAGCGTGTTCCACTTTTGGGGATTCGCTTTCCACCAGACAGCCCACGATATTTTCAGCGCACGATATTTTTGCCGCGGCGCATATGAAGCGCGGCGGGCAAAGAAAATGGCCGCCAGGATCGCTCCGGCGGCCATGAGTCTAGGGAGGAAACGCCACGAAGGCGTCAGTGATTCCGATATATTCCGCATCGCAGCATAGTTCAAGCCCGAATCGAACGATTCAGGTTTCTTTCCCACCCTCGGGAAAGAGAATTGTCGTCTCCGCCGACTGAGAAGCCTTCATGCGCGTTCGCCGGCTCCTGCCAGCGGCCTGTACCGCTGGTCCACTGAGCTGTAACGGCCGTCACGGGCGGGCGGAAGCCTTCCCCGCGGTCCGCAGGCTGAGCGCGTCGTGGAGCGAGGCGGCCAGTGTGCGGGCCACGCAGTCATAGCCGAAGTCGTTCTGGTGGATGCCGTCCGGCCCCACGAGATCGGACAGGGTGGCCTGCCGCGTCTCCACCCACTGGCGCATGACCGCGTAGCGATGGAACAGGCCGACGCCCTCCTCCTCCGCGACGCGGGCGATGCGGGCCTCCATCTCCTGGTGCCGGGGTTTCGCCAGCATGGCCGGGGCGTATTGCAGGTCCATCAGCACGACGTCCAGCCCGGCGTCCTTCAGGGTCCGCACGCCGGTGCGGATCACCTGCTCCGCGGCGTCGGGGTCGTCTCCGCGCAGCACCGTGTTGGCCGCGACCTGCCAGATGACCAGATCGGGCGCCTGATCCAACACGTCGCGCTGGAAGCGCTTCAGCATGTCGGCCCCGGTTTCTCCGTTGACGCCCTTGTTGAGGACGGTCAGGGCGATGCCGGGGTAGCGCGGCCCCAGATGCTCCGCCAGCCGCGCCGGATAGCCGTTCTCGGGCTTGCTGGCCCCCGCCCCGGCGGTGGAGGAGGAGCCGATGGCGACGATGCGCAGCGGCCCGCCCGCAGCCAGCGCCCGCGAAGCCCGCGGCAGCGGCGTGGTCAGATCCGCGGTCTGCACCGACACCGCGCAGGACGCCGCTGTCGCCGGATCGGGCTTGGCCGTCAGACCGGCGAGAAAAAGGGCAAGGGACAGCAAGGCGGCGGAAAGGACGGCGGCCCTCCGGCCACGGGTCCGGAGAGCGGGGGAGCCGGTCACTGAGCGGGTCTCCCTGCGTGATCCGGCCCAGCGCGCTCAAGCATGGTGGCAACGGTGTCGGCCAGCATGCGGCCGAGGCAGCGGTGGACGAACTGATAGGCTTGCAGCTTTTCCTCCTTGGAGTCGGGGGCAAAGCCGACGCGCCCGTCCTCGAACCAATGCCGCATCATCTCGAAACGGGGAAAATGGAGTACGCCGCTGTCCTGCGACACCCATTCCACGTAATCCAGGTAGGGCTGGAACGTGATGAGTTGGGTCGTCTGCGGGCTGTACTGCATGTCCATCAGGATCACGTCGGCGCCGTGCCCCTGCGCCTCCGCGACGCCGCGGTCCAGCGCCTCCCCGAAACTGTCCGGCCCGATGTTCCGCATGGCGTCCGCCGTCCCGACCTGCCAGACCAGCAGGGACGCGGAGGAGGCCGCAAGCTCCCGGCTCAGGATCGGCAGCATCTCCGCCGCCGTCGCCCCCGGTGCGTTGCGGACGGTCACGCTCACCTTCCGGTCGGGCAGCCGGGCCGCCAAATCCTTCTCCAGAACCGCCGGGTAACCGGTGTCGGGACGCGAACCTGCCGAATTCAGCACCAGAATGGGCAATACACCGCCACGCTCCAGCCGCTCATCGGCCCTCGGCAAGGTGCCATCGACGGTGTAGACGGTCTCCGGCACGGCGCAGGGATCGGCAGGGGGGTCCGCCTCCGCATGCGCCATCGCGGCGGGGCCGGTCAGGCACGCCAGCATGGCCAGGGTCAAGACGGTCGCGCGCTTCATGCGCTCGGGTCCTTGGCTGGGGCCAACGGGGCGGCGGACGCCGCGGGCGGGGCGGGTGCCGGCGGGACCGTCGCAGGGGAGCGCGGCGATCGTCCGGTGGACTGATACCAGCTCAGCACCCGTGCGGCGGCCACCATCACGGCGATGCCGGCGAGTGTGACCGAAAACTGCGCCAAAAGCGAGGCGGACCAGTGGTTCAGCACCGTCTGACCGGCGAAGGACAGGAAGATGCCCAGACAGAAGACCTGAAGCGACTGACGCCCGCACAGAATCACCGGCGCCAGCGCGGGCCAGCGCAGCCATCCGCTGTCGAACCGCGCGATCTGGAGGACGACGTAGGCCAACGCGCAGAAATGCGCCAGCCGCAGCAGGTCGAGGTCGGTCTTGCTGATCGGATAGAGGATCTCCGCCAGCCACATCGGCATCAGCGCGGCCAGCGGCGCGATCTGCCAGGACATCACCAGCAGAAGCGAGGCGAGGAGATAGGCCCCGGCCAGCCACAGCAGGGCGGGCCGCCTCTTCGTCAGCACCTCCGCCACGTCGGGCAGCCGCTGCATGGTGGCGCCCAGCACGAACAGGAGCTGCCAGGCGAAGGGATTGAAGAACCAGACGCCACCGTCCGGGTAGGTCGGCAGGTTCCAGCGGAATCCCCGCGCCGCCGCGTAGAGCGCCACCGACCCGGCCAGCAGCGCCAGCGGCCAGCGGCGCAGCACGGGCAGCATCAGCGGAAAGGACAGCAGCAGCACGATGTAGAGCGGCAGGATGTCCAGGTTCGCCGGACGGAACTTCAGCGCCAGCGCCTGCACCAGCGACACCGCGGGATCGGCGAAGAAACCGGCGATGCCCATTTCCTCGGTGAACAGCGGGTTGTCGAAGACCCGCGCGGTGTAGGCGACCTGCGCCGTGAAGGCGATGAACAGGAAGAGATAGGCGATGTAGAGCGTCCAGCAGCGGTGCAGAACCTTCGCCGCCGCGAACCGCCATCCGTGCCGCTCCAATATCAGGGAATAGACCAGCGCCGACGTGTAGCCGGAAATGAAGACGAACACCTCGGTCGCATCGCTGAGACCGAAATTGCGCATCGTCACCCAGGCGATCTGATTGCCCGGAATGTGATCGACAAAGATGAACCACAGGGCCAGCCCGCGGAAAAAGTCCAACCTGAGATCGCGCATCCCGCCCGACGCCACCGCCTTATCCCGCTCTGGTTTCGCGTGCGGTGCAACGTGGCACGGCCTTTCCGGCTTGGCAATCGGCTCGGCGGCACGGTCTCCGTCGGAGGGAAGATGGAAAAACCAGCGATGCGGAAGCGGCATGAACCATGACGAACGGTCCATGCATGAATTCGCGCGTCGTGATATGAACCCGCCCAACCGGGGTCGTTACTGTGACACCGCGCCACCGCCGGTTAAGAGATGAGGCGCTGACCATCCTCCGCCGCGCCGCCCGCCTGGAGCCCAACCATATCGCCGTGCGCGACGCCCTGGTGCTGGCGCTGGAACCGCGCGACCCGGCGGAAGCGGCACTGTGGTCCATCGAATCCCTGGCCCTGAAGCAGGAGCGAACCACCACCGGGGTTCCGACGCTGCCCGCCGTGCCCGTCACGCCCACCTACACGCCCGGCGCCCGGACCCGCAACGTCGTCGCCTTCAGCCTGTGGGGCGTGCGGGAAATCTATACGCAGGGCGCCCTCGCCAACGCCCGGGAGGTGCCCGCGGTCTTTCCCGGCTGGACCTGCCGTTTCTATCACGACGATTCCGTTCCCCGGACGATCCTGGAGGAATTGGCCCGGCTTGGCGCCGAGACGGTTGAAATGCCGGCCGGCAGCGGGTCGTCGCATGGACTGTTCTGGCGTTTCCTCGCCGCCGACGATCCGACCGTCGCCCGTTTCCTGTGCCGCGACTGCGATTCCCGCCCGACCGCGCGGGAGAAGGCCGCGGTGGATGCCTGGATCGCGTCCGGCCTGCCCTTTCACGTCATGCGCGATCATGTGCTGCACACCGACCTGATCCTGGCCGGGATGTGGGGCGGCGTGGCCGGCCTTCTGCCGCCCCTGGCGCCGGTCACGGGACCTTGCCAGTCGTGGCGCGAGGTCGTCTGGAGCATTTGATCTTCAATCGGCTTCTTCACCCCAACGATCCCGTTGGCCATCCAAATGCCCACGCATCGGGCAGACTCGCCGAAGTTCCCTCCGGATGACGCTGCCCACCATCCGCAACGGCATTGGTGCCGGGGCCGTCATCGCCTTCATGCCGAGTTTCGGCAACATCCCCGTGTCGCTGTTCATGGCTGACGCCCTCAATGAGGTGCTGCCCATCGCCATGTAGCAGATGCTGGAAAGCAGCTTGGACGTCCACGCCGCGGCGGTGTCGCTCCGCTGATTGGCAGGCCCGGCGGAACGGCTTTCCCCCCTCGTTCCGGACCACCCGGTGGCCGCGTAGACCATTGGCATGCAAACT
>JAEYPE010000221.1 GCA_023411035.1 Pseudomonadota bacterium
GCGCTCGCCGACATGGCGTGGAAGCGCCAGGACAGCACCATGATGAAGCCCAGCGGCGCCAGCATCACCACCCACTTCAGCGGCGTGGTGAAGATCGGCACGTACAGCGCCGGCGTGCTCGCCACGAACAGCGCCACCAGGCCGGTCACCCCCAGCCCAAGCATCATGAAGTTGTAGACCCGCAGCATGTGCTTGCGCAGGCCCTCGTCGAACGCCGCGCCATAGGCCGGCGCGGCGGTGCCGAATTGGTTGCCGTAGAAGGGTCCGCTCATTGTCTCACCATGTCCTTCGGATGCTTCGTCGTTCTGTGTGCTTGGCAGAGTGCGTGTCGGAATGCCCGGTTCAGAACCAGGCCATGCGGGCGTCGCGGGCGTGGGCCAGGATTTCCTTTTCCGGCTGTTCGCCGCACAGCGCGTAGACCGTCGTCCCGACCTGCCAATAGGCGACCGAGACGTTGCCGATCCGCTCCGCCTGGGGTTCGGTCACCGCGAAGCGGTCCACCTCGCTGGCGAACAGCGTGATGAGGTCGGGCCCGCCGTGCCGGTAGGCCGCCTGCACCGCGACCCCGCCGTCCCAGGCCACCGTGCGCAGCCCGTCCGGCGATCGCCCGATGTCGAGCTGCGGAATCGGCACCGCCACCTCCGGATTGTGGGAGGCCAGACGGTTCATCAGGGAATGGGCGGCGTCGGCGAAGGGCTTGAAATCGATCGCGCTGTGCAGCGCCTGCTGGTGGGTCTGGGCCGCGATGGTGATGTAGTGGGTGGCCGCGTGCGCCGTGGCGACGGGGTTGACGGAAATGGAGGACACCGTGCTGTGCGCCGTCCAGCCGAGCCCGACGAGGCACAGCGCCGCCACCGCCTGCCGCCCCCGGCCCGAACCCGAGGCCGCGCGCGTGCGCGCCCGGATCATCAGTTCCGCCGCCGGACGGCGCCACAGGGCGCCCCACTGCTTGCGTCGCGGCAACGGCGCGCTGGAGCCGACCGCCGGCTGGTTGGGGGTGGCCGCCGGTTCGGACCCGGCCTTTTCCACAGCCGGGCCGGCCATGAACAGCCGGATCTCGTCGCGCACCCGCATGTCATGCATGACGCGGGCGGCCTCCTCCGGATTCGCCTCCAGGTGGGCTTCAACCTCGATGCGGCGCTGCGCGTCGAGTTCGCCGTCGATATAGGCGTTCAGATCGATGTCGCTGATCGGTTCGTTCATCGCTATTTCACCACGCGCAACGAGGGGCGCTGAACCCGGTCCGATTGATCCGAGGCTGGCTGCCGCCCGCCGCCCGTCTTGGCCCGCAGCGCGTCGCGCGCACGGCCCAGGCGGGACATCAGCGTGCCCACGGGGATTCCCAGGCATTCGGCGGCGTCCCGGTAGGACATGCCGTCGAGCGCCACGAGCACCAGAGCCTCCCGCTGTTCGACCGGCAGGGTCATCAGAGCCGCGATGGTCTGGCCCAGATGGACGTGGCTCATCTGCGCGGGCGGGGAGCCTTCCTCCGCCATCGAGATCAGCTCGCCGGTCGCCTGGCGTTCGGCCTGCTGGCGCCGCCAGCGGTCCACGAAGGTGTTGTGGACGATGGCGAGCAGCCACTTGCGCAGGTCACGCCCGTCCGTGAAGGAGGACGCTCCCTCGATGGCCTTGACGAGCGCCTCCTGGACAAGATCCTCGGCCTGGTCGGGGTCGCGCATCAGGACCAGGGCGTAGCGCCGCAGAACGTCCAAATGCTGTCCCAGCTCGTCTTTCATCACCATCCCTGATCGGTCCCCTACACACGGCTTACGGATCATGCCCCGGCTTAATCCGCGCCGGGGAAAAAAATCGGGACGGGATTGGCTTGCGCGCGGACGCAGGGCAGAGTAGGTCAGAAGCGCCTGGAGCCCTGGAGGATGCTGGGGTTCCGCCACGAACAAGGGGAATTGGGAATGACGAAGGCCGATCTCATCGACGCGATCGCCGGCAAGCTGGGCGGCACCAAGGCCGACGCCGGCAAGGCGCTGGACGCGGTTCTGGAAAGCCTGCAGGACGCGCTGGTCAAGGGGGAGACGGTCAAGCTGCCGGGCTTCGGCCAGTTCGAGATCGCCGAGCGCGGCGAGCGCACCGGCCGCAACCCGCAGACCGGTGCGGAGATCAAGATCGCCGCCTCCAAGGCGCCGAAGTTCTCCGCCGGCAAGGCCCTCAAGGACGCCATCAACGGCAAGGCCGCGTAAGGCGGCAAGCCGCCCCTCTCGCGCCCGCCTGCGGGCGCTGACGGCCTCAGGCGGCCTTTGGCCGCCGAGAGCCCCGGGAGAGGGGCGGCTTCTCTATTTCTCAATGCGGACTGACCGGCCCCGGAGCGGCGTCGGCCAGCCAGCGGTCGATCGGGTCGTCCGTTCCGGTGGAGGCCTCGCTCCAGCCCGGCGGAACGCCTTCCATGTTCGCAGGCGATGCGCGATGCCCTTGTGGCAGTCGATGCAGGTGCGTTGTCCGGTGAACAGATACTGTTGGTGAATTTGTTGCGCGGGTCGATGGTGCCGAAGATCTTGCACCAGACCTCCTTCGACGCCTGCATCTTGCGGGCGATCTTGTCGGTCCAGTCGTGGGGGGAGGGACGCGGCAGTCCGGGCAGGCACGGAC
>JAEYPE010000225.1 GCA_023411035.1 Pseudomonadota bacterium
CGGGCGTCACGGGCGTTGACCAGGACCACCGCGAAGCCGCGCTGATCGAGGATCTCGTAGACCGGGATTCAGTAGACCCCTGTCGACTCCATGGCCACGCTCCTCACGCCGCAGCGCTCGAACCAATCCGCCAAACGGTGCAGGTCGCCGGTGAAGGTGCCGAAGCTGCGCACCGGTTCCGGGGCGCTCTCGGGGGCGACCGCCGCCACATGCAGCGTGGCGCCGATGTCGATCGCCGCGGCGTGGGGTGAACCGGGGCCAGCTCACGCTGCTTGCGGGATCGCTTCGCTTTCGCCATGGAATGTCCTCCGGCTTGGCTGACCAGGAGGCGATCCTCGACCACGCCGTCGCGCTCCAGGTCGGGGCCATCGGCGATCAGCGCCGCCAGTTCCGGGCGCAACTCGTCGGCCAGCAGGCGGGGCCGGCCGCTGCGCGGGCGGTCACGCAGGCCGGCCACGCCCTCGGCGTTGAAGCGGTGCCCCCAATCGCGCAAGGTCTGCCGGTCCATGCCGCCCAAGCGCGCGGCGTGTGCGCGGCTGTGGCCGTCCAGCACGGCGGCGATCGCCAGCAGGCGCGCGGCCACGCGCCCGTCCTCCCCCAATCGGGCCTGCCGGCGCAACTCGCCAACCGGGATATCCTGCCGTATCGCTATCGCTGGCATCGTTACTCCCTCGCTGAATGACAACCCCAGAGAATCACACCGCCACCTCAATCCCCTTCGAGAGCCAGCGAGTCAGGAGTTTCTAAAAGCGGTATAACCGCGTCTCCCAACGCACGATCAGCCTGTTTTAAAAGTGACCGTGCGTAACAGGACGCGGAAAAAGGCTGTGCACGGCCGGCCGGTCGTGATTTCCCGCGGTCGTGGAGAATGCGGCCGGCGAGGGGACGATGCGGGGCTCGGACGAACGCAGCGAGGGTCTGTTCAGCTACGTGAGCTGTGAGGCGCGAGTTCCGGGCAACCACCCGCTGCAGCCGATCCGCGCGATTGTGGACGAAGCACTGGCGGTGATGTCGCCGGCCTTCGAGGGCCTGTACTCCAAGATCGGGCGACCGTCGATCCCGCCGGAGAAGCTGCTGCGGGCGCTGCTGCTCCAGGCCTTCTACTCGGTGCGCTCGGAACGTCAGCTGATGGAGCAGCTCGATTACAACCTGCTGTTCCGCTGGTTCGTCGGCCTGTCCATGGACGCGCCGGTGTGGGACGTGACGGTGTTCACCAAGAACCGCGAGCGTCTGCTGGCCGGCGACGTGGCGGCCCAGTTCCTGGCCACCGTGCTGGGCCAGCCGAAGGTCAAGGCGCTGTTGTCGGACGAGCACTTCTCGGTGGATGGCACGTTGATCGAAGCCTGGGCGTCGGTGAAGAGCTTCCGCCCCAAGGATGGCAGTGGTGAACCGCCGGGGCCGGGGCGCAACGGCGAGCGCGACTTCCATGGCGAGAAGCGCTCCAACGAGACCCATGCCTCGACCAGCGATCCCGAGGCCCGTCTCTACTGCAAGGGCCAGGGGCAGACCGCCAAGCTGGCCTACATGGGCCATATGGGCCATGTGTTGATGGAGAACCGGAACGCCCTGGTAGGGGACGTCCGGCTCACCACGGCCACCGGCACCGCCGAACGCGCAGCGGCGGTCTCCATGGTCGAGGCCATTCCCGGCCGCCACCGCATCACGGTGGGCGCCGACAAGGCCTACGACACCAAGGCCTTCGTGGCGGATCTGCGCACCCTGGGCGCGGCCCCGCATGTCGCTCAGAACACCCGCAACCGCCGCTCGGCGATCGACGGTCGGACCACCCGCCACCCCGGCTACGCCGTCAGCCTGCGCATCCGCAAGCGGATCGAGGAGGTTTTCGGCTGGATCAAGGGAGCCGGGTTGCGCAAAATGCGCCATCGCGGCACGGCCCGTGTCGGCTGGATGTTTACGCTGACCGCCGCGGCCTACAACCTGATCCGCCGGCCCAAGCTGCTGATGGCGGCATGATCACGCCCGGAGTCCGTCCGAAAGGCGGCTCCGGGCGCCTCGGAGCGAGGAAAAACGCTCCATCCCGACCAAAACGGGCCTTCAAAACGTTTTTTCAAGCCTCAGCGGAGGCAAAGGCGTTGCATCGGCCCGTTTTTCCGCGTCCTGGTAAGGCTCGGCCTTTTCCATCACAACTCTGGACATTACCCACACCAATCGCCGGACGCACGGCAGGGACGGCGCGGATGCAGCTCCGTCGCCGTCCCTCCACTGTTCCGCCGCGCGCTCAGGGTTGGTGCGTTTCCAAAGCCGCCGTGTGTGCCAGATGGGCATGCACCATGAAAGCGGCTTCCGTCCGGTTGGTGGCGCCCAGCTTTCTCAGCACGTTGCGTACATGTGCCTTGGCCGTGTTCTCGCACATGCCCAACATGTAGGCGATGATCTTGTTTGACTTGCCTTCGCGCATGCAGGTCAGCACGGCCATTTCCCGCGGCGTCAGGCCGCCGATGCGGTCCATCACCGGCACCGCAGCGTCCGGCGGCGGAACCTGGGGAACGGCGATGCCCCCCGACATCGGAGCGATGAGCGACTGTAGCGACGTGGCGGGCACGAAGATTCCCCCGGCGGCAACCAGCCGGATCGCCTCCAGCATGACGCCCAGCCCAAGGCTGGGAACGATATAGCCGCGCACGCCAAGGCGCAGGCTCTCCAAGATCATTCCACCGTCGTCGCGGTCTGAGATGATGACCAGAGGCACCGGCAGGCAGGCCGACACGGCGTCGCGGATCGCGGCGCACAGCACGTCGTTTAGCCCCGCCTGCGCGCCGATGTTGCACAACACGACCTCTGCCCGCCCATCCCGCGCCAGTGTGCCGGCGGCGTCCTTCAGCGAGACGACCGACCGCACGGTCATGTCCTGGCACAGCGTGCCGAGGCCGAGAGCGAAGCAGTCCCGCGTCAGGCTGTTCGAGTCCACCAGAACCACCGCCACTCCGGACTGCTGCGTGTTTTTCGCCGTATTCTCCATCATCAACCGCTTCCCTTTCTGCTCAAACGTTGATTCCCCTCACCACATCAAGCCAGGTTCGTGAAACATCACCCAACCCCGGATGCGGATCGGGATTCAATTCTCGGATGAGCGTGTTCGCTCGCGGATACACGGGAAGATTCCGTTTTGTTCATTTTTCAGCGCCTTTCCCTGCCGACCGCATGGTTTATTTATGTTGGAAGATCATCAGGAATGCTTGCGCGCTTTGCATGTGATGTTTTCAACGTTACCAGAACAGAGCCGCCCGTAAATACGCACTTCGATGCAGGGTTGAACCGGGCCGGCACCTGATCCCGTACCTATTACGGTGCCCACGGCGTCCCGCTGCCCAGCTTTCGTACGCCTTTGTGAGAGGGGGAGGGGCGTAGAACGCTCATCCCTCCTCCTCCCGCCGCCGGAGCGGCGTGCCTGGGGGGCCGCAACGCCTTCTCCATTGCGCATAGAAGAACAGGCCCGAACGGCACAAATCAGGCGATGCCTGACCTTGACCAACAGAAAGCCTGTCGAGACACGGCATTGGGCTTCCGGATGCTGGCCGCCGGAACCTCGCCGAAATATACAGATTTCGCTCCAAAGTATTTCAATTAGGAGGTAAAGGAAAAGGCCGGCCTGATTAATCCTGCGCAGGATTGACATTGACGGACTCATGTGTGCAATGCAGCATAGGGTGGGGGAAACGGGTCGGGAGACATCGTTCATGGCATCGAACGGGAAGGCACTTCCAACGCCCTGCGACAACGCCCGCGGCCCCGTCCCGGTGCACGGGCGCCAGGCCATCGCGGCCCTTCTTGTGGATGAAGCGCCGCTGACCTGCGAAAGCCTGTCCGCCGGTCTCAGCCTGAGCGACCCATCCTTGCAGGTGCGGACTGCGGCGTCGCTGGAGGAGGCGAAGGCGATGGTTGCCGACGGAGCCGCGCCCGCCGTTGTGCTGTGCAACCTCATCAGCCTGACCCGGCCCGATGGCAGCGTCCTGGCGACGCTCCGCGCCCTCAGCGGCGCCTTCGGCGGTATCCCGCTGGTCGTCCTGTCCGAAGGAGAAGAGGCGGACTTGCCGTTGGAAGCCTACCGGCTCGGCGTGCGGGGCTTCCTGCCGACCAGTGTCGGCCTCGCCGTCGCCCAGGAGGCCGTGCGACTGGTGGCGAGCGGGGGCACCTTCTTCCCGTTCCCTTTCCCGCATCGCCTCGCGCAGCTTCGCGAAACCGCGGAGGAGGACCTGCCCATGCCATAAACACGGCAAAGGCCCATGTCCGTGGCATCCTGCGTTCGCTGGGGGTGTCTAACCGCGCCGAGGCCGCGCGGAAGGCCGGTCAACTGGCCGAGCCGATCGTTTGGAAGACATTCAGCCCGGATCTGGAATGACCGTGCCGCCGTTGTGGATCACGCGCAAAGCGGCGACGACCTCGGCCAGAGGCATCCGCCCGCTCAGCACCCCGCGCAGGCCGAGGCGTGCCGCCACATCGGTCACCGCGGGACCCGGCCGGTCGGCCAGAACGGCCACGGGGGGATGGGCGGTGCCGCCCGACAGCGCGCTCAGAAGCTGACTGATGCCGCCCTTGGCCGGGTCGGCGCGCCCAATGTTCACCAGCACCACGTCGGCGCAGCGCAGCGCGGCGGACAGGTCGACCAGCGCCGCGGCACTGCGCCGGTGGCTGACCGCAACGTCGGGCGCGAGGGCGTTGATGGCGGCGGCGAGGCTTTCGCCGAACAGGGACCGGTCGTCGATCAGCAGGACGGCGATCGGCGTCCATCCGCCGGTCCGGCGGCTCTCCGGTTGGGTGGAAGGAGCACCGCCCCGCGCACCACGGGGCACACGGGGCATGAACTCTCGGCGGTTGCCGGTCGGCGCGTCCAGGCCAAGCATGGCTGTGTCTTTCGAAATCGGGAGATCCCAGCCGGCGCCCGCGGTTGACGAATCCGGGTTAATCAGCCAGATCGGAGGCGGCTTCCGCAAGGTGTCCGGAAATTGGAAGGACGCGAGCGTCGTCCGCGAAGCGGTTGCTGACCAGCAGGGCCTCGGCCGCCTTGTGCCGCTTCGCCGCATCGGGGCGCACGCCCTCGGGCCGGGCATCGCTCCGCCCGACGGAGCAGTAGTGGAACCCCGCCGCGGCCATGACCGCCGGGTCGTAGACGTTGCGCAGATCGACCATCACCGGACACCGCATCAGGCTGCGCACGCGCCCCAGATCCAGCGCGCGGAATTCGTTCCATTCCGTCAGGATGATCACGCAGTCCGCCCCGGCGAGCGGGGCGTAAGCGTCCTCGTGCCAGACCACGCCGGGCAGCAGGTGGCGGCCTTCCTCCATGCCGGCGGGGTCGTAGACACGAACCGTCGCCCCGGCCTCCTGAAGCATCGGTATGATCACCAGGCTCGCCGCCTCGCGCATATCGTCGGTGTCGGGCTTGAAGGTGATGCCCAGCACCGCGATCCTCTTGCCCGCCGCGTCCGGGCCGCAGGCCTGGAGAACCCGCCCGGCCATCCGCCGCTTGCGCGCCCGGTTCATGTCCACCACCGCTTCGATCAGCCGGGTGGGCGAGCCGTGCTGCCGCCCCGTGCGGACCAGCGCCTCCGTGTCCTTGGGAAAGCAGGAGCCGCCGAAGCCCGGCCCGGCGTTCAGGAATTGGCGCCCGATGCGCCGGTCCAGCCCTATGCCCGTCGCCACGTCCTGCACGTCGGCCCCGACCCGCTCGCACAGGTCGGCCACCTCGTTGATGAAGGTGATCTTGAGGGCCAGGAAGGCGTTCGCCGAGTACTTCGTCAACTCCGCCGTCTCGATTCCGGTGTGCAGGAAGGGCGTTCCACCGCGGATCAGCGGCTGGTAGAGCGTCTCCATGACCGTGCGCGCGCGGTCGGATTCGGCGCCGATCACCACGCGGTCGGGCCGCATGAAATCACCGATGGCGGAGCCTTCGCGCAGGAATTCCGGGTTGGACACCACGTCGAACTCGGCCTGCGGGTTGATGTCCCGGACGAGGGAGGCGATCTGTCGCCCGGTGCCGACCGGCACGGTCGATTTGGTGACGATGACGGTGTAGCGGGACATGGTCCGCGCGACCTCTGCCGCCGCCGCATGGACGTAGGTCAGGTCCGCCCCGCCGTCGCCGGGCCGGGAGGGCGTGCCGACCGCGATCAACACGACGTCTGCCCCCTCCATGGCGACGGCGAGGTCGGAGGTGAAGGACAGCCGACCCGTCGCCATGTTGCGCGCCACCAGAACGTCGAGGCCAGGCTCGTAGATGGGAATCTCGCCGCCCGTCAGGCGCCGGATCTTCGATTCGTCCTTGTCGACGCAGCGCACCTCAACCCCGAATTCGGCAAAGCAGGCGCCGGACACGAGGCCGACATAACCAGTCCCCACAACCGCGATCCGCATCACTCCGCTCCTGTTTCTTAATGGCGTTGGCGAAGACATCCGCGCCTGGCTCGAATCCGGCCGTCAGGTCACGGCGCGCTGATGACGACGCCGCCCGGTTCCAACCGGCTCTGCTCCGTAGGCAGGCCGTTCCGGGCGAGGTGGCTCTCCGCCTTGCGGATGTCGGTGACGTAGCGGGGCTGGTCGGCGGGCCGACAGTCGGAGAAATCGGCTTCGGCCGGCCCGCGGCTGACCTCGATCTTCTCGTTGCCGAAGCCGTTGCGGCGATCGTCCGGCGAGGAGGTGATAGACCTTCTCCACCTCGGCCATCTCCACTCTGGCCATGCAGAATTTGAAGGCGGCGAATTTGAAGGCGGCGTGGTCGCGCCCACCCCTCAGCAGGTTACAAACCAGATTGCAGCCGACGAAGCCGGCCCCACCGGTCACGAGCGTCTTGCCTTCCATAAGGTTCTTCTCCATTGCTGCGGCTGGTTCGGGGGGCTTTCCCGGATGGGCGATTTGCAAGCGGGCCTTCGGCAAACGGGCCTTCGGGACGGCAGCGCCCACGGGGTGGCGGATCACCTCTCATTGACGTTGTGGCTTTTCGGGGCGATGGAGTGCGGGCGGTGGATTACCATCTCCAGCCGGAAAGGCGTGCCGGGGAAGGGTGGTCGAGCGCCGCATGGCTGCCGCTGCGGGCTGCCGGAGCAGGGCGAGCGCGCCCGCACCGACCACCTACCGTCGTCCCGGCGCGAAGAGCCGGCAACGCTGGAGGCTGGGCATGGCGGATGGCACGGGGCCGGTTCAGGGCGCTTTCCTTGCTTTGGCGTTCCTCAAACAAGTTCGTGGCGATTCCCGCGCGGTCTGATGGGATGAAACGCTAACACGCGTCTCCGGCGGCAAAAATCGTCAAAGGGGACGATGCACCTTCGATGGGCGGGGCCGTGAAGCGGGCGCGTGGTATTCCGATGTTGGAACCCAACGCCGTCGCCCGCCGTTGCTCGTCAGAAAAACCCCTCCAATCTTCGAGACTGCGCCATGGCCTCCCGCATCGAGGATTATGCCCTTCTGGGAGATTGCGAAACCGCAGCCCTTCTGTCCGCCGAAGGCTCCATCGACTGGCTGTGCTGGCCGCGTTTCGACTCCGACGCCTGCTTCGCCGCCCTGCTGGGCACGCCGGAGAACGGGCGATGGCTGCTGCGCCCGCGCGATCCCGCCGCGCGGACCAGCCGGCGCTACCGCGGCGACAGCCTGATCCTGGAGACGGAGTTCGAGACGGAAGAGGGCGCCGTCACCATGATCGACTTCATGCCCCCGCGCGGGCAGGCGTCCGACATCGTGCGCATCCTGCGCGGTCGGCGCGGTCGCGTCGCCATGCGGATGGACCTGACCCTGCGGTTCGGCTATGGGCGCATCGTCCCGTGGGTGACGCGGATCGCGCCGCACACCCTGCGCGCCGTCGCCGGGCCGGACATGATCGTTCTCGACACCCGTGCTCCGATCCATGGCGAGGACCTGAGCACCGTCGCCGACTTCACCGTGGCGGAGGGGGAGAGCGTCACCTTCGTGATGACCTACACCGCCTCGCACCTGCCGTTGCCGGAGCCGGTCGATGCCGAACAGGCCCTGACCGAGACCGAGCAATTCTGGGAGGAGTGGAGCGGGCGCTGCACCTACGGCGGCCCCTGGCGGGACGCGGTGCGGCGTTCGCTGGTCACGCTGAAGGCGCTGACCTACCGCCCGACCGGCGGCATCGTCGCCGCCCCGAGCACCTCGCTTCCCGAACAACTCGGCGGGGTGCGGAACTGGGACTACCGCTATTGCTGGCTGCGCGACGCCACCCTGACCCTGCTGGCGCTGATGAACGCGGGCTACATCCAGGAAGCGCTGGACTGGCGCGACTGGGGCCTGCGCACCATCGCCGGCAGCCCTCAGCAAATCCAGATCATGTATGGCATCGCCGGGGAACGCCGCCTGCTGGAGTGGGAAGTGCCCTGGCTGCCGGGCTATGAGGGCGCCAGCCCGGTCCGCGTCGGCAACGCCGCGGCCCCTCAGCGCCAGTTGGACGTCTATGGGGAGATGATGGACGCGGCCCACCAGGCCCGGATGCGCGGCATTCTCATCAAGTCGGAAGGCTGGCGAATGCAATGCGCCCTGCTCGGCCACATGGAATCGGTGTGGGACCAGCCCGACGAAGGCATCTGGGAGGTGCGCGGCGGCCCGAAGCATTTCACTCATTCGAAGGTGATGGCCTGGGTCGCCGTGGACCGCATGCTGAAGAGCGCCGAGAAATTCGGCCTGGAAGCGCCGCTGGACCGCTGGAAGACTCTGCGCCGGGCGATCTTCGAGGATGTCTGCGCCAACGGTTACTCAAAGGAGCGGCAGAGCTTCGTCCAGCATTACGGCGCCAACCACGTCGATGCGGCCTTGCTGATGCTGCCGATGGTCGGGTTTCTGCCGGTGGACGATCCCCGCATCCAGGGCACCGTCGCCGCCATCGAGCGGGAGTTGATGCGGGAAGGCCTCGTCTTGCGTTACCGGACGGAGAAGACCGACGACGGGCTGCCCGACGGGGAGGGGGTGTTCCTCGCCTGCTCCTTCTGGCTGGCCGATGTTTATGTGCTCCAGGGCCGCCACGCAGAGGCCGAGGCTCTGTTCAAGCGGTTGCTCGCCCTGCGCAACGATCTGGGGCTGCTGTCGGAAGAGTACGACCCCCAGGCGAAGCGGCTGGTCGGCAATTTCCCGCAAGCCTTCTCCCACATCGCGCTCATCAACACCGCCTTCAACCTGACCCACACGGAGAAGCCGGCGGAGCAACGGCAGGACGGGAACTGACGGGGAATGAAACGCCCCTCCCGCCGGTCAAGACGGAAGGGGCGCGCTTGGCACGGTCGGTTGGGCACGGTCAGCGGGTGGTGCCGCCGGTACGGCTGGTGCTGGACACGGTGCTGCCCGTGGTGCCGGCGGTCCCGCTCATGCCGGAACCGCTGGTGCTGCCGGACATGCCGGTCCCGGAGGTGCTGCTTCCGGTGCTGCCCATTCCGGTGCTGCTGCTCTCCGACCCGCTGGTGCCGAGACCGGCCATGGCCGACGCTCCGGCGGTGGTGCCGGCGCTGCCGTAGGTCTGTTGACGCACGCGCAGGTTGTTTTGTACATGACGGACGCCGGAAATCGTTTCCGCCATGTCCTCGGCGCGGCGCTTGGTCCGGCGGTCGTCCACCGTTCCGCTCAGCGTGACCTCGCAGTTGTTGACGGTCACGTCGATCTCGGACGCGTCGATGTAGGGGTCGTCGGTCAGGCGGTCGTTCACATCCTCGCGGATGCGGTCGTCGGAGCGGGTGTAGCCGCGCGGGCCGCGGCCCCGATGGAACTGGGAGCCACGCTCATCCTGCTGGGCGTCCATGCGGCGGCGGCGCTCCGCATCCTCGTCGCCGAACCAGGAGGCCACCTCGTCGCCAGCCCGTTCGAAGAAGCCGCGATCCTCGCTGCGGCCGTAACCGCCACCTCCACTGCCGCTGTAGCCCATGCGGCCATAGTCGCGACTGCCATAGTCACGGCTTCCATAGTCACGGCCACCATGGCCGCGGGACCCATAGTCGGAACCGCCATAGTCGCGACTGCCATAGGCGCGGCCACCATAGCCTCCGCTGCCGTAATCGGAGCGTCCATAGTCGGAGCGCCCGAAGCCGCCACGGTAGCCGAAGTCCTGGCCGTAATCGCCGCGGTCCTCATAACTCTGACGCTCGTCGCGGGCGCGCCAGTCGCGCTGGCCCTGGCCGTAGGAACCGCGGGACCCGTAATCGCGCCCATAATCACGGGCTCCGGAGCCCTGGCCGTAATCGCCGCGGCCTTCCTGCTGACGCCAATAGTCCCGGCCGTAGTCGAAGCCTTCGCGGCCCTGGCCCTCATGGCCGTAACCGGGCTGGCGCCCTCCGCCGCCCATCATGCTGGAACGGCCGGACTGGCCCCAACCCGGTTGACCGAACTCGTCGCGGCCACGGTTCTGGTAGGAACTGCCGCCCCACTCGCGGCCCTCGTCGCGTCCGCGGTCGCGCTCCCACCGCTCGTCGTCGCGGCGGTAGCCCTGGTCGCTCCTCCACCTGGATTCATAGTCGGACATGGGATACTCCCACATTTGGCCCATTTGGCCCATTTGGACGGTGCCCGTTCGCCGGGCCTTCGCAAACAACAGGGAAAGCGGCGAAGGATCGCGGACCGGCTGTGGCGGCTTTGCCATGCGTTCCGCACAGCCCAGCCTCCTGTCGGGTATCGGAACTCCCGCATCCGGCGGCTCCGCTGCCGCACCGCGAAAAATCAGCGGAGACGCCCCCTTGAACGCGGCGGCGGAGGAAGCATATGTGCAAAATCGTCGGCGGATGGCCGTAACTTTCGGGTGACCGACCGGCGAACCGTCTTTCCGGGTCGTGATTCAGCGGTTGACCGGCGTCTCCAATTGGATTACTGGCTCGAACGCCGTTTTTTTCTGGCCGCATCGGCTGGCTGCCTCGACCCATTCCCGTGGTCCTGGCGCCGTCGGCAAGGCCGGGAAATTCCCCGAGATCAGCATCGACACCCGATGCACGCCCGTCCGGCAGCGTTGAATGCCGGCTGAGATGTGTGAAGCTGAAGGACGTATGACGTTTGATTCCAAGCGCCGCCGCGCGGCGCCCAAGGGCGGTAGCCGCCCGAACACGATTGTTGGCGATGTCCGCAACGGCAAGTCCGGCGGTCCGCGTTTCCAGAAAAATCAGAATTCCGCCCAAAGCGCCGGCAGGCCCTTCGACCGTCCCCGGACGATCCGCCCGGCGGGCGCGCCCGTTCCCGGCCCGGTGCCGGGCAACGACGAAATCCTGTTCATCCCGCTCGGCGGCTGCTCGCGCATCGGCATGAACATGGCGCTCTACGGTCATGCCGGGAAATGGCTGATCGTGGACGCCGGGGTCGCCTTCATGGGCGACGAGGCGCCGGGCATCGACAGCCTGATGGCCGATCCCTCCTTCATCGAGGAGCGGATGGACGACGTGGTCGGGCTGGTCGTCACCCACGCGCACGAGGACCATATCGGCGCGATCCACCATCTGTGGCCGCGGCTGGAATGCCCGATCTACGCCACTCCCTTCGCCGCGCACGTCATCCGCGACCGGCTGAAGGAAACCGGCGGGCTGCGCCACGCCCGCATCCGCGTGTTCGAGCCGGGGGCGGCCTTCGAAATCGGCCCCTTCGGCATCGAAACCATCACCGTCACCCACTCCATCCCCGAGCCGGTGTCGGTGGCGATCCACACCAAGGCGGGCACGGTCCTGCACACCGGCGACTGGAAGTTCGACCCGCACCCGCTGGTCGGCCCGACCATGGACCTGGACGCGCTGAAGCGGCTGGGCGACCGGGGCGTTCTGGCGATGATGTGCGACAGCACCAACGCCAACGTGGACGGCACCACCGGGTCGGAGGCGGACGCCCGCGCCGGCCTGATGGAAGCCTTCGCCGGGCGCAAGGGCGCCATCGCGGTGACCGGCTTCGCGTCCAACGTCGCCCGCATGCAGGCGGTGGCGGAGGCCGCGGCGGCCCATGACCGCAAGGTCGTGCTGGTCGGCCGGTCGATGCTGCGCATGGAGAAGGCGGCCCGCGCCAGCGGCTATCTGGAGAATGCTCCGGAGTTCATCTCCATCATGGAAGCCTCCTGGACGCCGCGCCGGAACCTCGTCTTCCTCTGCACCGGCAGCCAGGGGGAGGAGCGGGCGGCGCTCAGCCGGCTGGCCCGCGACGGGCACCGCGACCTGTGGCTGGAGGGCGGCGACACGGTGATCTTCTCCGCCCGCGCCATCCCCGGCAACGAGGTGGTGCTGGCCGACGTGCAGGACCATCTGAAGGCCAAGGGCGTGGAGGTGGTCACCCCCGCCGACGCGCCGGTGCATGTGTCGGGCCATCCGAAGCGGGACGACCTGATCCGCATGTACGATCTGATCCGCCCGCGCTTCGCCGTGCCGGTGCACGGCACCATGGAGCATCTGGAAGCCCACGCCCGTCTCGCCCGCGCCTGCGGCGTGGACCGGGCTCTGATCCCGGAGGACGGCGACATCCTTCGGATCGCGCGGGAAGGCACCGCGGTGATCGGCCATATGGAGCCCAAGCGCCTCGCCAACACCGGGCGGGAACTGATCCCCTGGGCGGGCTTGCCCGACGTGGAAGATGCGGACGCCCTGCTCGAATCCCTGGAACGGATGGCCGCCTGACGCGGCCATCCCCCTCACCGGGCACCGCAAACCACGACAAGGGGAATCCCGCCCTCCGTTCGCGCACCAAAGGGGCCGGAGTCTCGGCCCTGGATTTCTTGGAGAGTTTGCCAATGGCTGGCTATCCTGCCGACCAGCCTTCCTTTCCCGACATCCTCGACCCCGTGCTGGAAGCCCCGGAAGGGGACGACGACGCCCTCGACCAGGCCATCAACGAGGTGGCCGAGGCGCTGGCCGGCAGCGGGACCCTGATCGTCGATGCCCTGGGCCGGGCGGCCTACGGCGTGACCGACGAGGAGGCCGTGCTCGGCTTGATCGACACCTACATCCGCGTCCTCCTGCATCTCGGCGAGGTGGAGGAGGCGGCGGAAATGGGCGAGGTGATCGAGCGCATCCAGCGCTTTCAGCGCCGCCGCAAGCGCCGCGGCTCGCGCGCCTCCTGACCCGCCTTTTCCCTCAGACCGGCGGGGCCGTTCCGCCGGTCAGCCAGCGGTTCGCCAGGGTGCGCAGCCGCGCGGTCTGCTGCCGCTGGCGGCGGACGGAGGCGGCGTAGCCGATCCCGGTGAAGCCGACGATCACCACCCAGAATCCCAGCAGGTAGCGCCAGTCCGCCCCTGTGATCAGCAGAACCAGCAGAACCAGCGTCACCACCCCCGCCACCACCCAGGCGATGATGCGCATCCGCAGGAAGGCGGCCTCGTCGCTTTGTTCGAAATCCTCGGCCAGAGCCTGGATTTCCAGTCCGGCCTGACGGCGTGCCTCGGCCGCCGGGTTCAGTGCATCCATGCCATCTCCCTTCCGTCTTCGGGCGCGATGATCCATCACATTCGCCCGTTCTGAAAGGAAGAACACGCAGAACGCGCTTCCGGCCATCCGGGTTCGGGCCACCCTCCCGCTGCTTCGTCAGCCGTCAGCCGTCAGCCGTCAGCCGGCTCGCCGCCGCTCCCGCACCGGATCGCCGAAATGGTCCAGGGCCTGGGAAAGCGCGTCCTCGAACACCTCCGCCTTTTCGGTGAAGTAGTCGAAATAGCCGTAGTGGCGGCGCAGCGGCAGTTCGGTCAAAGAGCGGATGCGGTAGGCCGGGTCGTTCAACGTGCCGCGCTCCATCAACTCGACCACCCGGTTCAGGCGCGCGACCTCCGCCTTGTAGGAGTTGGCGAACCACTGGCGGATCTTCCAGTTCTCCACTTCAAGCTGGTTGCGCGGCACCGGCCCGATCCAGGACACGGGGAAGGGGGCGGCCACCGTCACCTCGTCGAAGCCGTGCAGTTCCGACAGGATGACGCTGCGGTGATAGGCGCCGTCGATCAGCCCGCCGGGAGCCTCCTCGAAGCCGTAGAGATAGAGCCAGAGGGCGCTTTCCACCGCCTCCGTGGTGATGTCCTCCAGCCCAACCTCGCCGGCCATCAGGCGCCGGGCGGCGGCGTTGCCGTGGAGTAGACCTTCGCCGGAGCGGAAATCATAGGTGTTGAAGACGACGCCGACTTCGGCCTCGTTCAGGGTGCGGGCGATCTCCTCCACGGTTTCGCGGTCGCGCACCGGGGCGTATTGCCGGGCCGGCATCAGCCGCTCCAGCATCGCGGAGGGCGACAGCGGCACGTCCAGCCAGCGGCGCGCATGCTCGCCCAGCACGGGGCGGAACACGCCCTTGTGCCCGAACATGGCGGTCTGCCAGGTCCGGATCAGCCCGCCCGTTTCCCCCTTGTGTTCGAGAAGCAGGCAGCGGATGTCCTCGCCGCGCAGCCACGCGGCCAGCACGACGATCTGCCCGGAGGTCACCGTGAACAGGTCGGGCATCCGCTCCAGGCGGTCGAGCGCCGTCAGCACGCCCGCGCCGTGCAGGTTGAATCCGCCGAAGCCGCCCAGGGCGACCGCTCGTTTCAGCATGGTACAACTCCAAACAAAGAAAAACCGGCCCGCGCGGCGCCGCTTTCGCGAACCGCCGCCGGGCGAGCCCCGCAGCCGCGCGCCCTACAGACGAGTCCGATGGGCGTGGCGGGGCGTTGCTGCCGATGTGTCAGGGAAAAATAGGGATCGTCCGTTCTAACCGGCGACCCGTCCACCGTCCAGGCGGTGGAGGTTCATGTCGTCCGTCCGTCCGGTCAGCGCCGCTACCAGCCGGCCCAGCAGGGACCGGAGATGGTCGGCGCGCGCCCGTGCGGCCTTGCGGCGGATGAGTTGCATGTCGCGTTCGGAAGGATGGGCGCAAGCGAAGTTCGACGGCGTGTTCATAAGGGACCTCCTCAAAAGTTTGAGAAGGCGTCTCCCCCTCGGGAAAAGGCTTATCGTTATGTTGCGGTGCACAACATGGAGCGGCGACACTGCCCGGTCAAGGCGGGTCCGCTTTTTGTCCCATGGCCGTTTCCGGCTCCTTCCCGGTGGAGGGGGCTCAGTCGCCCGTCTCGCTCAACGGATTCCGGTCCAGAAGCTCCTGGACGGCCCTTTGAAGCTGCCGTGGTGTGATCGGCTTGCGCACCACGGCCAGCCCAAGCGCCGCCGCGTCGCGGTCGCACTCGGTGCCGATCTCGCCGGTCAGGATGATGGCGGGCACCGGCGATCCCACCAGCTCGCGGATTTGCACGATGGCCTCCGTCCCGATCCGCCCATTGCGCAGCCGGTAATCGGCGATGATCAGATCCGGGTGGCGGTCCAGCCCGTGCAGCCGTTCCAGCGCCTGTTCCGCGGAGCCGGCGACCACCACCTCGTACCCCCATTCCTGGAAGATGGTCCGCAGCCCCATCAGGACGATCACGTCGTCCTCGACCAGCACGGCCAGCCGTCCCTCGCCGGACGGCGCGTCTGCGGCTTCCTGAACGGACTGGGAAACCGCCGGTGCCGCGGCGCGCGGGGCCTCGATGGAGAAGACCGACCCCTTGGCCAGTTCGGAGCGGACCGTCACCGGATGGTTCAGCAGCCGCGACAGCCGCTGCACGATGGACAGCCCAAGGCCGAGCCCCTGGCTGCGGTCGCGCTCCGGGTTGCCCACCTGATGGAACTCCTCGAACACCTTCGACAGATGCTCCGCCGAGATGCCGATGCCGCTGTCCAGCACGTCGATGCGGACGATGCCGTCCAACGCCTCGCAGGACACGCGGACATGGCCCTCCTCGGTGTAGCGGATGGCGTTCTCCACGAGGTTGCGGAGCATCCGGCCCAGCAGAAGCCGGTCGCTGCGCACGGCCAGATCCGGGGCGGGCTGGACGACTTCGAACCGCAGGCCCTTGCTGGCGGCGATGGGGGCATAAGCCGCCTCGATCTCTTCCAGCATCGGGCGCAGGGCCAGCGTGGCGATCTGGGGGGCGATGACGCCGGCATCCAGGCGCGACACGTCGAGCAGGCTGTCCAGCAGATTCTTCAGCGTCTCCAGCGCGCGCTCCAGCGAGGCCAGCGGGACGCGCCCCTTGTCGGGATCGACGTGGCGGTGCAGCACCCCGGCGAACAGCAGGGCGGATTGCAGCGGCTGGCGCAGGTCGTGGCTGGCCGCGGCCAGGAATTTCGATTTGGAGACGTTGGCCTCGTCGGCCTTGGCCTTGGCCTTGCGCAGGGCCTGCTCCATCGCCTTGCGCGCGGTGATGTCGATGTTCAGCCCGCTCAGCCGGACCGGGCGTCCGTTGTCGTAGATCGGGCGCCCGATGACCATGATCCAGCGCTCGCCGTCGCGCGGGTGCAGGATGCGGAACTCCCCACGGTAGTCGGAGCGCCGGGCTTCCAGAACGTCCGTGATGAAGCGGCGCACCGACACCCGGTCCGCCGGGTGGATCAGCTTGTAGAAGCGCTCCTCGGAGGGGGAGAAGCTGTCCGGGCTGACGCCGTACAGCCGGTACATGCCCTCCGACCAGGCCAGCGTCCCGTCGCGCAGGTCGAAATCCCAGATGCCCGCCTCCACGGCGGCCAGCGCGATGGTCAGCCGCTCCTCGCTGCGGCGCAGCGCCTCCTCCAGCGCCTTGCGCTCCGTGATGTCGAGGTTCAGGCCGCTGAAATGCAGCGGCTTGCCGTCGGCGCCGTAGCTGACGCGTCCGATCGACGAGACCCAGCGGACGGCGCCGCCAGGCTGGACGATCCGGTACTCCAGCCGGACGTGGGACCGCCGTTCGGCGAGCATTTCCGACTGCGCCTTCAAGGTGGCGAGGTCGAGATCCTCGGGATGGACCAACGACCGCCACATCGCGCTGCTGGCCTCGTGCACGGCGGGGTCGAGACCGAAGATGCGGAAGGTCTCCTCCGACCAGTGCCCCTGGCCGGTCGTCAGATCCCAGTCGAAGGTGCCCGCAAGCGCGGATTCGAGGGCGAAGCTCAACCGGTCCTTGCTCTTGCGCAGATCGTCCTCGGCCCGGCGGCGGCGGGAGATGTCCAGCAGATAGACCGACAGCCCGTCCTCCTTGGGAAAAGCCCGCATCCAGAACCAGCGCCCGGTGCGCGTCCCCAGGAACTCGGCGTCGGTGGGCGTCCGTTCGAGCATCGCCTGATGGGCCTTCCGCCACAACTGGGTGTCCTTCAGTTCCGGGAATGCCTCCCACAGCGATTGCCCGCGCAGGTCGCGGCCCAGGGCGATCAGGCTGACCGCCTTGTCGTTCAGGTAGGTGAAGCGCCAGTCGCGGTCCAACTCGATCACGCCGTCGACCGTGCTGCTGAGCACCGCGGCCATGCGCAGCGCGTTGCTGCGCGCCAGTTCATGGGCGCGCAGGAAACGCCACAGGCTCCAGCCGGCCACCAGCCCGGCGAACAGCAGCAGCCCGCCGAAGATGAGAAGCGTGCGCCGGGTCGCCTCGTGGACGGGCCGCATCGCCAGGTCCTTGTCCAGGCTGACCTGGACATACAGGTTGGGAAGTCCGGCGGCGAGAGGCGACACCGCGGTGATCCGCAACCGGCCATCCGGGGCCCGTCCTTCCACCATCCGCCGTTCGCCCTGGTCCAGCAGTGCCCGGTAGGGCGCGGGCAGTGGGGTGCCGATGACCTCCGGAAGCAAGGGCTGGTGTGCCAGAACGATGCCGGACCGGTCGGCGATCAGCACCTCCACGTCTTCCGGCAGGCTCTTTTCGCTGAGGAACAGGTTCAGCCATGTGGTGTCGAGCAGCACCGCCGCCACCCCCGCCAAAGCGCCGCTCTCGTCCCGGTAACCGAGGGCGAAGGGGATGGAGGGGCGCCCCGTGGTGCGGGATGTCAGGGTGGCCCCGTTGGTCTGCCGCCCGGTGGCCAGCGCCTCCCGCCAATAGGCGCGGTCGGCAACCGACAGGCCGCGCGCCATCGGTTCGGTGGAGCACCAGATGGTCCCGGTCCGGTCGCTGATGCTCATGGCCAGATAGGGAGGAAACTGCGCCTTGATCCGGGCAAGCGTGTCCTGGCAGGCCGATGGGGAAAGCTGACCGATCCCCATTTCGGTAAGAGCAACCAAAACATGCCCAATATCGTCGGCGATACGCTGCTGTTCGGATTCGACCTGATCCAAAAGCTGCATCGACTCCTGACGGATTTCCGCTTCCCGGGACTCCCGCAATTCCAGGATGTTGTGTATCTCGAAGGCGATCAGCGGTAATGCAACCAAAAGGAAAAGAATCGACAACCGACGCGCCGACCATCCATGCCGCTGGTCCGGCTCGTTGGTCTTCACACGTACACTCCTTATTCGGCGCTCCTTCGGATGAAGATTGCCAGAATACGGGTGTAAGAGAAACAGGCTGTCCGTTCTATCCCTCTTGCCAAACCCTGACATCTTCGAAAGGCCGTCAGGGCATAGGGGTTTTATAACCGCTGACCGCTTCGCCCGCCCCGCAGGGGAAGCGCCTCCCCCCGCGCGGCCCGTTCGCCGGCGGCCCGTTCGGCGATGCGGCGGGCGCACATCAGGGGCATGGAGTGTCTTCGGCGGCAGTGCCGTGTTTCCGGGAAAGGGCCGGGGGAAGGGGAATGACCAGGGCGGCGGTGCCGGCCAGCGTGGCGGCGGCGATGGTCAGGTAGCCGACAGGGTAGCCGAAGCCCCCGGCGACCAGCAGGCTGAACAGCGCCGGCCCGGCGACCAGCCCGCCATAGGCGATGGCGAGCATGCCGCCCGTCGCCTCGCCCGCCCGTCCCGGCGGGGCGAGGCGGGCGACCTCCGTCACGAACAGGCCGTTCCAACCGCTGGCCGACAGGCCGAAAGCGACGCAGACCGCCAGAACGGCGGGCACCGGCCAGCCCGGGGTGGCCAGGGCCAGCAAGGCCGCGGCCACGCTCATGGCGATGCCCAGCGCAGCCAGGATCACGCGGGGCGGCGCCCAGCGGGTCGCCACGAGGCCCCAGCCGATGCGCCCCGCCAGCCCGGCGCCCTGCGCCACCGCCAGCGCCGTCCCGGCCAGCGGCAGCCCCCAGCCCAGACCGGTCACCGCGAAGCTGACCAGGAAGCCGTTCAGGCAAAGCTGCATGGCGGAGAAGGCGCAGATCGCGATGGCCAGACGCCGCAGCGCCGGCTCTCCGGTGACCAGATCCAGCGCGCTCTTCAACCCGCCGCGCCCGGCGGGGCGGGGGCTGTTGCGGTCGTCGCCGTCGTGGCGGCGGGCCAGCGGCTCCAGCACCAGCGCCAGGACGGCGGTGATCCCGGCCACGGCCAGCAGGCTCGCCTGCCAGCCGTAGGACAGCACCAGCAGCGGCACGGCGAAGCCCGCCGCCATGCCGCCGAACTGGTTGCCGGTCTGGCGCAGGGAGAAGACCAGGGGGCGCTTGCCGAGCGGGGTCAGCCGGGACAGAAGCTGGGTGCTGGCTGGCGTTTCCGGCCCGAAGGAGAAGCCCAGCGCCAGCGCTCCCAGCAGGAAGGCGGCGGGAAAGGCGGTGGCCGACAGCAGCGCGGCGGCGGCGGCGGCCAGCAGGCAGACCTGGCAGGTGCGCACCGCCCCCCAGCGCCGGATCAGCCCGCCGGCGCCCAGCGACGCGGGGATGGCGGCGGTGAAGACCACCGCGGTGTAAAGCCCCAGCAGCCCCGGATCGACCCCCAGGTCGGGCGCCGCCTGCGGCGCGATGACCGGAATCGAGAAGAGGCACAGCGCGAGGAACGCCTGCACCGCCGCCATGGCGAACAGAGGCAGCAACCAGACGTTCATGTGGGCTCCACAGGGAAAGGGCCGGGCCGATGGCCGGCGGGGTTTCGTTTCATGCGGTCGATGGGGTGCGTGGGATGCCCGTCGAGGGGGTGCAGGTGGAGCTCTACGCTTTGCGGGACGGACAGAGGGACAAGCTAGCGGAAAACAGTTTGCATGCCAATGGTCTACGCGGCCACCGGGTGGTCCGGAACGAGGGGGGAAAGCCGTTCCGCCGGGCCTGCCAATCAGCGGAGCGACACCGCCGCGGCGTGGACGTCCAAGCTGCTTTCCAGGATCTGCTACATGCCGATGGGCAGTACCTCATTGAGGGCGTCAGCCATGAACAGCGACACGGGGATGTTGCCGAAACTCGGCATGAAGGCGATGACGGCCCCGGCACCAATGCCGTTGCGGATGGTGGGTAGCGTCATCCGGAGGGAACTTCGGCGAGTCTGCCCGATGCGTGGGCATTTGGATGGCCAACGGGATCGTTGGGGTGAAGAAGCCGATTGAAGATCAAATGTAAAAGTATGGACTTGACCTGACAGTCCGCCCTGCCGCGGCGGGTGTCCGACAGGTTGAGCGTGTCCGATGTCACGTGGCCTGTATGATTTTCTCTCTGGCCATGGGGGCGGTGTCAAGGAA
>JAEYPE010000242.1 GCA_023411035.1 Pseudomonadota bacterium
CGTTGATCCGCAGGCGTGGCTTGCCGATGGGCTGGCCCGCATCGCCGACCTGCCGCAGAACCGCCTGCACGAACTGCTGCCCTGGAACTGGAAGGCAGCCTGACCGCGGCACTCACCGGATGCGTACTACCCCGCGCGGGCTCGACCGGGAGCTGATGGCACGGCTGGTCGGCGGGCAGTGGGTGCGCGATGGGCTGAACTTGCTGATCACGGGGCCGACCGGGTGGGCGAGACTTGGTTGGCTTGTGCCTTCGGGCCCTGGCCCTGGAAATCGACTACCTGCTGGACATCGCATTCGCCGCAATCAGCCCTGACGCCGACCAGCCAGATCGGCCGCCCCAGCCCGACCACGTCTTTTCCGCGCATCCCGGCGTCCGGCCACATCGCCAGCCCCGCTCCGGTCCGCATTGTTCCCTCCCAACGACGCCGAGAGCGGGCGGTCCGCGGCCAATGGCAAGGAGGAGGACGGCTATGCGAAGACCGCCGCCGCCGCCGAAAACAGCGGGGTGCGGCCTTCCCCGAAGCGCAACAGTTCACCCTCCTGCTTCATCGCCTTGTGAACGAAGCGCCGGTCGGCGGCATCGCGCGTGGCACTGAGCAGGAAGTCAATGGTCTGTCCGGACTGCGTCAGAAGGCCAGCCGGGTGTCGACCATCAGGATGTGTGCGCGGTTGTTCAGGTCGCCTCCGCCGGGGCCGCTGGCGGACAGGGTGGAGCGCACGTAATCATATTCCAGCCCGGTGGTGAAGCCGGGGGCGACGGTCCAGGTGACGCCGCCCTGCCAGATGTCCGCCTTGCTCGGGGTGGTCATGGTCGCGCTGTCGTTGCCGAGCGCCCGCAGATAGTTGGCGGCGAACAGCAGCGGCCCGGCGGTGTACTGCGCGCTGAACATCCAGTTCTGCTGAGCCCGCGTCTGGGCGAGTCCTTCGGCATAGCCGCTGTCACCACTGTAGGCATAGCTGGCGCCAACCTTTACCGGGCCGTAGCCGACGTTGGCTCCGACATGGACGGAGTTCAGATCCTCGAAGGACTGGCTGGCGATCCCGTTGCTCTGCCGAACCGCCTTGCCGGTCTGGTAGAAGGCGCTCGCCTCGATGGTGGCCTCGCCGATCTCCGTCTGGAGCGCGGCGCCGGCCTCGACCACGTCGCGGAAGGACAGTGTGTCGCCAAGCGCATCGACCTTTCGGCGGTTGATCGAGGTGTTCGAGTCCCCGGTGCGCGGCATGTAGGACACCGCCGCCGACAGGCCGCCGATGTTCGGGGTGATGTAGATGAGCTTGGTCCCGGCGTCGTAGGCCACCAGAGTGCGCAGGCTGGTCGCCGCCAGCGGCAGGGCCGCGAAAGTGGTCGAGCCGCTCAGGAACAGGATGCCGTTGCTGTCCGGGCTGCCGGCTACACCCTCGACGTTCGGACCGATGATCCCGTATTCGTCCGACAGGCCGTTGATGAAGCCCGCCTGCACGGTGCCGAAGGCACCGTTGGCGAACAGGAAGGCCCGGTCGTTCTCGATGTTCCGGGTCGACACCGTCGGATCGCCGTTCCCCGCCACGATGCGCAGCCGGGCGCCGTAGGTAAGGCCGTTGTCGGCGGTGGCCGAAGGGGTCACGACAAGGCGGTAGCGGTTGGCGAACTCACGCGAGCGGAAGCCGTCGTCCTGCCGCTGGCGGATGTAGGCGCCCTGGAAATAGGCGTCGCCGCCGATGGTCAGCTCGAAGCCGGGCTCGGCCAGGGCCGGGGCGGAGTAGAGTGCGGCAGCGGCGGTGCCGGCGAGGACGGCGGTGCGAAGGGACGAGATGCTCATGGGCGTGGTCATTCCGGAGTGGGGGCTTGCGGGAACGGTGTCGTGACATCCCGTCTCCCCTCAGGGGAGAGGGTTGGTGGGAAACCAGCGGTGGCCGAAGGAGGTGAGGTTGTCGTCCTCCAGCCGGGCGAGGCAGAGGATTTCCACGCTGTCGGTCCAGCGCGGGTTGATGCGGCGGAACTGGGCGACCGCCGGGCTGTCCAGCTTGGCCTCGCTGATGGCGCGGGCCTCCTCGGTCAGGCCGTAGCCCTGCCATTGCCAGTCCACGGTGCCGGCGTCGTAATACTGGGCGAAGCACGCGCGGCCGATGTGGTCGCGCACCGCCCGGTCCAGGGCATCGGGGGCCTGCTCCGGATGCGGCGCGTGGCGGACGAACAGCATCGGCATGTAGCGGTAGGAGCGGTAACCGACGGCGCTGTAGCTCCAGTACCACAGGCGTCCCGACCGGTCGGCACGGGCGCAGGAGACCATCTCGGCGACCATCGCGCGCACCAGCCCGTTCGATCCCCAGAAGCGGCGCTCCAGGATGCAATGGGCGGTGTGGAAGGCGCCCACCGCGGTGCCGTCGATCTCCATCACCTGCCGATAGACGGTGGCGAAGCCGACGAGTTCTCCGGTTTCGGCGTCCTCCTGCACCACGCAGTGGTCGAGGTCCTCCAACTCTTCGTTGAAGTACGTCTCGCCGTACCCCTCGAATCAGACGCTGAGCAGAGCGAACATCACCGCGCGCCGCTCGGGCGTCAGGGCCGCCGGTTCGACGAAACTGGTCCGCAGGGGCGGGCGGGACGGGAGCGCGGTCATCCGGCGGTTCCAGTCGGGCTTCCGGTCAGGTAGAGCGCCGCCCCCGCCTCGCGCACGTCGGCGCAGATGTCCTCGTAGTTGCAGGTGATCTCTTCCCCGGCGGCGATGTCGCGGCGGGCGATGAAGCGCCGCCAGTCGCCGGGATCGCTCCGCCCGATGGACGGGCCATCCGCATGGTTCAGGAATCGGGCGTCGTCTCCCGGCAGAAGGACGCCGACCCTGTGGTCCGACCGTTGGGTCAGGGCGCCTTCAGCCTCGTGGATCGCTTCCGACAGCCGCTCCAGACGGAGGACGGAACGCCCGACCAGGATGCCGCCGACCGTCAGGAAGCCCAGCACGATCAGCACCACGGCGTTCGACAGGGTGGCGAGGTAGAGCAGGCACAGCAGGATGGCCGAAACCGACTGAAAACTGATGACCAGAGTCGGCACCGCCTGGGCCAGAAGCTGAAGCTCCGGCCCCGCGACCTGGGCGAGACGGGTGGAGCCGACCGCCATGACGTCCGGCAGGTCGGCGGCGACGGCCCGGCGCAGCAGATCGACGCGCAGGACCGCCAGCGCCGCCTGCATCCGCTTGGACGCCGCGCTCATCATCCAGCCCTGCGCGAACCGCCAGGAGAAGGCGGACAGCAGGAAGATGAACAGAAGACGCTGCAACCCCTCCGGATCGTCCATGATGACCAGCGCGCTGTTCAGCGAGGTCAGCAGGGCGAGGTTGAGGGCCGCCGCCAGCACCGCCAGCAGCATCAGCGGCTGCATGTTGCGCAGGGCGTCGCGTCTCAGGATGCGCCAGAGATCCATCGCCGTCTCACTTGGACTGGATGAAGTCGATCAGGCGGGACGGCGACATCTTCGACAGGATGGGCGCGGAGGCGGCCTTCGCCGCGTCCTTGGCGGTTCCTGGGGCGGTTCCTGGGGCGGTTCCTGGGGCGGTCCCAGGGGCGGTTCCTGGGGCGGCACCCGCCGGATCGGGCTTGATGCCGGGCACCGGCACGGCGGTCGCCGCCGCGGCGCCGGAGGCCGGAGCGGGATCGGCGCCGGCGGTGTTCAGGCTGGGCATCTGGGCCACCGGCACCTGTCCGGGCGTGCCGTCCCCGCTCAGCGATGGAAGCTGCGAGGCGGGGGGCACCGGAAAACCGCTCGGCGGCATGGGCGCCGCGGCATGCGGCGCGCCGGGGGGCGGTGCCCGTCATCGGAACGGTGGCGCCTTGGCCCGTCGCCGCGTCGAGAATCAGCGGAAGCCCGCCGCTGGTGGCGTTGCCGATGACGACGATCTTGGCGTTGGGCGAATGGGCCAGTTCCAGCGTCGCCTCGATGCAGCGCCAGCGCAGATAGTTCTCGGTCAGGTTGGCCTGAACGGTTTCCTGGAAGGCGCGGATGCCCTGGCCTTCGAGCTGCTTGCGCTGGCTCTCGAACAGCTCGCGCTGGAGGCGGAACTGGTATTCCTGGGCGGCCTGGTCCTGCTGGATCTTGCGCTCGATGGACACCATGATCGCTTCGGGCAGGGAGACGTTGCGGATCAGGATGTCCTGGATCAGCAGATAGCCGGTCTTGGTCCGCCCGTCCGGCTTCGGCGTGTCCTCCGCCCCGATGATCTGGGCGTACATCACGCGGTCGGCGACCTGCTCGTAGGCTTCGGTCTGCACGCGCAGACGGCGATGGGCGTAGAGTTCGTCGGCCTTGAAGCGCGACACGATCTCGCGCGAGACCGATCCGACCTCCGGCACCAGCAGCACTTCCAGGTAGTTCGGGCCGACGTTCTTGTGCAGGGCGGCCAGCATCTCCGCATAGGGGCGGTAGCGCACCGTGATCTCGATGCTGACGTTCAGGCCGTCGTTGGCGATGGCGGAATAGGAGCGGGTGTCCTCCTGAAGCCGCAGGTCGTAGATCGCGATCTTGTCCCAGGGGAAGATGACGTGCACGCCTTCGGCCAGGGCCGGACCCATCTGGGTGCCCTGGTGGAAGCGCTTCCACAGCACGCCGCCATGGCCGGCGGGGATGAATACGACGATGGACGGGGCGAAGTAGAGGAAGACCAGCATCCCGACCAGCAGCGTGCACAGCAGCGACCGGCGGTGCTCCTCGTACCAACGGCCCAGCAGCGCGCGCAGGCGCGACTTCGGCTGCGGCGTCGCATCGGCGTCAGCGTCGTCGTAGGTGAAGGCCTGGTCAGCCATGTCACGCGGTCTCCTGCAGGCAAGCCGTGGCGGTAGGGGGCGCGTCCTTTTCGATCGGCGCGTCCATTCGTCCGTCGCAGACCGACGGCGCGTTGCCGTCGTGCGACACGAAGATCACGGTGCGGCCCAGCGACCGCAGCTTGCCGATGATCTCGTTGGTGAAGCGGGTGCGGAACTCGGCGTCCTGGTCGGACGTCCATTCGTCGAGGATGATGATGGGCCGCCCCTCCGCGACCGCGACGGCCAGGGCGACGCGGCGGCGCTGGCCCTTGGACAGGTCGCGGTTCAGCAGGCCGTCGCCGGTTTCCGGAACCAGCTGGTCGATCTTCAGATAGGCCAGCATCTCACGGAACAGCTCCGCGTCGAAGGTCGGCCCCCGCGGCAGGCGGGTGAACAGGTGGTGATCCTGGAACACGGCGCAGAACAGGTCGCGGTAGGCTTCCAGCCGGTCGCTTTCCACCGCCTGCCCGTCGAGCAGCACCTGCCCTTCGTCCGGGCGGAACAGCAGCGGGATGACGCGCAGCAGGGTGGACTTGCCCGACCCGTTGGCGCCGACGATGCCGACGACGCTGCCCGCCGGGATGGTCATGTCGATGGGGCCGATGACGAAGGGCTCGGGCCGCATTCCGGCGCGGTAGGCGAAGCGGACGCCGCGCAGTTCGATGCTGGCGAAGCGGCGCGGTGCGCGGGCCAGTTTCGACGGCTGGTACTCCGCCGCGGGCATGGTGGCGAGAAGGGCGGTGAGCTGCGCCGCGGCATCCTCCGCCGCGATGTAGTCGGGCACGGCGTTGAGGAACTTCGACAGGGGCCGGGCGAGGAACAGGATGACCGAGGTCACCAGCGGAAGTTCCGCCACCGATATCGCGCCCATGCGCGGGAAGATGAAGACGAAGACCGCGGAGAAGCCGATGACGATGGTGGCGATCCAGGAAACCAGTTCGCCCAGATTGCGCCCGTGGCGCCGCTTCAGATCCTCCCAGCGGGCGACGTCGGCCTCCACCGCCTGGGCCAGTTCATCGCGCCGGGCCTTGCCCAGCTTGATCTCGGCGTTGCCGTCGACCAGCTCGGAAAAAACCCCGCAGCATCCGGACCTCGGACTCCTTGGCTTCCCCCAGCAGGGCGCGGGTCCGCTGCGCCTCGCGCACGTACCAGACGCCGACCATAACCGCCACCAGGATGATGTTGGAGGCGATGGACAGGTTGGGCAGCAGCGCCGCGATGCGCTCCAGTTGATGATTGCCCAGGTCGAAGGCGCGCTGCGCCTGCATGTCCAGGATGCCGGCGTGGTTGCCCAGCGCCACGGTCTGAAGGAAACGCCGCCGCACGTCGGCCAGCGCGCTGAAGCCGGTGGTCAGCACCAGCCCGACGAAACGCTTGCTGAAGGCGAAGAAGACCAGCAGAGACAGGCAGAAGATCAGGAAGGGCGTGTCCAGGACTTCGCCGCGCATCCAGCCGCTCAGCTCCGTGCTGAGGCTCATCAGGCTGATGAGGTTGGCGGTCGCGGCGATGGAGCCGGTCACCAGCAGGTGGGTCAGGGTCGCGGGGTTGGCGAGATCGGCCAGGGACTTGTTCTCGGCGGAGACGGGAACTTCGCTGCCCTGGGCGTTTTGCTGCACCGTGTCTGCGGTCTGGCGGGCGGTGGCGAGCGCCTGTCCGGGGGCTCGCCCATCCGCCAGCGCCTGCCCCAGTGCGGCGTTGAAGGCGCCGCCGGACCCGCCCAGCGACTGGACGGCCTGCTGCACGTTCTGCCCACTGGCGAGCGCGGCGATCAGCCCGTCGCTCTTCACGCCTTTCACCGTTTCCGCTGACAGCGCCATGGCTGTGGACACGGTCTGCTGGGCCGAGCCCAGGGCTCCGGACATGTCCTGACCGGTGGACAGAGCCCGCCCCAGAACCTCGCCAAACCCGCCGGACGCCACGCCGTCGAGGCCGGCGGCGGCGGCGAAGGTCTTGAGGGTGGCCGCCACATTCTGGCCGGACGCCAGCGACGCGGCCAGCGCATCCGCCGCCTTCGGCGGCACGGTGGCGGCGTCCTGCCGGGCCGCCATCTCCGTCTGCGCCTTGGCCGACGCGTCGAGCGCTGCATCCGGTTGCGTGCTCTGCGCCAGCGCGTCGTTCAGGACGCTGGTGAAGGCGGGGTTGCCGGACAGGGCGCCGCCCGCCCCCTACGTCTTGCCGGAGGCGAGGGCGCCGAGCATCCGCGCGCCGTCGGTCTGCTTGACCACGACGGATTTGGACTGGGTCTCGCTCGTTGCGCGCAGAGTTCGTGCCGCGGCGACGGCGCTGCCGGCGTCGGCGCCGCTGGACAGGGCCTGCTCCAGCGCTTTGGCGAATTGACCGTCCTGGTCGGGGGTGAGGGCCTCGACCGCATCCCGCACACCGACGCCTGAGGCGAGCGCCGCGGCAAATTTGTCGGACGGTGAAACGTGAACGGCTTCCGGCGCCGTCGAGACGGAAGGGGGGCGGTCAGGGCTTGCGACAAGGCGGCGATCGGGTCCACGGCACCCACCGGGCGGGCCAGCGGGTCCATCACCCCGCTGAACAGAGCCGCGGAAAGGTCGGAGGCCGCCTTGGGATCGTTCGAAGCGCCCGCCCCGATTCCCTGCCCCTGGGCCAGGGCGACGGCCAAGCGCTGCTCCCCGGACAGAGCCGCTGTTTCCTGCGCCGCCTGGGCCATGCGCGCTGCCGCTCCGGCTGCAATCCGGTTCGCCTGTGCGATGGCGGCGTCGGGCGCGGCGTTGGCGCCGATCTCCGCTGCGAAATCGCGCATCCAGCCATCCGCCACCGTGCCTGCGGCGGTTCCGGACAGTCCTTGGCTGGTCAGTGCGGCCGCCAACTTCTCCTATGCGGCATTAAATTCGCCGGCATCACCACCCAAAAGAACATAGGAGGATTCTGGGGCCGCGTTACCGGGAATGGACAGAAGCGGAATGGTAGCGTCCAGGGTGTCCGGTATATTGGTCATCTCACTATAACGGCGGTCTTTCTTCGAAAATACCAATAAAAAGTTTATTTACTAAAAAATTTCTGAACGTTTCGGATGTTTTTACCGGGGAGGTTTCTCGCTATGACTGGTCCGCGGGGTGGCTTGCGGGTCCCGTCCGTCCAGCCTTGCGGCCAGGGCGCGGTGTTGGGCTTGAATGCCGTCGATGATGTCCTGCCCGCGTTCCAGCAGGTAGGAGCGCAACTGAGCGTGCACCGGCAGCAACGGCAGGCTGCGGCGATGGGCGACGTACCAGGAGCGCATCAGGGGCAGCCCTTCCACGTCCAGCACCCGCAACAGCCCCAGCGCCAGTTCCAGGCCGATGGTGTGGCGGGACAGCAGCGCGACGCCGATGCCGGCCATGACCGCCTGCTTGATCGTCTCGTTGCTGCTGGAGGTCATGACGACGCGCGGCGCGAAGCCCATGGTCCGGAAGAAGGCTTCGGTCAGCGCCCGCGTGCCGGCGCCTTCCTCGCGGGCGATGAAGCCGCCGGCCGCGAGATCCGTCAGACGCAGGTTGGTGGCGTTCGCCAGCGGGTGCGTCGGGGCGCAGATAAGGACACTGGGGTGCCGGGCGAAGGGTTCGCCCAGCACCTCCGTCTCATCGAGCGGTTGGCCCATGATGGCGAGGTCCACCTCACCCTTCGCCACCGCCTCGTTCACCTCCCGCCGGTTGCCGTCCTGAAGGTGGATGGAAACGCCGGGCCGTTCCGCCTGGAAGCGGGACACCATGTGCGGGGCGATGTATTTCGCCGTGCTGACCAGCCCGATGGTGATGTTCCCGCCGGTGACGCCCTTCAGCGCCTGCATCCGCCGGTCCGCGTCGTCGAGCGCCTGGAGGATGACCGTGGCGTGCTCCAGCAGGTCATGGCCGGCCTCGGTCAGCACGACGCGCCGCCCGACCCGCTCGAACAGCGGGAAGCCGCAATGCCCCTCCACCTGCTTGATCTGGAAGGACACCGCGCCGGGCGTCAGGCCCAATTGCTCCGCCACGCGGGCGAAGGAGAGCGTGCGTGCGGCGGCGGCGAAGATCTGAAGCTGCCGCAGGGTGGCGTGCTGGACGGTCATCGGCGGCCCCATTCTATAGGAATCCCTATACAGAATCCCGAGTATATTTGAATTTTACTAGACGTTACAGGCTGTTACCGTTTTCACCAGCAATGAGGCAACCGGCTCCGGCGAGGTGATGGCCATGAATTACGTGTCTGGGAGGACATCGACCGACATGAAGGCCCGGTACAAGCCCGGGGTTCTGAAGTACCGCCAGATGGGCTATTGGGAGCCCGACTACGAGCCGAAGGACACCGACGTGCTCGCCCTCTTCCGCATCACGCCGCAGGACGGCGTGGAGCCGGAGGAGGCCGCGGCGGCGGTGGCCGGCGAAAGCTCGACCGCCACCTGGACGGTGGTGTGGACCGACCGCCTGACCAACTGCGAGAAGTACCGGGCGAAAGCCTACCGCGTCGATCCGGTGCCCGGCACGCCGGGGCAGTATTTCGCCTACATCGCCTACGAGCTGGACCTGTTCGAGGAAGGGTCGATCGCCAACCTCACCGCCTCGATCATCGGCAACGTGTTCGGCTTCAAGCCGCTGAAGGCGCTGCGGCTGGAGGACATGCGGATACCCGTCGCCTACCTGAAGACCTTCCAGGGACCGGCCACCGGCATCGTCGGGGAGCGCGAGCGGCTGAACAGCTTCGGCCGTCCGCTGCTCGGCGCCACCATGAAGCCCAAGCTCGGCCTGTCCGGCCGCAACTATGGCCGGGTGGTGTACGAGGCGCTGAAGGGCGGGCTGGACTTCACCAAGGACGATGAGAACATCAACTCCCAGCCGTTCATGCACTGGCGCGACCGGTACCTCTACTGCATGGAGGGGGTGAACCGTGCGGTGGCGGAGACGGGGGAGGTCAAGGGCACCTACCTGAACGTCACCGCCGCCACCATGGAGGACATGTACGAGCGCGCCGAGTTCGCCAAGGAGCTGGGCAGCGTCATCGTCATGATCGATCTGGTGATCGGCTACACGGCCATCCAATCCATGGCCAAATGGGCGCGCCGGAACGACATGATCCTGCACCTGCACCGGGCCGGTCATTCGACCTACACCCGGCAGAAGACCCATGGCGTGTCCTTCCGCGTGATCGCGAAGTGGATGCGGATGGCGGGCGTGGACCACATCCACGCCGGCACCGTGGTCGGCAAGCTGGAGGGCGACCCCAACATCATCCGCGGCATCTACGACACCTGCCGCGAGACGCACGTCCCGCAGAACCTGCAACACGGCGTCTTCTTCGAGCAGCCCTGGGCGGGCCTGAGGCGCCTGATGCCGGTCGCCTCGGGCGGCATCCACGCCGGGCAGATGCACCAGCTTCTCACCTACCTGGGCGAGGACGTGGTTTTGCAGTTCGGCGGCGGCACCATCGGCCATCCGGAGGGCATCCAGGCCGGGGCGACCGCCAACCGGGTGGCGCTGGAGGTCATGGTCAAGGCCCGCAACGAGGGCCGCGACATCTGGAACGAAGGGCCGGAGATCCTGCGCGACGCCGCCCGCTGGTGCGCCCCGCTGCGCGCCGCGCTCGACGTCTGGAAGGACGTCACCTTCGACTATGCCTCCACCGACAGCGTCGATTTCGTCCCCACCCCCACCGCCGCGCTGTGAGCGCGCCAGCAAGGACGAGTCCCATGCGCTTGACCCAGGGTCAATTCTCCTTCCTGCCGGACCTGACGGACGAGGAGATCACCAGGCAGCTTCAATACGCCCTCGATCGGGGCTGGGCGGTGGCCGTGGAGTTCACCGACGACCCGCACCCGCGCAACACCTACTGGACGATGTGGGGCAACCCCCTGTTCGACCTGCGCGACGCCAAAGGCGTGATGATGGAGGTCGACGCCTGCCGCAAGGCCCACGCCGACCAGTATGTGAAGGTGCTCGCCTTCGACAGCTCCGAGGGGTTCGAGACGGTGCGCATGTCCTTCATCGTCAACCGCCCGGCGGAGGAGCCCGGCTTCGAGCTGCTGCGGTCGGAAGGGCCGGGCCGACGCATCGGCTACACCATCCGCAGCTACGCCACCGACCGACCGCAGGACCGGCGCTACGGCGGGGAGGCGGGCCATGGACCGTGACGCCGGGCAGGGGGAGAACCCGACCGTGGACCTGGACGCGCTCTACCGGGAGTCCGGGATCGGGGCGATGCTGGCGGAGATGGACCGCGAGCTGGTCGGGCTGGCGCCGGTGAAGACCCGCATCGGCGAGATCGCCGCCCTTCTGCTGGTGGAGCGGGCGCGGCGTTCCCTGGGGCTGAAGGCGGAACCGCCGTCGCTGCACATGTGCTTCACCGGCAACCCCGGCACCGGCAAGACCACCGTGGCGCGGCGCATGGCCGGCATCCTGCACGGCCTCGGCTACATCCGGCGCAACCATGTGGTCGATGTGACCCGCGACGATCTGGTCGGCCAGTACATCGGCCACACGGCCCCCAAGACCAGGGACGTGCTGAAGCGCGCCATGGGCGGCGTGCTGTTCATCGACGAGGCCTACTATCTCTACCGTCCGGAGAACGAGCGCGACTACGGCCAGGAGGCCATCGAAATCCTGTTGCAGGTGATGGAGGACAACCGCGACGACCTCGTGGTGATCCTCGCCGGCTACAGGGACCGCATGGACACCTTCTTCAAATCCAACCCCGGCATGGCGTCGCGCATCGCCCACCATGTGGACTTCCCCGACTACGATCCCGGCGAACTGCTGGACATCGCCCGGCTGATGGTGGAGGGGATGCAGTACCGCTTCGCCCCGGAGGCGGAGCGGGCCATGGGCGAGTACATCGCCCAGCGGATGACGCAGCCGCGCTTCGCCAACGCACGCTCCATCCGCAACGCCCTCGACCGCACCCGGCTGCGTCAGGCCAACCGTCTGTTCGAAGCGCGGGCGCAGGCCGTCGCCGCCGCCGATCTGCTGACCATCACTGAGGAGGACATCCGCAAGAGCCGTGTCTTTGCGCAGTAAGGCCCGCCCAAGCTGGCCGGGCCAACGGACATGAGGGGAATGCCATGCCGCACCGCCGCACGACCTTCAGCAAGTTCATCATCGAGGACCAGCGCCGCCGTGGCGAGGCCGACACGGACCTCACCGCCCTCCTCAACGATGTGCAGACCGCGTGCAAGTTCATCGCCAGCGCGGTGGCGCGCGGCGCGCTGAAACCCCCGGCCAGCCGTCCCGGCGACGAATCCCCCGCAACCGGCGTCAACGTCGGCATCAATGTTCATGGGGAGATGCAGAAGCCGCTGGACCTGATCGCCAACGAGATCATGCTGCGCACCTGCGAGTATGGCGGCAAGCTCTGCGGCATGGCGTCCGAAGAGATGGAGGAGCCCTACCGCATCCCCCATGAATACCCGCGTGGCCGCTACCTGCTGGTCTTCGACCCGTTGGACGGATCGTCGAACCTGGATGTCAACCTGACGGTCGGGACCATCTTTTCCATTCTCAAGGCGCCGGACGGGGTGGATGAGCCGGAGGTGGGGCATTTTCTCCAACCCGGCGCGCGGCAGGTGGCGGCGGGCTTCGCCCTCTACGGCCCGGCGGACATGATCGTCGCCACCTTCGGGAAGGGTGTGCAGGGCTTCACCATGGACCGCGAGATCGGCGCCTACACGCTGACCCACCCCGACATGCGCATTCCGGAGCGCGCCTGCGAGTTCGCCATCAACAGCTCCAACGAACGCTTCTGGGAACCGCCGGTGCGCCATTACGTGGAGGAGTGCATCAAGGGCACGACCGGCCCGCGCGAGGCGGACTTCAACATGCGCTGGATCGCCTGTCTGGTGGCGGAGGTCTACCGTATCCTGATCCGCGGCGGCGTCTTCCTGTATCCGCGCGACTCCCGGCCCACGCACAAGCCGGGGCGGCTGCGTCTGCTCTACGAGGCGAACCCCATGGCCATGCTGGTCGAACAGGCCGGCGGGGCGGCCAGCACCGGGCGCGAACGCATCCTGGACATCCAGCCGCAAGCCCTGCACCAGCGGGTGCCGGTGATCCTCGGCTCGAAGGCGGAGGTGGAGCGGGTGGCCTCTTACCACGCGGCCTACGACCGTGGGGAGGAGCTGACGTTCCACGCCCCGCTGTTCGGCAGCCGCTCCCTGTTCCTGACGCCCGAATCCGAGCCCCAGAGCTGAGGAGAAGCGTCCCATGTCGGCCAGACACCCGATCATCGTCGTCACCGGCTCCTCGGGGGCGGGGACGACCACCGTGACCCGCACCTTCCAGCAGGTCTTCCGGCGCGAGGGAATCACCGCCACCATCATCGAGGGGGACAGCTTCCACCGCTACGACCGCAAGGAGATGCGCGCCAAGGTCGAGGAGGCGCAGGAAAGCCCCCACTCCACCTTCAGCCATTTCGGACCGGACGCGAACCTGTTCGAGGAGCTGGAGGACCTGTTCCGTGCCTATGGCGAAACCGGCGGCGGGCGCGTCCGCAAGTACCTGCACGACGACGCGGAGGCCGCTCCCTACGGCCAGCCCCCCGGCACCTTCACCCCGTGGGAGGACATCGAACCCGACACCGACCTGCTGTTCTACGAAGGGCTGCACGGCTGCGTGCGCACGGAGACGGTGGACATCGCCCGCCACGCCGACCTGAAAATCGGCGTCGTCCCCATCGTGAATCTGGAGTGGATTCAGAAGATCCACCGTGACCGCAACCTGCGCGGCTATTCGGAGGAGGCGATCGTGGACACCATCCTGCGCCGCATGCCGGACTACGTGAAGTACATCTGCCCGCAATTCAGCAGCACCGACGTGAACTTCCAGCGCGTGCCGACGGTGGACACCAGCAACCCCTTCATCGCCCGCGACATCCCGACCTCGGACGAGAGCATGCTGGTCATCCGCTTCACCCGGCCCAAGGGGATCGACTTCCCCTATCTGCTGTCGATGCTGAAGGACAGCTTCATGACCCGCCCGAACACCATCGTCTGCCCCGGCGACAAGATGGCGCTGGCGATGCAACTGATCTTCACGCCGATGATCTGGCAGCTCATGGACCGCAAGAAGAAGGCGTTCTGAGAGCAAGGCCATTCCCAACCGGAAGGACGGCGCCTATGACCGCGACCATCGGAGTCCGCGAACAGGAGACTTTTCAATGGCCCTGATCTCCCTTCGACAGCTTCTCGACCACGCGGCTGACCACGGCTACGGCGTGCCGGCCTTCAACATCAACAACATGGAGCAGATCCACGCGATCATGCAGGCGGCGGAGGACTGCGCCAGCCCGGTGATCCTCCAGGCCTCCGCCGGGGCGCGCAAGTACGCCGGTGAGCCGTTCCTGCGCCGCATGGTGCAGGCGGCGGTGGAGATGTGGCCGCACATTCCCGTGTGCCTGCATCAGGACCATGGCGCCAGCCCCGCGGTCTGCCAGCAGGCCATCCGCTCCGGCTTCACCAGCGTGATGATGGACGGTTCGCTGCTGGAGGACATGAAGACGCCCGCCGGCTATGATTACAACGTCCGGGTCACCGCCCGCGTGGTCGATGCGGCGCACAGCGTCGGGGTGTCGGTGGAAGGGGAACTCGGCTGCCTGGGGTCGCTGGAGACCGGGCGGGCGGCGGAGGAGGACGGTTCCGGCGCGGCGGGAACACTCTCCCGCGACCAGTTGCTGACCGATCCGGAGCTGGCGGCGGATTTCGTGGAAAGGACCGGCGTGGACGCCCTGGCCATCGCCATCGGAACCAGCCACGGCGCCTACAAGTTCGCGAAACGGCCCACCGGCGACGTCCTGGCGATCGACCGCATCCGCCTCATTCACGAGCGCATCCCCGACACGCATCTGGTGATGCACGGCTCCTCCTCCGTGCCGCAGGAGTGGCTGGAGGTCATCCGTGCACACGGCGGGACCATTCGGGAGACCTACGGCGTTCCCGTCGCCGAGATCCGGGAGGGCATCCGCAACGGGGTGCGCAAGGTCAACATCGACACCGACATCCGCCTCGCCATGAGCGGCAGCCTGCGCCGCACGATGATGACGCGGCCCGAGGAGTTCGACCCGCGCAAGTTCCTGGCGGAAGCGACCCGTGCCGCCCGCGCGCTCTGCCGCGAACGGTTCGAGGCGTTCGGGTCGGCGGGGCAGGCCACCCGGATCGCGCCGTTGCCGCTGGAGCGCATGGCGATGCGCTATCTGGCGGACGCCCGGCCATCGCCGGTGCCGCCTCCGGTCATGGAAACAGCGTTGAGGGCGCCCGCATGATGACGGGGGTACCCATGCCGGTGGCGGTCATCTGCGACCTCGACGGCACGCTGGTCGACAGCGCCCGCGACATCGGCCTCGCCCTCAACCGCCTGCTTGCGGAGCGGGGACGGGGCGTGGTGACGGACGCCATGGTGCGGCGCTTCATCGGCGATGGCGCCCGGCGGCTGGTGGAGCGCGGCTTCGCCGCGACCGGCCCCGCCCTGTCGGAGACGGAAACCGGGGCGGCGGTGGCGCGCTTCCTGGCCCTGTATGCCGGCATTCCGCCGGACCCGGCCTGCGTCTATCCCGGCGTGCCGGAAACGCTGGAACGGCTGGCCGACGCCGGCCACGCCCTGGGGCTGTGCACCAACAAGCCGCTGGCGATCACTCGCGCCCTTCTGGGCGGGGTGGGGCTGTCGCGGTTCTTCGGCGTGGTCGTCGGGGGCGACAGCCTGCCCCAGCGGAAACCCGCGCCCGAGCCGCTGCTGGCCGTGACGGAGCGGCTGGGGCGGCCCGCCGCCGGTGCGGTGATGGTGGGCGACGGACCCAACGACGTGCTCGCCGCCCGGGCCGCCGGCATCAGGGTCATCGCCGTGTCTTACGGCTATCCGCGCGTGGCTCCGTCCGCGCTGGCGGCCGACCTCCTGATCGATCGCTTCGCCGACCTGCCCAAGGCGCTGCACGCGCTGGCGTAAGCGGGCCAGCTCATTCTTTCACCGACGCTGGTCAGAACAGCTCGACGTCGCCGTCGATCCCGGTTTTGTGCAGCCGGTCCATGAAGGAGGTTTCGGAGCGCGCGATGTCCCGCACCGTCTCCTCCCCGATCAGGCGGCGCTGGGTCCGGCCCGTGGTGGGGTAGAAGCGCACCGCGCGGGCCGCCATGCCGCCCACGTCCCAGCTCATGGTCGGGATGCCTTCCGCCGCCAGATAGTCCATGACGAATTCGATGTTGCGCTGGCCGATCCCGGCGCCGCGAGGGGCGCCGTTGACGCTGGCCCCGCCGAAAATCTTGGCGCGCAGCCGGTCCCGCCGCCCCGTCGCCGACAGCAGCCGGTTGATGAGCTGCTCCATGGCCGCACTACCGTAACGGGAGGAGATGGACAGCCGGTCGCCGTTCTGGTCCGGCAGAAGGAAATGGTTCATCCCGCCGATGCCCGCGGCTGGATCGAACAGGCAGGCGGCGATGCAGGAGCCCAGCGTGGTGGTGATGACGACGTTCGGGTCGTCGCTGACCACGCAGCCGCCGACCACGATGTTGACCACCTCCGCCCCCAGTTGCCGGTCATGGTAGCGGTTGGACGCCACATCCCGAAGCTCCGGTCCCTGCTGGTTCGGGCGCTTGCGCGGGGTGATCGGCATGACGGACCTCAATGGGGCATTCCGTCGCAGTGTACAACCGCCCCGCGCCCTTCGCCAAGCGCCGTGGTCATGGGCTCTCCATCACAAGCCGGCGATCCACAGATCCAGCAGGTCGGCCTGGAGCTTGCGGGCGCGGGCCAGCCAGGCGCGGGCCTCCGCCGGGATCTCGGCGATGCGGCGGTCCATGTCGCGGTCCATGGCGGCGCGCAGCGATTCGTCGGTGACGAAGAAGGCGAAGCCCAATGTCCGCCCGTTCGCGGTGGTCAGCGTGCCGGCCAGCGCCTTCGCGTAGGCCAGCGTGCCCGATTTGGCCCGCACGCCGGACGGCAGGGCCTTGCCCTCGTCCTCGCCGGGCAGAAGGGCCAGCACCGCCGGTCCGGCGCCGCGCATCAGCGCCATGGTCTGGGCGGGGGTGATCCGCGACGCCGCGCTGAGGCCCGAATGGTTGACCAGCCGCAGCCCCGTCCAGTCGGTGCGCGGGGCCGCCAGCATGGCCGGCGCGGTCAGCACCGCCGCCGACCGGGGCAGCGTTTCCACCGCCGGGTCCAGCCGCCGGGCGGCGGCCAGCCCGATCAGCTCCGCCGACAGGTTGTTGGAGAAGCGCAGAACCTGCCGGGCCAGAAGCTCCAGCGGTTCGCTGCGGTGCAGGGCGGCCAGCGTGGCGGCGGGCGGCACCGCGCCGGGCGCCGGGGCGGGCAGTTCGATCCCCGTCTCCGCGGCCAAACGGCGGAAGACATGCGCCGCCGCCAGTCCGGGTCGGGTGACCGGAAGCCACAGGCTGGCCGCCATGCCCGTCTGCGGGGCGAAGCGCCAGCGCTCCCCCTCCGGTTCGCCGTTCGCCGCGCTGAGCGGGGTGAAGGCCGCACCCGTCCCGGCGGCGAGCTGCACCGTCACGCTGTCCAGCGGCACCCGCCCCGCGTCGGACACCGACCACGCGCTGACCCGCACCGGCTGCCCCGCGGCGGGGCGCGTCCAGTCGAACCGGAAGCGGTTGAAATTCAGCGACAGCGCCCCGACACCGGTGTTGTAGCCGGCGGTCCAGGGCTGTCCGGCGTCGATCTCCGGCATCTCCGGCAGGGCCGAGGTGTCGTAGAGGAATCGCCCGGTCACCCGCGCGATCCCCATGGCGCCGAGGTCCCGCAACAACGCCATCAGACCTTCCGTGGACAGCGACGGGTCGCCGCCGCCCTTCAGGATCAGGTCGCCGTCCAGGACGCCGCCCTCCAGCCGCCCGGTGACGTGCAGCGTCGTCTCGAACCGGTGTTCCGGCCCCAGCACCGCCAGGGCGGCGGCCATGGCCGGCAGCTTGGCGACGGAGGCCGGGACGAAGGGCTTGGCGGGTTGCCGTTGGGCCAGAACGGCGCCGCTGTCCGGATCGAACAGCACATAGCCGACGTCGTCGGGGGAAAAGCCGTTGCGGGCGATCGCCTCACGGTCGTCGGGGCCGCTGGCGCCGTAGGGGGACGCGCAGACCGACACCGCGGACAGGCAGACCAGCAGGAACAGGAAGGAAAAAGCCGGAAGCCGCATGGCACGCACTCTAACGCAAAGTGCCATCCCGCGCCTGCGTCAATCCGGGGGCGGTCAAGGAATCTTGCTGCGCGTGAAATTCGCTTCCCGTACCATGAAGACACGAAACGACGCCATACCCTTGGGAAAGAGTTGCCAAACCCATGATGTCGCGGCGCCGGAATGCCACATTCGAAGTGGTTGTCGAGCAGGGCGGCAAACCCAACATCGACGGCGTTTTTCCCGACGAGGCCGCGGCGCGGGAACGTGCGGCCTACCTGCTTCGTCTTGCAAAATTTCCGGTGGTCCGGATTCTGAAGGTGAATCAGGCGGGCAGGGAAGAGGTCATCTTCCAGAAATCGACCGCCGGTGGCGAAAAGCCCACCACTGTTTCCCACATCGACGAGGCCGACGTCGGCCCCGCCACCCTCTGCACCCACGCGCTTCAGCTTTTTTCCTACGAAAGCCGGATTCTGCTGCTGCGCCTGCTGCGCGGCTATTGGGACGATCAGGCGGTGATCCCCGCCGAACAGCTCCACCGCTACTACCCGTTGCGCTATTTCGAGCGGGAGGCACTGCTGTTCAATCCGGCGGTCAGCCGGCTCGCCACCCTTCAGGCGCCGCTGTTGGGGATCAAGCCCTCCGAACGGCACGACCAGATCCTGCGGATGTTCGCCACCCTGAAGGAACTGGCGCAGGCGTCGGACACGCTGGCCCCCTTCGACACGGCGCTGGCCCGCGGCGGGGTGGGCGACCTGCTGTCCGCGGCGCAGGAGCGGGCGCCGGAGGAGCGGGACCGGCTGGTCACCCACGCCTTCGGCGCCGTGCTGGAGCCCTGCCGCGACTGGCCCGGCAAGGTCAAGGCGCTGCTTCGCTTCCACCGGGAGGACGAGGAGGAGGCGAACCGTCGCCTGCTCGACCAGATCCTGGCGGAAACCGTGGACGGGCGGGAACCGGTGCGCGCGCTGATCGGCTACGCGCCCGACCTGGGGGCGGCGCTGCAAAGCCTGGTGGCGGCGGTGCACGGCGACCTGGACGACCGGCTGCCCTTCACGGATGAACTCCTGGCCCTGTCCAACGCGCTGGGCGGCGGCGGGTTCGACGAGACGCGCAACGCGCTGCTGCGGCGCATCCAGGGCGGTCTGGCCGGGCTGACCCCGCTGACCCGCACCGGCGATTCCGCGGAAGGCAAGGCGTTCGGCGTCATCGTGGACCGGCTGATCAATTTCGACGGCTTCCTCGGCGGGGCCGGCATGGCGGAGGCGCTGACCCGGCGCGCCAAGATGGTGTGGGGCTCCGGCGGGGAGGATGCGCCCTTCGACACGGCGGTGCAGCGGCTGGCCTCCCGCCTGCCGACGCCGGCCCAGCGCATCGGCTATCTGCTGGACCTCGCCACCAGCCCCTTCGGGCGGCACAAGCTCAGCGTCCTGATCCGGCAGGTGGCCGAGGAGTTCGATAGCATCACCTCGGCCAGCGAACTGGCCGCTCCCGGCGTCCGTGCGGAGGAGGTGCGCGACGGCCTGGGCCGCCGCCTGCGCGCCGCCGGCATTCCGCGGGCGCTGGCCGAGGGGCTGATCGCCAAGATCGCCTCGATCCCGGACGGCGAGCGGTCGCTCGGCGTGCCTTTGCTGGCCGCTCCGGACGGGAGCGCCGTGACGCGGGTGACCAGGGAAACCGTTCTGATCGACGCGGCCAAGGCGGTGGCGGACCGGCTGGTGCTGTCCTGGCGCGGCCAGACCGAGACGATTGCGGAGGATGGAGCGCGGTTCGTCATCGGGCGGTCGTCGCAATGCCAGCTCGTATTGGACATCGCGTCGGCCTCGCGCCGGCACGCGGCGGTGTCTTGTCAGGACGGCGTGTTCGTGGTGGAGGACCTCAGCCGCAACGGCACCCGCATCGCCGTGCCGGGGGCGGAGCCGCGGCTGCTGACGCCGGGCGAACCGGTGGCTTTGCCGCCGCGGGGCGAGATCGTGATCGGCTCCACGGAACTGGGGGAGGAACCGGTGCGCATCGCCTGGGAAGTCGTCAGGCGCTGAACGCCTCCGCCACCGGGCGCAGCACGGGACGCCAGCCGTCGCCGCGCACCGCCAGCGCCGCCACCAATCCCGGCGCCGGGCGCAGATCGAACAGCGACCAGTCCGCCGCGCGTCCGGCCTCCAGCGCGCCGTCCAGGCTCAGCAGTCGGGCGGGGCGGCCCGGCGCCAGTTCCACCGCGAAACGGTCCAGCGGCATCGACAGGCCCTGGCCGGTCGCCTTGATGAAGGCTTCCTTGCGGGTCCAGCCGTTGAGGAACGCCTCGTCCCGCTGGGCGTCGGGCAGGGCGGCGAAGGCGGCGCGCTCCTCCGGGGCGAAGAACCGCTCGGCGATCCCGGCGGCGTCCGGCACGCGGCGCAGCCGTTCGATGTCGACGCCAAGCTCCGCATCCCCGCCGGGGGGCCCGCCGGGGGCGATCGCGATCAGCACGTCGTCCTTGCAGTCGGCGAGGTTGAAGGCCGGTCCGCCCGGCAGGAAGGGCTTGCCCATCGGCCCGTAGGCGAAGGCCGGAGTCGCCGGGTCGCAGCCCAGCGCCCGCCCCAGAAGATGGCGCAGCAGCCCCCGCCGCAGCACGCAGCGGCTGCGAAGCTCCTCCGTCGCGAAGCGGGCGGCCCGCGCCGTCTCGTCGGGGGAGAGCAGGGTGCGGAACGCCTCCAGCCGGTGCGCCAGCCCGCGCAGGTCGGCATACCAGACCTGAATTTCTCCGGTTTCCCGCATCGAACGTCCCCATTCACCGAATTCGGGACTATAACCGCGCTGGCCCCGCGCGGCGATTGCGCTATCATGCGCCTCCCTTTTGCCGGATCTGGAACCATGGTCGACACCGCTCTGCTTGCTCCGCATCTGTCCAACGTCGTCAAGGACGCCGCCATCCCCGAACTGCCCAACCATTACCGGGGCAAGGTGCGCGAGAACTACGACCTTCCCGACGGGCGGCGCGTCATCATCGCCACCGACCGGCTGTCGGCCTTCGACATCATCCTGAACGCCATCCCCTTCAAGGGGCAGGTGCTGACCCAGATCGCCCGCTATTGGTTCGAGGCGACGAAGGATCTTTGCCCCAACCACGTCCTGGAATATCCGGACCCCAACGTGGTGGTCGCCAAGCGGCTGACCATCATGCCGGTGGAGATCGTGGTCCGCGACTATCTGGCCGGCACCACCGGCACCTCGCTGTGGACGATGTACAAGAAGGGCCGGCGCGAGATGTACGGCCATGTCTTCCCGGACGGCCTGCGCGAGAACCAGAAGCTGCCGGAAACCATCATCACCCCGACCACCAAGGCCTTCGACGCCGGCCATGACGAGGAGCTGACCGCCGCCCAGATCGTGGAGCGCGGGCTGCTGACCCAGGCCCAGTGGGACGAGGTGACGGAGAAGGCGCTGGCCCTGTTCGCCCGCGGGCGCGAGATCGCGGCTCAGCGCGGTCTGATCCTGGTGGACACCAAGTACGAGTTCGGTTTCGACGAGGCCGGCAACATCATCCTGGCCGACGAGATCCACACGCCGGACAGCAGCCGCTACTGGTTCGCCGCCAGCTATCCGGAGCGGTACGAGGCCGGGCAGCGTCCGGAGAGCTTCGACAAGGACTTCGTGCGGAGCTGGGTGACCCAGCGCTGCGACCCCTACAAGGACGCGATCCCGGAAATCCCCGCGGAGATCGTTCTGGAGGCCGCGCGCATCTACATCGAGGCGTTCGAGACCATCACCGGCCAGACCTTCCAGGTCCCGGCGGAGGTTACGCCGGCGGTGGAGCGCATCCGGGCCAATCTGGCGCCGTATTTCGCGAAGCCGTGATGAAGATCGCCATCCTCGACGACTACCAGAACGTCGCGCGCGATCTGGCGGAATGGCATCGCCTGCCCAATGGCAGCGCGCTGACGGTCTTCGAACGCCCGATCCCGGCGGCGGAGGTGGCGGCGACGCTCGCCCCCTACAGTGTTCTGGTGATCATGCGGGAACGCGCGCCGTTCCCCGCGTCGCTGATCGAATCGCTGCCGAACCTGCGGCTCCTCGTCACCACCGGGGCGCGCAACAACGCCATCGACCTGGACGCCTGCAAGGCCCGCGGCATCGCCGTCTGCGGAACCGGCATGGTCGGCACCCCGACGGTGGAGCTGACCTGGGGCCTGATCCTGGCGCTGGCGAAGCGCATCCCGCAGGAGGAGCGCAGCCTGCGCGGCGGGCGCTGGCAGACCGGCCTGACCCAGGGGCTGGCCGGCAAGCGCCTGGGCCTCGTCGGGCTGGGCAAGCTGGGCGCACAGGTGGCGCGGGTCGGCCAGGCCTTCGGGATGGAGGTCGCGGCCTGGAGCCCCAACCTGACCGACGAGCGGGCGGAAGCGGCGGGCGCGGTCCGGCTGGACAAGCGCGACCTGTTCGCGACCTCCGACGTCGTCAGCGTCCATCTGGTGCTGAGCGAGCGGACGCGCGGCGTCATCGGGGTGGACGACATCGACGCGATGAAGCCCTCCGCCTTCTTCGTGAACACGTCGCGCGCCGGTCTGGTGGACGAGGACGCGCTGCTGGCGGCGCTGCACGAACACCGCATCGCGGGCGCCGGGCTGGACGTTTTCCCTGTCGAGCCGCTGCCGGCGGGAAGCCCCTGGCTGGAGGCCCCGAACACGGTTCTGACCCCGCATCTGGGCTACGTCACCCGCGAGAACTACGAGGTCTTCTACCGCGACGCGCTGGACGACATCCTCGCGTGGCACGCGGGCGAGCCGGTGCGGATGCTCGCCTAGGACGGGACGGTTCCGCCCTTTCCCGATGGTGTGGGAGAGGGCGTCTCGCACGGCCCCACGCCCGTGAAAATTTTCCGGGCGTCTCCGCCATGCCCGGATCGGCTGGCCTTGCGGGCTGGGACTGAATTCATCCCCGATCCGCCTTCCGTCCTTTTCCCTTCATAGGGATTATGTCTGCGGCCAAGACGTAGATGGAACGGGGTCCCGCCACTTGCGGGGGGCGACTCCATTCCCAAAATGCGTGTTGGACCTGTTGCAAGGGCGGATATGAACGAGGTTTGTTGCGATGCGCGGGCCGTTTCGGGGCAGCGTATCCGTAGGGTGAGTCGGCCATCGGTCGCAGCGACGATTGGCGCTGTGGACAATGTGTGTCGAAATTGATTGGAAGTCTGTCGGTTCACGGCCATCCCGGCACGGAACCCGTTCTTCCGGGACAGGAGACGGAAGGTTCGCCACCCATGGAGACAGGAATGAGCATCTCGGACCTCTTGTCTGCACACAACGTCATTCTCGATGCAGAGCCAGCCAACAAGGAAACCCTGCTTCAACTCCTGGCCGCCGAGGCGGCCGGTCGCATCGGGATTCCCAAGGAGGACATTCTAAAGGCCCTGCAGGCTCGGGAACACATCGGCTCCACGGCGCTGGGCAAGGGGGTGGCACTTCCCCACTCGGAACTCCGCGGGACCGAGATCCCGCTGGTGCTGTTCGCACGGCTCGGCCGTCCCATCGATTTCGACGCCCGTGACGACGAGCCCGTCGATCTCGTCTTCGTCGTGCTTTGGCCGATGGCGACCCGCAAGGGGTTGCTGCCCGTCATGGGGGAAATCTGCAAGGCCCTGCGCGAGCCGCAGTCCCTGCGCCGGCTCCGTCAGGCGGAGACGCCCGACGCCGTGGTCCAGATCGTCCGGCAGGCGCTTCCTCTCGACGCCGGCCAGGGCCAGGAGCCTGACGAGGACGATTTCTGAACGGCGCGGCGGGGGACCTCCGCCATTCCTATATTCGTCATGCCGACCGCTCTCAGCATTTTGGCCCCCGGATTGCCAGAGACCCCGATTGCAAGAGACCATGCCTGACGCCCTGCTGCTCCTGGCCGCCACCGGCCTTCCGTTCGTCGGCGCGATCGTCGCCGGGCTGCTGCCCACGCACGCACGCAACACCGCGGCGTGGCTGGCCGGCCTCATCGCCTTCATCGGGCTTCTTCTGGTGTGGGCCGCCTATTCGACGGTGGCGGCGGGCGGTGTGGTCCGCCACACGATGACCTGGATGCCGACCCTCGGACTCGATTTCGTGCTGCGGATGGACGGCTTCGCCTGGCTGTTCGCGGGGCTGGTGTTCGGGGTCGGCGCGCTCGTCGTGCTCTATGCGCGCTATTACATGTCGGCGGACGATCCGGTCCCACGCTTCTTCGCGTTCCTGCTGGCCTTCATGGGGTCCATGACGGGGGTGGTCCTGTCCGGCAACCTGATCCAGCTTGCCTTCTTCTGGGAGCTGACAAGCCTCTTCTCCTTCCTGCTGATCGGCTACTGGCACCACACGGCGGCGGCGCGCGACGGCGCGCGCATCGCGCTGACCATCACCGCCACCGGCGGGCTGTGCCTGTTCGCGGGCGTGATGCTGCTGGGCCACATCGTCGGCAGCTACAACCTGGACGTCGTGCTGGCGTCGGGCGACAAGATACGCTCACACGCGCTCTACCTGCCGGCGCTGATCCTCATCCTGATGGGCGCCCTGACCAAGAGCGCGCAGTTCCCGTTCCATTTCTGGCTGCCGCAGGCGATGGCGGCGCCGACGCCGGTCTCGGCGTTCCTGCATTCGGCGACCATGGTCAAGGCCGGGGTATTTCTGCTGGCGCGCCTGTATCCGGCGTTGTCGGATTCGGAATGGTGGTTCTACCTGGTCAGCATGACCGGCCTGGCCACCCTGCTGATCGGCGCGATCATGGCGCTGTTCCAGCACGACCTCAAGGGGCTGCTGGCCTACTCGACCATCAGCCACCTGGGCCTGATCACCCTGCTGTTCGGCCTCGACTCGCGCCTGGCGGCGGTGGCGGCGATCTTCCATATAATCAACCACGCCACCTTCAAGGCCTCGCTGTTCATGGCCGCCGGCATCATCGACCACGAGACCGGCACCCGCGACATGCGGCGCATCAACGGCTTGCTGAAGTACATGCCGCACACGGCGGTGCTGGCGATGATCGCCTCGCTGGCCATGGCCGGCGTGCCCTTGCTCAACGGCTTCCTGAGCAAGGAAATGTTCTTCGCCGAAACCCTCGACCAGCACCTGCTGGGCAGCTTCTACTGGACCATCCCGGCGCTAGCGACTCTGGCTGGCGCGTTCTCGGTCGCCTACTCGCTGCGTTTCGTGCACGACGTGTTCTTCAATGGCGAGCCCATCGACCTGCCCAAGCATCCACCGCATGAGCCGGCACGCTATATGAAGATTCCGGTGGAAATCCTGGTGCTGCTGTGCCTGATGGTGGGGATGCTGCCGGCCTATACCGTGGCGCCACTGCTGGCGGCGGCGGTGGGCGGAACCTTGAATGGCATGGTGCCCGACTACAGCCTGACGATCTGGCACGGTTTCAACCTGCCGCTGCTGATGAGCGTAGTCGCGCTGGTCGGCGGGGTGCTGATCTATGCGCTGCGTAAGTGGATATTCCTCTGGTACGAAGGGCTGCCCCGGGTCGATTCGCTGGAAGTGTTCAAGCGGGTGATCAGAGAGCTCACCGCCGCTGCGCGCTGGCTGACCGAATGCCTCGATAACGGCTCGCTGCAGCGCTATGTGGCGCTGGTGCTGCTCAGTTCGCTGGTGCTGGTGATCTATGCGCTGACGCCGCTGCAGGCATTGGGTGGCCCGGTCGCGCTGACCCCGCCGGATGTCTTCACCGTGTTCGGCCTGCTGGTGCTGTGCCTGGCCTCGGTGCTGACGGTGCTGTTCCACCGCAAGCGGCTGGTGGCGCTGATCATCCTCAGCGTCGCCGGCATGCTGGTGGCGCTGGCGTTCGCCCGCTTCTCGGCGCCTGACCTGGCGCTGACCCAGCTGTCCGTCGAGGTGGTGACGATCATCCTGCTGATCCTGGCGCTGTACTTCCTGCCGGACCGCACGCCGGCCGAATCGAGCAGCCTGCGCATCCTGCGCGATCTGCTGCTGTCGGGCAGCATTGGTACCATCATTGCCTTGCTCGCCTATGCCGTGTTGACGCGCCCCTACGACAGCATCGCTTCCTTCTTCCTGGAAAACAGCGTGTCGGGTGGTGGCGGCACCAACGTGGTCAACGTGATCCTGGTGGATTTCCGTGGCTTCGATACGCTCGGCGAGATCTCGGTCCTGGCGATTGCCGCAGTGGGTATCTACGGGTTGCTCCACGGCTTGCACCTGCCTTACCCGCGGCGTGATTACGGCGGACGGCTCTGGAGCACCGACAGCCATCCGATGGTGCTCGACAACCTGTCCCGTGCTGTGCTGCCGATGGCCCTGATGATTTCCGTGTTTATCTTCCTGCGCGGGCACAATCTGCCGGGTGGTGGTTTCATCGCCGGTCTGATCACCGCGGTCGCGCTGATCCTGCAATACATTTCCCACGGTGTGACCTGGGCGCAGGCGCGCCAGCCTTTCAGCTATCACGGCGTCGCCGGGTTGGGTGTACTGATCGCGGGGCTGACGGGGCTGGGCAGCTGGCTGTTCGGCTTCCCGTTCCTGACCTCGGCGTTCGGTCATTTCCACCTTCCATTCATCGGTGAGTTCGAGCTGGCCACGGCCATGTTGTTCGACCTGGGCGTTTATCTGGCGGTGGTCGGGGCCACCCTGCTGATCCTGTCCAATATCGGCCACGTCAGTCAGGACGAGTCATGCAAGGAGGTGCTCTGATGGAAGCGGTACTGGCGATAACGCTGGGC
>JAEYPE010000003.1 GCA_023411035.1 Pseudomonadota bacterium
CCGGCGCGCTGTTGGCGACCGCGGTGTAGGCCGAGCTCGCCGTCGGCGTGCCGCCCTTGCCGTCGTTGGCCGTCACCTCGACGCGCAGGTACTTGTGCGCGTCGGAGGTGGTCAGCGTGTAGCTGGAGCTGGTCGCTCCGCTGATCGAGGCGCCGTTGGTGCCGGCGGTGTCGTCCGCCCGGTACCACTGGTAGCTGTAGCTCCGCCCGTCGCCGTCGGCGTCGCTCCAGCTGCCGTTGGTCGCGGTCAGCGCGTTGCCCACCGCCGCCGTCCCCGTCACCGAGGGCACCGCGCTGTTCACCGGCGCGCTGTTGGCGATCGCCGTGTAGGCCGAGCTCGCCGTCTGGGTGCCGCCCTGGCCGTCGTTGGCCGTCACCACCACGCGCAGGTACTTGTGGGCGTCCGCGGCGGTCAGCGTGTGGCTGGCGCTCGTCGCCCCGCTGATCGAGGCGGCGTTGGTGCCGGCGGTGTCGTCGGCCCGGAACCACTGGTAGCTGTAGGTGAGCGTATCGTTGTCGGCGTCGCTCCAGCTGCCGTTGGTCGTGGTCAGCGCGTTGCCCACCGCCGCCGTGCCCGAGATCGTCGGCACCGCGCTGCTCACCGGTGGGTTGTTGGCGGCGGCGGTCGTCGAGACGTCCACCTTGACCGGCGACGCCATAAGGTTGCCGGCGCTGTCCTTGGCCACGACGTAGAGGTCGTAGGCGGTGCCGGCGGTCAGCCCGGTGAGCAAGCCGCTGGCGGAGTAGGGCGAGGTGCCGGCGATCAGGCTGCCCGACTTCAGCGCCGTCCCGCTGCCCGCAGCGGTGCCCGCCGCGACCTCCGCGGCGGTCGGCGCGAACGCGCCGTCGGCGACCAGCACGTAGTAGATCGTCCCCGCCTCGTCGAGGCTGGTCGTCACGTAGAAGCTGGTGGTGGTGATGTTCGACGTCATCGGGGCAACGTCGAAGGTCGGCGCCGTGCAATCCACCGTGTGGGCGCCGCCCGAGGTGAAGCCCCCCGAAATGTCGTTGGACGCCGCGTCCCGGATGCCGGTGCCCATGCCGTTCAGATCCAGCCGCAGCGTGCCGGCGCCGGTAATGCTGCTCACCGTCACCGTGTAGGTGGTGCCCGACCCGGTGATGTTCGTAATCGTGCCGGTCGCCGTGCCGGTCTTGGTCAGCGTGAAGTCGGTGGCGTCCACCCCCGTCACGCTCTCGCTGAAGGTCACCGTGTAGTCGATGGACGTGGCGGTGGCCGCCGGGCTGCCCGACACCGCGATACTGCTCACCGTCGGCGGCGTCGTGTCGGCGGCGGCGGTCGTCGTCACATCGATCTTAACCGGCGACGCCATCAGGTTACCGGTGCTGTCCTTGCCCACGACGTAGAGGTCGAAGGCGGTGCCGGCGCTCAGCCCGCTGATCGCGCCGCTGCCGGTGAAGGGCGACGACGAAGCGCTCAGGCTGCCCGACGTCAGCGCCGCGCCGCCGCCCGCGGCGGTGCCCGCCGCGACCTCCGCGGCGGTCGGCGCGGTGGCCCCGTCGGCGACCAGCACGTAGTAGATCGTCCCCGCCTCGTCGAGGCTGGCCGACACGGCGAAGCCGGTCGTGGTAACGCTGGACGCCGCCGCCGCGACGTCGAAGGTCGGCGCCACATTGTCGGTGACGGTGATGCTCGCGGTATCGGTGGCCGTGGAAAACGCAGTGCTGCCACCATTGGTGGATGTGTCCACCTTGCTGCCTGCAGTGCCGCTGGTCTGGTCCCAGGCGCGGAAGGTGATGGCGTTGCTGACCGTACCCGCATAGCCGCTGTTGACCATGAAGAACAGGCGGGTATTGGCGTCTGCCTTCAAGAGCAGCGCGCTGGTGTTCGTGACGGTGCCGACCGCGGTCCAGTTGGTGCCGCCATCGGTGGTGTAATACCAACTGCCGTTGGACGAATCGACGGCGGTCAGGGCGATGCCGGTGGAGGCGCTGCTGTCGGCATCGGTCACGTTGCTCAATGTGCCGCCGCTGTCGATCAACGATGACACCAGCGTGCCGACGGCACCGTTGGGCGTGTTCACCGCGACGGACTGATTCTCGCCGCTTAGGACTGGGGTCTTGGTGTTATCGAGGACGGGAGCGGTGTTGGTTGACCCTGTAACAGCCGCAGCAAGAAGAATATCGTCAATCTCCATTCTTCTTGTGGCGATACTGTAGGAAATCGTAAAGCTTGTAATGTTCTGAAAGTCAGAATTGGAAGAAAAATTTATGCTGTGCGCTGTTAATTCCGCATACGTACCAGAAAATGTTGCAGTTCCGCCGCCAGATTTTGCCGCCGTAAATGTAACGGTTGCTGAAGTATCTTCAGTTGTAATAATACTAAACCCAAACTGGAAAGACGACAGTTTGAAAGCACTTCCATCGTTACTCGAGAACGTTACGCTTGTGAAATCTCCATTCCCTCCAATAAAGAGGGAGGGATCGCCGGAGGAACTGAGGCCGGCCCCTGCCCCGTTGCTTATGGTGTACGAAATGCCAACATTCGCAGCGGCATTAACGACTGATACATTCAGCCCACTCCTCGTGGTTTGGCCAGCGCCATCCGCATAAATATCGGTTGCGCTTACGTTAATCGCGGTAGAACTCACAGCTAGCGTTGTGGTTGCTGTGCCAAACGTAATGGTGGAGCCTTTCAATGGCGACGTCAGCAATGTGGAAAAGGACGCCGTCGCACCCTCTGTGAAAGGAGCCGAAACCTCGATGCGGTCGGTTGCCCGTTCGAGCGCCCAGTCCCCGCCATGCTGTATCGAACCGGTGCTGTTGGTCGATGCGGCCACATCCGCATGTGTCGCCTCCGCCATGGCGGAGAGAAAGGCTTCTCCCGCGCCGCCCGCGACTTGGCATCCATAAAGAAGAAGATCGCCATCCTGGGTCAGCGCCGCTCCCAGGGTTGCCAGATCGGCCCCCCTCTCCCGCACCGACTGGCTGTCCAGCGTCAGCGTTCCGAGATTCACATAGCCTTCGTTGCCGTGGGACACGACATGGATGGCATCATATCCACTGTGCGTTTCCGCCCAACGCACCATCTGCGACAGACCGTCCTGTGAAGCGTCGAGCAGCACGACCTCCACCCCGGTCTTTGCACCCTCCGCCAGGGACTGCCAGCCGGCAACGTTCTGGTCGATGAACACCACTTCCTTCCGCCCGCCGTTCGCCAACGGATCGGCCTGACGAAGAACCTGCGGAACCGGCACCGTATCGGCCACTGGAGCGGAGACGGCTGGCGCCACCACATCCGCAACGGCTGACTTTGCCGCATCGTGGTCGGTTGCCGCCGTGTCGGCGTGCACATCCGGTTGGACCATGGCTGCGGGATCGGCCGCCGTCGCCACGCCCGCCGCGTCGAACATGAAGCGTGGCTCCAACGCCATGGCGAACATGGATGACGACGGTTTGCGCGTCTTGCCGGAATCGCCGTTTCCGCCAACGCCCTTCGCAGCCCGCATGCGCGCCATGGTACTTCTCCCCCGACAATCACCTCACCGCCCGACCCTACGCCGGAAGCGGTTACCCATAAGTGTGATACGTTCGGAACAGTACCACTTATTCACTCAGCGGCACAATGTTCATAAACCTTGCAGTTGCGCAATCGTCTTGCACTTTTTGCCTGATTCGCGTCCTTATACGACTGCATCATGCTAAAATTTGTAACACTTAGTCAAAAATCTCCTTTTTGGTTACAAATCCGTCACGCTGACATACTAGATCCATTCGATAAGCTTGCTACGATGCATACAGTAGCATGCGATACATACTCTGATATGCTTCGGTGGTGGTATTTTACTGTGAAGAAAAATGATTTGATTCAGATATTGCGGACGGACTAGCTCTTTTGGAGAATATACCGATATGTTTTCCACCTGACCTGCGCGGGAGCCTCCGCTCCAACCGGTGGGCGCTCGTCGCCGCTCGCGTCAATTGGCATCAATCGGTTTGGAGATTTCTCCATGGACGCCTACATCGGCCAGATTTTCCCATTCGCCGGCGCCTTCGCACCGCAGGGCACCAGCCAGTGCCAGGGCCAGCAAATGGCCATACAGCAGAATCAGGCGCTGTTCTCGATCCTCTATAATCTTTATGGCGGTGACGCCAGAACCACGTTCAACCTGCCGGATCTGCGTGGCCGCGTCCTCGTCGGGGCCGGCGCCAGCCCGTTTTTGAACACGACGCTGAATCCCGGAAGCTTCGGCGGTGCGGCGACCAGCACGCTCAACCTGGCCAACCTGCCGCTGCACACCCACAACGCCACCTTCACGCCGGGCAGCGGGTCCTCCACGTCCAGCATCAACGCCAACGTGACGATCCCGATCTCGACGGCGCCGGGCAATCTGCCGACGCCGACGGGCGGCACCACTTATCTCGGCGGCGTCAAGGTCAGCGACCCGGGCAATTTTACCGATTGGCAGACCGAAGGCCCCTACACCACCACCCCCGGCAGCGGCGCGAACCTGACCGGTACCGCCACCGGCACCGTCACCGTCACCGGTGCCGGCGGCACGGTCAACGTGTCGCCGGGCGGCGGCCAGGCGGCTCCGGCTGCGTTCACGAACCTGCAGCCGTATCTGGCGGTCACCATGTACATCGTCACCATGGGCTTCTACCCGACCCGCGACTGACGATTGGCAGGACGGGCGACGTGTCCAAAGGCATTCCGGCGACAGCCATGGGCGCTGGTTTTTTTTGGCCGTTCGGCTCGTCGTCCAACCTGCCGCCGCCTCTTTCACCCGTCATTCCCACGAAGGCGCATAGGCGCGGACTGACGGTGCAAAGGTTCCTTCCCGACACACGACACCTCACTATCCGTCACCCCCCGCAAATGTGTGGGGCCAGGAAACTTCGTAGATAAGCACTTGAAAGGACTGGATTCCCACCTTCGCGGGAATGACGGAAGAGAGAGGTGGCACCGCACCGAAGCACGCGATAAGAGAATAAAAGAGTGAAAAAATTTATTTCGTTTGGTCATTCCAGTCCGGCCGTCTCTTTTGGAGAATATTACTTTATATTTTCCACCTTTCCGGACTTTCGGCCCGCGCTCCATTCCGCTGCAGCGCGTCATTGTCTGCTTCAGCCAGCCTTAATCACATCGGAGGTTTCGTCATGGATGCTTATCTCGGCCTGATCTTCCCGTTCGCCGGCACCTTCGCACCGCAGGGCACCGTCCAGTGCTGGGGCCAGGACCTGCCGCAGGGCCAGAACCAGGCGCTGTTCGCGATCATCGGCACCCTGTACGGCGGCACCAACCCGAACTTCAAGGTGCCGGACCTGCGCGGCCGCGTCATCATGGGCTCCGGCGTCAGCCCGTATCTGAACAACCAGAACGTGGCCGTCGCCTCCAGCGGCGGTACGGCGAGCAGCACGCTCAACCTGGCCAACCTGCCGCTGCACACCCACAACGCGACCTTCACGCCGGGCGGCGGGTCCTCCACGTCCAGCATCAACGCCACCGTGACGATCCCGATCTCGACGGCGCAGGGCAATCTGCCGACGCCGACGGGCGGCACCACCTATCTCGGCGGCGTCAAGGTCAGCGACCCGGGCAATTTTACCGATTGGCAGACCGAAGGCCCCTACACCACCACCCCCGGCAGCGGCGCGAACCTGACCGGCACCGCCACCGGCACCGTCACCGTCACCGGTGCCGGCGGTACGGTCAACGTGTCGCCGGGCGGCGGTCAGGCGGCTCCGGCTCCGTTCTCCAACGTGCAGCCGTATCTGGCGGTCACCATGTACATCGTCACCATGGGTCTTTTCCCGACCCGCGACTGACGATAGGCTGGCGCCCCGGTCCCGCATCCTGCGGGCCGGGGTGTCCCCGATCCGCGAAACGCCGCCCTGCCACCGGAATCCCCGTCATGACCGCCGATTTCAGCACGCTGTCCGCCAAGCAGTTCACCCCCCATGTCGGCCAGACCTTCCGATTCCTGGCGCCGGAGGACCTGTCCACGATCGTCGAGGTCGAACTGACCGTGGTCACCGAGCGGCCGGAATACACCCCCCGCTGGGCGAAGCGGACATCCTTCGCCCTGAAGTTCGAAACCCTGGGAACCAGCGAGCTGTGGAACGGAAATTACCTGATCGACCACCCGACCACGGGGACGATCGGGCCGTTCTACATCGTCCGGACGGTTCCGCGCGACCCGGCGCGGGGCTGCTTCGAACTCGTCCTGAACTGACGGGCTCCGCCCGACCGCGCCGTTTCGGACCGCCGTTCCCAACTTCACGGGAGCGGCGTTTCCGATTCCGGGGCGGGCGCTCAGGCCGTGCCGACCTGCCGCATCTGGGGCGGAAGGATCTGCGGCGGCAGGTGTTGGATGCCCGGATGGCCGGGCGGCAACCAGATCAGCTCCAGCGACGGCGGGGTCTGCACCAGAAGGTCGAATCCCAACCGGTAGTAGAACCAGTGGACGCGCGTCTGCGTCTCGTTTACCGACAGGGTCATGGGCAGGCGGAGCTGCGCCGCCGTCCCCTGAAGGCTGCGCAGCAGATCGGTGCCGATGCCCTTGCCGCGGGCCAGCTTGTGGATCTCCACCTCCGCCACGCGCCAGTCCCAGCGGCCCAGATCCATGACGATCCGCCCCACCGCCTGCCCGGTCTTCTCGACGACGAAATCCAGATGCTGCGGATAGCGGGTTTCCTGCCCGGTCCGCATGGCGCTGTACTGCTGCTCGTAGAGCATGCGGATGAAATCGCGGTCGTGATGGGCCTGGGCCAGCCAGGGGCGGGCGTCCATGAACAGCCCCAACAGGAAGTCGTCGTCCGAAGGCCGGGGATGGCGCATCGACAACCCGCCCAGAAGCGGCAGGGACCCTTGAAATCCGGCCATCGGCCATGCCCTTTCCGGTAGCGCAAGCTCACCGCTTACATAGCGCAGGATGTGGCCATGCGGCAAGAATCCCGCATCAGACCACCGGCTGGCGAAGTGGATCACCGGCAGGCGAGCCACCCGGCGCCGGAACCTCTCCGCGGGCGCTCAGCCGGTCCAGCAGGTCGTCGAGAAGGTCGGCGAACCGTTCCCGCGGGGCGCGCTCCATCAGGCTGTGGTCGGCGCCGGCAAGGCGCGCCATGCGCAGGCCCGCCATCCGCCGCAGCCGCCCGCCGTCCGCCCCCGCCTGGGCCTCCAACTCGCCCAGGGTCACGTCGCCCTCGCTGTACACCATCAGCGTGCGGACACCGCGGTCCGACAGGGCCTGGAACCCGTGCAGCACGTCGTCCGGGGCATAGCCACGACCCGTCAGGCCGGCGCGCAGCCGTCCCGCACCGATGCGCAGGCGGCGGACCGCGCGGTCCGACAGGCCGCGGGCGATGCGCGCCGCCTTGCGGTCGTGACGCAGAATGGTTCTCCAGGCCGCCGGCTCCGTCAGCCGGGGAAGATAGGCGGCGGCGGGCTTCACCGCGGTGCCGATGGCCTCCTCCTGTGTCACGCCGTCGCCCAACACGAAGCGGCCCGGATTGACCAGCGCCAGCCCCACCACCCGCGGGTCGGCCAGCGCGGCGTGCAGGGCCACCGCCGCCCCGGCGCACAGCCCGACGGTCACCGCGGCGCCATGCCCCGCCGCCGCCAGCGCGTCCAGCCCGGCGCGGACGTCCTCCACCATGTCCCGGCAATAGATCAGCCCGTCGCGCCGCCCCGGCTTCGACGCGCTGTCTCCCAACCCGCCCAGATCCAGGCGCAGCGACGCGATCCCCCGCGCCGCCAGCCGTCGCGCCAGCCGCACCGACATGCGCCCGGTGCCGGTGTGGGGCGTGGCGCCGCTGTTCAGCAGCAGCACGGCGGGCCGTCCGGCGGGGGGAGTGGCGGGTTCGCACAGGATTCCGAACAGCCCAGCACCGGGACCGAAGCGGAGCGGACGCTCCACCGCATCGGAAAAAAGCAAGCAAAGGTTGCGCGCTTCCACGGGCCGGACGGGCCGCAGGGCCGGAGCGGCGTCCCGCGCCAGCCACGCCACCACCCGCCCGAAGGCCGAGCAGTCCGTGGCCGCGTGCTGGACGCTGGTCATCAGCCGCGCGCAATCGGGAAAGGGTGCCTCCTCCACCGCCGCGCCCAGCGCCCGGAACCGCTCCGCCAGGGCGGAGCCGCGCCCCTCCGGACGGTCGAGGATCAGCACGCGCCGCGCCGGGGCGTCCGCCGCGCGGGTCAGGTCGAGCGTCCGCAGGACCTCCGCGGTCTCCGGGGTCAGGCGGAAGCCGGCGCTGTCGATCCCCTCCGGCCCCACCGCGGGAGGGGCGTCCGGGGGCCGTTCGGTGAGCAGCGCCACCGCCCGCAGTTCCTGAACGAAGGCGCGGCCCGAGGGGAAGGGCGCCAGCAGGACCAGCGCGTCCGCCCCCACCTCCCGCGCCGCCGCTGCCGCCAGCAACCCGCCCAGCCGCAACCCCACCAGCGCCACCTCCTCCACCGCCGTGACGGCGCGCAGATGGGCCACCGCGGCGCGGATGCCGCCGACCCAGGCGTCCAGCCGGCCCGACTCCTCCTCCCCGCCCGCGGAATCGCCGGTGCCGGGATAGTCGAAGCGCAGCACCGGCAACCCCGCCGCCGCCAAGCGCTCGGCGAAGAGGCGCCACGCCCGGTGGGTCGCCAGCGCCTCCCCGCCGTAGGGCGCGCAGAGCACCACGCCGCGCCGCCCCCGCGCAGGGTGCAGCCAGCCGAAGCAGCCCTCGAACAGAACGGGCGTCATGGGAACCCCCGGTAACGCGCCGGGTCCAGGCCGTTCAACGCATGGACTTCACCATCGGGAACGACCGTGGAGGAATGGCGGGGGATCAGCCGGACCGTGCGCTCCTCACCCGGCGGCAGATGGAACCACTCCTCTTCCGCTCGGAACCCGTCATCCTCGATGTGGACGGAACGGGCGAGACGCCGGCTGGACAGGATCAAGGCCCAGCCCTGCGCGG
>JAEYPE010000021.1 GCA_023411035.1 Pseudomonadota bacterium
GCATAGAGCTCATGCAGGACGGCCAGGGCGTGCGCTTCCGCGACCGCGACCACACCCGCCTCGGCGACCTCGCGGCCGAAGGTGCGCCGCATCTGCGCGAGATTGCGCTGTTCACGGTGCCGGAGGAATTCCCGCTCGACCTTTCCGAGCCGTGGGAGTTGCAGCTTCTCGTTCAGCGCAGCTTCGGCGCCCGCGACAAGGCCACGCTGCCCTTCAACCTCGGCTACACGCTGCCCGACCGCTATCTGAAAGCCGCGCCGGCGCCGGTCCCGGCGGCTCAGCCCGCTGCCCAGGCCGCCCCCGAGGCAGCGCCCGCGGAGGCTGCTCCCGAATCTGCCGCCGCAAAAAGCTTCGCGGACGAGGAGGCGCTGTGGATCAGGATATGGAAGCTGAACACGGTCGAGGTCGGCATCACGGTCTTTGCGCTCCTGGTGCTTACCGCCATCTTCTTCTTCCAGAACTGGCTGGTGCGGCGTCCGCGCCTGTTCGCCTGGGTGCGGCGCAGTTACCTGCTGTTCACGCTGGTCTGGCTCGGCTGGTACGCCAACGCCCAGCTTTCCGTGGTCAACGTGCTGACCTTCGTCAATTCGCTGGTCACCGGCTTCAACTGGGAGTTCTTCCTCGCAGCGCCGCTGATCTTCATCCTGTGGGCGGCGGTGGCCGCGGGGTTGCTGTTCTGGGGCAGGGGGCCGTTCTGCGGCTGGCTGTGCCCGTTCGGCGCGTTGCAGGAGCTGGCGTCCAAGGCCGCGAAGAAGCTGGGCGTGCGTCAGATCACGGTGCCCTTCGGGCTGCACCAGCGGCTGTGGCCCATCAAGTACATGATCTTCCTGCTGCTGTTCGGCCTGTCGCTGACCTCGCTGGCGACGGCGGAGAAGGCGGCGGAGGTCGAGCCGTTCAAGACCGCGATCATCCTGCATTTCATTCGCGACTGGTGGTTCGTCCTGTTCGCCGTGGCCCTGATCGCCGCCGGCCTGTTCATCGAGCGCTTCTTCTGCCGCTACCTGTGCCCGCTGGGCGCGGCGCTCGCCATCCCCGGCCGGATGCGGATGTTCGACTGGCTGCTCCGCTACAAGGAATGCGGCAACCCCTGCCGGCGCTGCGCCAACGAATGCCCGGTGCAGGCGATCCACCCCGACGGGTCGATCAACCCCAACGAATGCATCCAGTGCCTCCACTGCCAGGTGCTCTACCACCACGACCGCAAATGTCCGGTCATGATCCAGAAGCGCCTGAAGCGGGAGCGCCGGGACGCCACCCAATCCACCAGCACGGGGGCCGAGACAAAACCCCGCGCCGCCGTGCTGACCACCGATCCTGCGTCCGGGCGCCTGTCCGTCCGGCCGGAAGGACTTTGACCCGCAAGGTCGAAACAAGAACCCCCAAACAAGAACCCCACGAGGGGACATCGAAGGAGCTGACCATGTCGAACGATAAGGCTGAGCGGACGGGAGTGAATCGCCGCGATCTTCTGGGCGGAACGGCAAAGGCGGCGGCGCTGGCGGGGATCGCCGGCGCGGTGGCCGGCGGCACGGCGGGCAGCACGCTGTTCGGCTCGGCGCCGGCTCAGGCGGCGGGAGCGGGCAACCAGAAGTACGAGGTCAAGCCGGGCGACCTCGACGAATATTACGTCTTCCACTCCGGCGGCCATTCGGGCGAAATCCGCATTCTCGGCCTGCCCAGCATGCGCGAACTGCACCGCATTCCGGTGTTCAACCGCTGCTCGGCGTCGGGCTGGGGACAGACCAACGAGAGCCTGAAGATCCTGACCGAGGGCCTCTCTCCGGAAACCAGGAAGTTCCTGGAGAACAAGGGCGGCAACTGGCTGAACGGCGACCTGCACCACCCGCACATGTCCTTCACGGACGGCACCTACGACGGGCGTTACCTGTTCTGCAACGATAAGGCCAACACCCGCGTCGCTCGCGTCCGCTGCGACATCATGAAGGTGGACAAGGTCATCGAGATCCCGAACGTCTCGGCCATCCATGGTCTGCGCCTTCAGAAGTACCCGCGCACCGGTTACGTCTTCGCGAACGCGGAGCAGCTCGTGCCGATGCCCAACGACGGCAAGAACATCGACCCGAAGAACTACCGCACGCACTTCACCGCCATCGACGGCGACAGCATGAAGGTCGCGTGGCAGGTGTGGGTGGACGGCAACCTCGACAACACCGAAGCGGATTATCAGGGCAAGTATGCCTATTCGACCTGCTACAACTCCGAAGGCGGCGTGACCACCGCGGAGATGACCGGCAACGAGCAAGACTGGATCGTCATCTTCAACCTCAAGCGCATCGAGGAAGCGGTCAAGGCCGGCAAGGTCCAGGTGATGAACGGCGTTCCGGTGGTGGATGGCCGCCACGGCTCGCCCTACACCCGCTACGTCCCGATCCCGAACAGCCCGCACGGCATCAACGCGGCCCCCGACGGCATCCATGTCACCGTCAACGGCAAGCTGTCGCCGACCGTGTCGGTGATGGACGTGCGCAAGCTGGACGACCTGTTCGACGACAAGATCAAGCCGCGCGACGTCATCGTGGCCGAGCCGCAGTTGGGCCTCGGGCCTCTCCACACCGCCTATGACGGGCGCGGCAACGCCTACACCACCCTGTTCCTGGACAGCCAGGTGGTGAAGTGGAACATCGACAAGGCCGTCCGCGCGTTCAAGGGTGAGAAGGTCGATCCGATCATCCAGAAGCTGGACGTGCATTATCAGCCGGGTCACCTGCACTCCTCCATGGGCCAGACCAAGGAGGCCGATGGCAAATGGCTGATCGTGCTGAACAAGTTCTCCAAGGACCGCTTCCTCAACGTCGGCCCGAGCAAGCCGGAGAACGACCAGCTGATCGACATTTCCGGCGACGAGATGAAGCTGGTGCACGACGGTCCGACCTTCGCCGAGCCGCACGACACGCTGATCGTCCACCGCTCCAAGGTGAACCCGAAGAGCGTCTTCACCCGCGACGACCCGATGTGGGAGGAAGCCCGGCAGCAGGCCAAGAAGGATGGTGTCAACCTGGACGAGGACGCCAAGGTCATCCGCGACGGCAACAAGGTCCGCGTCTACATGTGGCAGCGCGCTCCGGCCTTCGGGCTGGAGGAATTCACGGTCAAGCAGGGTGATGAGGTCACCATCTACCTGAGCAACATGGACGACGTGGACGACCTGACGCACGGCTTCACGCTGACCAACCACGGCATCGCCATGGAGATCGGTCCGCAGCAGACCAGTTCGGTCACCTTCGTCGCCGAGCGTCCGGGCGTGCACTGGTACTATTGCCAGTGGTTCTGCCACGCCCTGCACATGGAGATGGGCGGCCGCATGATCGTCGAGCCGCGCGCGTCGTAAGGCACAGCCGTTTGCCCCTTTCCGAACCCCTCCCCTGCGAAGCGGGGGAGGGTCAGGGAGGGGGGAACGGTCTTCGATTCCAGGATCTTCCGAATGCCCCACTCCCCCTCACTTCCCCTCCTCGCCGCGGCGCTCGCCTTCGCCACCGGGACGGCCTTCGCCGCCACGGTGACGGTGGCACCGGGCGGGCTGGAAAGCGCGCTCGCCGCGGCGGCGCCGGGCGACACGCTCGTCCTCGCGTCCGGCAACCACCCCGGCCCGGTGAAGGTGCGGACGCCGGTCACGCTGCTCGGCGAGCCGGGCGCCGTCATCGACGGGCGGGGAGAGGGGAACGCGCTGACCATCTTCGCCCCCGACGTGACGGTCCGGAACGTCGAAGTCCGCAACTCCGGCATCAGCCTGTCCGAGCAGAACACCGGCATCTTCCTTGGCAAGGAGGCACACCGGGGGGTCATCGAGGACAACCGGCTGCGCGACAACCTGATCGGCATCTATGTCTGGGGCGCCCACGACGTGACGGTCCGGCGCAACGACGTGGCGGGGCGCACGGATCTGCGCGTTTCCGAGCGGGGCAACGGAATCCAACTGTGGAACGCGCCGGGGACCCAGGTGGTGGACAACCGTGTCCAGGACGGGCGCGACGGCATCTTCACCACGACATCGAAGAAGAACCTGTTCGCCCGCAACCGGTTCGAGCGGGTGCGCTTCGCCGTCCACTATATGTATACGAACGACTCTGAAGTGTCGGACAACCTGTCGGTCGGCAACCATGTCGGCTACGCGATCATGTATTCGAACAACCTCGTGATCCGGAACAACCGCTCGCAGGGCGACCGGGAGCACGGGCTGCTGCTGAACTACGCCAACAGCGCGCTCATCGAGGGCAACGTGATCGACGGCCGTCTGTCGCCCGAACAGGCGGCGCCGGTGGAGGTGGCCCCCGACAAGGACATGCCGGTGGCGACCGACGGCCCGGTGGAAGGCCACAGGACCGGCACCTGGAAGTGCATCTTCATCTACAACGCCAACAAGAACCGCCTGACCAACAACCGCTTCGAGGGTTGCGAGATCGGCGTGCACTTCACCGCCGGGTCGGAGCGCAACACGATGACCGGCAACGCCTTCATCGGCAACCGCACCCAGGTGAAGTATGTCGGGACGCGCCATCTCGACTGGTCGGAGAAGGGGCGCGGGAACTACTGGTCGGACAACGCCGCCTTCGACCTGAACGGCGACGGCATCGCCGACGAGTCCTATCGCCCCAACGACGTGATCGACCGCGTGATGTGGGCCTATCCGGCGGCGAAGCTGCTGATGAACAGCCCCGGCGTGCAGGTGATCCGCTGGGCGCAGAAGCAGTTCCCGGCGCTGCACCCCGGAGGCGTGATCGACAGCGCCCCCCTTATGAACCCGCCGCCCTCTCTGGCGCCGGCGGCGCTGGCCCAGACGGCGGAAAGGAACGCGCCATGACCCCCGTGACCGATGCTCACACCATCCGTGTGGAGGGCGTCTCCAAGCGCTACGGCGACGCCTTCGCCGTGCGCGAGGTGGACCTGGACCTCGCCCCCGGCGAATGCGTGGCCATGGTCGGCCACAACGGCGCCGGCAAAAGCTCGCTGATCAAGCTGATGCTGGGGCTGACCACGCCGACCGCCGGCAGCATCCGCGTGCTGGGCGGCGACCCGGCGAGCGCCGCCGCCTCCCACATCCGCCGCCAGGTGGGCTTCCTGCCGGAAAGCGTCGCCTTCCACCCCAGCATGACGGGGCGGGAGACGCTGGACTTCTACGCGCGGTTGAAGAGTGTGTCGCGCAGCGGCAACGACGCGCTGTTCGAGCGGGTGGGGCTGGAGCCCGCCGCCGTGAAGCGCCGCGTCGGCACCTACTCGAAGGGCATGAGGCAGCGGCTGGCGCTGGCCCAGGCGCTGCTCGGCGGGCCGAGGGTGCTGTTCCTGGACGAGCCGACGACCGGCCTCGACCCGGCGCTGCGCCAGAGCTTCTACGAGATCGTGCGGGACCTGCGCGACGCCGGCACCACCGTTCTGCTGTGCAGCCACGCCCTGACCGAGTTGGAAGGGCAGGCCGACCGCGTGGTGGTGATGAGCCGGGGCCGCAAGGTCGCCGACGGCTCGCTGGCCACGCTGCGCGGGCTGGCGCAGCTTCCGGTGCGCATCCGCCTGACTCTGCCCTCCGGTGAGGTCACGGAGATGGTCTGCGCCAACGACGACAAGGTGGCGACCGTCCGCCGTATCGCCTGCGAAGGCCCGGAGATCGCCGACATCGAGGTCGTGCAGCCGAGCCTGGACGAGATGTACGCCCACTTCCTGCGCCGGGAGGCCGCGGAATGAACACGCTTCTGACGATCGCCGCCAAGGAAGTGCGCGACGGCCTGCGCAACCGCTGGGTCGTCGCCACCACGCTGCTGATGGCGGCGCTGGCCCTGACGCTGAGCTTCCTGGGGGCGGCCCCGACCGGCACGGTCGGCGTCGGGCCGGTGGAGGTGACCATCGTCAGCCTGTCCAGCCTGACCATCTTCCTGCTGCCGCTGATCGCGCTGCTGCTGTCCTTCGACGCGGTGGTCGGCGAGATCGACCGGGGCACCATGACGCTGCTGCTGTCCTACCCGGTGGCGCGCTGGCAGGTGCTGATCGGCAAGTTCCTGGGCCACGCCGCGATCATCGCCTTCGCCACCGTGCTGGGCTATGGCGCCGCCGGGGTGGCGCTGGCGATGGGCGGGACGGAGATCGGGCCGGAAAGCTGGCGCGCCTTCGCCGCCATGATCGGGTCGAGCGTTCTGCTGGGCGCCGCCTTCACGGCCATGGGCTATCTCGCCTCCACGCTGGTGCGCGACCGCGGGACGGCAGCGGGCATCGCCGTGGCGATCTGGCTGGTGATGGTCCTGCTCTACGACATGGCGCTGCTGGGGCTTCTGGTGGCCGACGGCGGGAAGACGGTGAACGCCGGCCTGCTGAACGGGCTGCTGCTCGCCAACCCGGCGGACGCCTTCCGCCTGTTCAACCTGACCGGCTTCAAGAACGTCAGCCAGTTCGCCGGCACCGCCGGGCTGGCCGCGCAGGTGCAGGTGTCGGCCTCCGTGCTGCTCGCCGTGCTGGCGGGCTGGGTCGCCGCACCGCTGGCGCTGGCCGCCGTCCTCTTTTCAAGAAGGCAGATCTGATGCGCACCTCCCTGAAAGCCACGCTGCTGGCGGCCTGCCTGCTGCTGCCGCTGTCCGCCTGCCAGCAGGAGCGGGTGGAGACGGCCCCGCCGCCGCCCGTCGCCATCACCGCCGACGCGATCGGCCATTACTGCGGCATGAACCTCGCCGACCATCCCGGCCCGAAGGGACAGATCCTGGTGGGCGGGCGGGACCGCCCGGTCTGGCTGTCCTCCGTCCGCGACACCTTCGCCTTCACCATGCTGCCGGAGGAGACGAAGGACGTCCGCGCCATCTACGTCACCGACCTGGGCAAGTCCGCCGACCCGCAAAAGCCCGATCTGTCCGTCTGGGTCGATGCCCGCAAGGCCTGGTACGTGGTGGGCAGCCGCCAGCGCGGCGGCATGGGCGAGGCCGAGCCCTTCCCCTTCGCCGACGAGGCCGCCGCCCGCCGCTTCGCCGCCGACAACGGCGGCGCGGTCAAGCGCTTCGCCGAGATCAAGGAGGATGAAATCCTCTATCCCCAGACCGGCCAGGAACAGACCGCCGCCGACGAGTCCACGGAGCATGGCGCCGGGCATGGAACCGGGCATGGGGCCGGACATGGAGCAGGGCATGGGGTGAAGCCATGACGACCCGTCGCCGCTTCCTCGGCATCGCCGCCGCCGCCGCCGGGCTGGCCCTGCTGCCGGGAGCGTTGCGGGCAGCGGGCGTGCCGGTGCGGACGTGGCGCGGGGTCGCGCTGGGGGCGGATTCCCTCATCCAACTGGCGCACCCGGACCCCGCCGAGGCCGATCGCCTGATCGCCCTGTGCCTGGAGGAGGTCGCGCGGCTTGAGCGCGTCTTCAGCCTCTATCGGGCGGATTCGGCGGTGGCCCGCCTGAACCGCGACGGCGCCCTGGACGCGCCCCCCGTCGATCTCGTCCGGCTGCTGTCCGAATGCACGGACTTCAGCCGCCGCACCGATGGCGCCTTCGACCCGACCGTGCAGCCGCTGTGGCAGCTCTATGCCGGCCATTTCGCCCGTCCCGGCGCCGATCCCGCCGGCCCGCCGTCCGCCGCCGTCCGCGCGGCCAGGGAACTGGTGGATCACCGCAGGCTCCGCGTCGGACCGGACCGCATCGCCTTTGCCGGGCGCGGCATGGCGGTGACGCTGAACGGCATCGCCCAGGGCTACGTCACCGACCGCGTGTCCGAACGGCTGCGGGCGGAAGGCATGACCGACGTTCTGGTCGATTTGGGCGAGATCCGCGCGCTCGGCCACCATCCCTCGGGCCGTCCCTGGACGGTGGGGCTTGCCGATCCGGTCACGGAGGGGCGCAACGCGGCCACGCTGGAGATCGCCGAGCGGGCGGTGGCGACCTCCGGTGGTTACGGCACGCTCTTCGACCCCGCCGGGCGCTTCACCCACCTGTTCGATCCGGCGACGGGCCGGTGCGCGCAGGGCTGGCTGGCGGTCACGGTGCTCGCCCCCGACGCCACCACCGCCGACGCCTTGTCCACCGCCCTGTCGGTCGCGCTGGAAACGCGCGCCGCCGGCATCCTCGACCGCTTTCCGGGCACCGCCGCCCGTCTCACCCGCCGCGACGGCAGCGTCCTCGCACTGCGGGCCTGACCCCTTCACTCATTCGGGAGACCGTCGTCATGGGAAGTTTCAGTCTGATGCATTGGGCCATCGTCCTGCTTCTCGTGCTGCTTCTGTTCGGGGTGGGCAAGTCGCCGTCGGTCATGGGCGACCTCGCCAAGGGCGTGAAGTCCTTCAAGTCCGGCCTGAAGAGCGATCCCGCGTCCGAAGCCTGAGCGCCGCAGCCTGAGCGCCGCCGGCCTCCCTCGACGGTGATGTCGGCGGCGAAGCCACAGTGGCTTCAAGATCGTATGCGCCGTGGTTGTCAGCGGGCGGATACCCACCAATGTGTTCGGCATCCGGGCGGTTCCCTGGCCGCCCGCTTCCCGCCCGGCATACCTGCCGTCCGACACTCCATAAAGAAGGCGGCCCGAGAGGCCGAAACACCATGCGTCGTCACCGCCGTGCGAAGATCGTTGCCACGGTCGGCCCCGCCAGCAACACGCCTGACATGCTGAAGCGGCTGTTCCTGGCCGGCGTCGATACCTTCCGCCTGAACTTCAGCCATGGAACGCACGAGGACCACGCCAAGGTTCACGCCGCCATCCGCGCTCTGGAGGCCGAGGTGGGCCGTCCCATCGGCATTCTTCAGGATTTGCAAGGGCCGAAGATCCGCGTCGGCACCATCCGTGACGGCAAGCTCACCGTTTCGTCCGGCGAGACGATCCGCTTCGTCCTGTCCGGCGCCGACGGCGACAGGAACGCCATTCCGCTGCCCCATCCGGAAATCTTCGCCGCGGTGGCGCCGGGCCACAATCTGCTGATCGACGACGGTCGCGTGCGCGTTGCCGTCACCGGGCTGGGCGACGACTTCATCGACGCCAAGGTGGTGATCGGCGGGACCATCTCCAACCGCAAGGGCGTCAACCTGCCCGACACGGTGCTGGAACTGTCGCCCCTGACCGCCAAGGATCGCGTCGACCTCGCCTTCGGGCTGGAGCTTGGCGTCGATTGGGTGGCGATGTCCTTCGTGCAGAAGCCGGCGGACCTGCTGGAAGCCCGCGGGCTGATCGGCGACCGGGCCGGGCTGATGGCGAAGATCGAGAAGCCGGCGGCGCTGGAGCGGATCGACGACATCATCCGCTTGTCGGACTCCATCATGGTCGCCCGCGGCGACCTGGGCGTGGAGATCCCGCACGAGGAGGTGCCGGGCCGCCAGAAGGAACTGGTGCGCGCCTGCCGTCTGGCGGTGAAGCCGGTGATCGTGGCGACGCAGATGCTGGATTCCATGGTCAACGCTCCGACCCCGACGCGGGCCGAGGCGTCCGACGTGGCGACCGCCATCTATGACGGTGCCGACGCGGTGATGTTGTCGGCGGAGTCGGCCAGCGGCGCCTTCCCGGTGGAAGCGGTGGAGATGATGGACCGCATCATCCGCAGCACGGAACAGCACAAGCTCTACCGTTCCATCATCGACGCCTCCGACCCTGGCGAGGAGAAGACCGCCTCCCACGCGGTGGCCGCCGCCGCCGCCGCTCTGGCCGACGTCATCCGCGCTTCCGCCATCGTCGCCTACACGTCCAGCGGCACGACCGCGGCGCGCATCGCCCGCCGGCGCCCGGCGGTTCCGATCCTGGCGATCACGCCCCATGCTGCGGTGTCGCGCCGCCTGTCCCTGCTCTGGGGCGCACACAGCGTCCTGTCCGCCGACATCCATACCTATGAGGAGATGGTGGAACGGGCGCTCGTCCTCGCCAAGGAGGAAGGTTTCGCGAAGCCCAGCGACCAGATGGTGGTCGTGGCCGGCATTCCCTTCGCGAAGGCCGGAACCACCAACAACCTGCGCGTGGTGCAGGTGGAGGGGTAGGGGCGGTTGCTCCCACCCTGACACTGCAGCCGGTCTTTATCGGTTTGGGTGCGGCGTTTCCAGTGGGAGCGTCGCGCCCGCTGCTGATGGCGTCGTCGCCAGAGTGACCAGGCAATGACGGTGGTGGGTTTTGGGGGCGGTTGGGCGAGCAGCCGGTGGAGCAGGCGGCGGATTTCCGGGACGGTCAAGGGCAGAAGCTCGGCTGCCACGTCGGCCGGGTTCTCTCCCTCCGCTGGCCGCTGGTGACCGCCAGCACGGAGCCGGTCCGGCGCCGCGCCAGAGCTTGGCGCAGGGCGCTGTCGGCATCGAGCGCGCGCTTAAATAAACATCGCCCCCCAGTTTCGGCTTGCTGGCAAAGGCTACCGCCTCGGGCACCCAGGCGAGGCGACGGCGTTCCCCGTCACCGGCCCAGGACTGCGGCAGATGCAAGGCGCGGTCGATCAGCGCGTGGCCGTGGCGGCCGGCGTACTGGCGCTGCACGCCAACCGAGCGCAGGCCCTTCTTCACGAAGCCGGTTTCGTCGAGCACCGGCACGGCCTGTCGGGCGCTCCAATCTTCCGAAATGCTCGTGGAGGTCTCGCTGGGGTCAGCCCAAAAGAATGAGGGCCATAACAAGGAAAAAGCCAGCAACCCGTCAAGGTTGCTGGCTTCATGATGGTGGAGCCAAGGAGGATCGAACTCCTGACCTCTACAATGCCATTGTAGCGCTCTCCCAGCTGAGCTATGGCCCCACTGTATAACCAGACCAACACAAGAAGTGTTGGTGCGCTTGGAGGGACTCGAACCCCCACGGCCTTTCAGCCACTAGGACCTGAACCTAGCGCGTCTACCAATTCCGCCACAAGCGCATCGTCTGCTTTTTGTCCCGCGTCCCTTGGGGCGACGCGGGAGCGCCGATATAGCCGGACTGGAGGCGGCGCTCAAGCAAAATCTTTCGACGCCATCATTTTTCCGGAGTGGCCGTCCGGACTTCTCGGGGCACTCCGGACGCGCCGGATGCTACGACTTTCCCCCTTTCGCGCGGGGCAGACGCCGCTGCTACTCTGATTTTGCCCCAAGGGCGTGTGCCTCCCTGCTTTGCACCTTAAGGGCCCGCCGTTCATCCGGACGGCGGGCCGCTTTCTTTTTCGGGCACCGTGATCGCCCTACAGGGGAAGGCGCTCCGCCTCCGTTCCGATTTTCTTTTCGACCGGCTTGGCCTCCACCGGTTTGAGCATGGCCGGCGCGGATGAAGCGGTGCAGGATGCCGGTGAACAGGAACATGGACTGCATCGGCTAGCGCAGGTCGTGGCTGGCCGCGGCGAGGAACTTCGACTTGGCGCGGTTGGCCCGTCGGCCTCGTCCTTCGCCTGCTGGAGCGCCCGTTCCATCGCCTTGCGCTCGCCGACGTCGCAGGTCCTCCTGTCGCCGCAGTGGCAGGTGACGTCGGGCGGCGGCGGGCCGCCGAGCAGGCGCAGCGCCGTGTCGTTGACCTTGACAATACGCCCGCTCGTTGACGAAGACGACCCGCCATGACCGGTCGAGTTCGGCCACGGCGTCCGTCGTGCTCTCCAGGACCGACGCCTTGTCGACCACGGTTTCCAGCATTCGTTCGTGCATGCGCAGGAACTGCCGCATGCTCCAGGCTGCCCCCAGGCAGGTCAGCAGAAGCACCCCGCCGAACAGCGACAGCGAAAAGACCATGGCGTCCTCGACCGGGCGCATCGCCGCGTCGCGGTCGATCCCGATGGCGATCATCGATTCGCGGGTGCCGGTATCCAGGGGGGTGGCGACCACCATCCGCTCCGCCCCGCGCCGCCTGCATGGCCTGGAGCATGGGAGCGGGCAGGGGCTTCCCGATAACATAACGTCGGGCATCTCCGGCAGGCGCGCCACCGCATGACCCTGGCGGTCGGCGATCACCATCTCCATGCCCGCGGGAAGGGCGCGGCTGCCCAGATTCTCCTCCAGCCAGTGGGCGTCGAGAAGCACCGTCACCACTCCGCCGGCCGTCACGTCCGGGGACGGGTAGGCCAGCCGGAAGGGCAGGATGGGGCGCAGGTTGGGATAGCGCAGCCCATATCCCCCGTCGTCAGCGTGCCGGTGGACAGCGCGTTCTGGAAGGTGCGGATGCCGCCGAGTCCGACGCCCAGAGACACCGGATCGGTCGCGCACCACACCCGGCCCTGCCGGTCGGCCACCTCCACCGACAGGTAGGCGGGGTAGCGGGCGCGCAGCCGGTCCATGGTTTCCTGACAGGCCGGCGATCCGGCCTGCGGCACGCCGGATTCGACGATGGTCGCCAGCACCTGTCTCGCCTCCGCGGCGATGCGCTGCTGCTCCGCGTCCAGCAGGTCGAGAAGGCGCAGGGTTTCGTTCCGCACCTCGTTCTCGCGGTCCTGGCGCAGGCTGTGCTGCGTCATGAACTTGAAGCGCGGCAAGCGGCACGACGGCGGCCACGATCAAAAGAAACAGGCGCGGATAATGGGGCATCGCCAAGGAAATCTGATGAAGGGTGACGGATTTCGTTGCGCCACGATGGGTCGAACCATCGCGGGAGGCGGTAGGCAAGCGAGCGGCGACAGTGGATGTTCTTCAAACTCCACGGGGTGTTCATGCCGCATGGGGCTTGATATGCAACGATTAACGGGCCGGATAACTCCAATTTGCTTCGGCAGCGGGGCGGGCCTGCGGAGGGATCGGCAGCGATCGTTTTAGCGGCGTCCCAGGAAGAAGCCGGCCAGCGCGCAGCACAGCGCGGTCACGACGACGCGCAGCGGCGTCGGATCGAAGGACACCACCGCCACCAGAAAGGCGAGGGCCGCCATCATCGTCAACGCTCCGGTCGTGCGCATGCGTGCCGCCTCTCCCAACGACGTCAAATCCGGGAAACAGACAGGTCGGCGTTGCGTCCCGGTGGTGCTTGGTAACCCTTCCGGGCAATCCAGGGTCCCGTGTTCCGCAAGTAATTTTCATGGCGCCGACCGCATTCCCGTAATATTACTCGGTTGTAATCGGCACCCCCGCCACCGTTCTTCCGCGCGAGCCGCCCATGCCGTGGAACCGCACGCCGTCCTATCAGGCGATCACCTTGCTGCGCCGGCACAGCCGGGAATGCCGTGGCCTGGAAACGCGCGCATATCTGCTCGCGGTGGAGCGCCGGATGGTCCAGCTCATCGATCTGGAGCGGCACAAGGCCCCCGATGAGGCCGCGCCGCTGGTCCGTCATGCGGCAGAGTGACCCGGACATCCGCCGCATATCAAAATGGTAACGTAGTAAGCCGCTCCTGAAACACAACCGACACAGATCGGTGCTAAACGCCAAAGTGTCGTTCATTGACACGAGGCCGCTGGGTTCATGGCGCTTCCGACCGAATTGGCCGGCAACGAGACTGCCGACGGCAGCGAGAATTGCAGCGTCGCTCTTTGCGACGTCCCGGCCGAGTCCATCCACTGCCGCATCCGTCGCGTCCATCAGCGGGCTACCGCGATGCTGAGCGATGCGCTGGCCGACTTCAACCTGACGGCACCGCAATGGGCGGCGCTGGCGGCGCTTCGCCAGCATGGTCCGATGTCGCAGATCGACCTGGGCCGCAGCATCGCCATGGACCCCGCCACCATGCAGGGCGTGGTGGTACGGCTGACCGACCGCGGCTATCTGCTGCGCAGTCCTGACAGCCTGGACCGCCGCCGGAACCTCGTCAGCCTGTCCGACAGCGGGCGCCGGGTGGTCGAGACGGCCGCCCCGGCCATCGCGCGGGCGGAGGCCCAACTGACCGGGCGCCTGTCGGTGGACGAAAGGAGCCGGCTGGCCGACCTGCTGGCCCGCCTGTCCGCCTGAGATCCGGCGGTTGCCCGTGCCGTGTCGGGAATGGTGGGTGCAGCCGATGGTCCGGGTTAGTCCAAGTTATGCACATTGGCCAGAACGGCGTGCTTGACTCTGCAAATGTTTCTTTTTTGTTTTTCCTGAGCCGTCCGGACCCGTCAAACCCCGCAAAAGCCGAGCAAATCCGCCGTCTTCGCGATGCCTATAATTTAGGCAAATTGGTGGAGGCCGTGGATTCACGGCCATGCTCACAGGTTGCTCCCGGATTCGCTCACAGAGTTACCCACAGCTTCTGGGGATATCCCGATCTTGCGGGTAAGCTTGGCCTTGCCGTCAGCCGATCACCCGCCACTGGCCGTCCGGGTCCAGGCAGGCGGTCCCGACGAGCGTCGCGGGCCGTCCGCCGACGGTGCCGGGCATCTGGAAATCGCGGCAATAGCGCCCACCGGGGCCGAGGTAGGTCGGGGAGGTCCGGGTGGCCAGCGGGGGCGCCGGAGCGGGCTGCGGAACCGGCACGTAGACCACGGGCGGCGGGGGCGGGACGTAGAAGGGCGGCGGATAGCCGAACGCCAGCGGCAGCGTGACGCTGAAGCCGAAGAAATTCCCCCCATGCCAACCGCCGCCAGCCAGGGCCGGAGCGGGCAACAGCAACAGGGCCGGCAAGAGCAGGGCGCACAGCCGTGCCGGAAGCGAAATGGCCCGAAGCGAATTGGACCAAAGCGAATTGGGGAGTGCCGGGAGCGGGATCATGGCGCACCTCCGCCGCGGCGCGGAACGGGCGCCGCCGGAAGAAAGATGGGTATGAAAAAGGGCGCCGTCGAGACGGCGCCCTTCATACGTTTCCGGCGCCAGGTTCCTGCGCCGATAGCCTTTTACATGGCTGTGCGGACGGCCTCCGCCCCGCTGCGCGTGTCGGCGGCGCGGGCCGGGGTGGCCGAGGACGACGCCTGGGCGGGCTGCGGAGCGGTCGCCGGGGTCGGACGGACAGGCTTAGGCTCCAGCCGCCGGGGCGCCGAGGCGGTCCCGGCGGTGGGGGGCGGAGTGGCGGTGGACGGGGAGGTCGGCACGTCGTCGTAGATGCCCGGATGCACCCGCACGGTGCCGTCCGACTCCACCGTGGAGGTCCAGTAGACGAAGCGGACCGGCACGGCGTTGGGCAGACCGACGGTCTTGGTCTTGCCGCTCTCCAACTGCCGCTCGATCGCCGCGGAGTCGAGCTTGGCGGCGCGCAGCAGCGTTTCCGCCACCATCCGCGCGTCGGCCAGCCGCACGCAGCCGGAACTGGCGGCGCGCAGGTCGCGCTCGAACAGCCTCGGGTCGTTGGTGCCGTGCAGGAAGATGCCGTCGCCGTTGGTCAGATTGAAGCGGAAGCGGCCAAGGGCGTTGTCGTCGCCGGGCTTCTGGACGATGCGGATGCGCTCCGGCGACACCTGCCACCAGTTGATGCTTTCCGGAACCACCTCCACCCCGTCCAGATAGACGACGGCGTCCTTGATGCCTGTGTTGCCCTTCCGGCGCAGCACCGGCAGCTTGTCCTCGACCAGCACGGTCGGCGGCACGGTCCAGGTGGGGTTGATCGTCACGCTGGTGACGCGGTCCTGCAACAGGGGCGTCTGGCGCGACGGGCGGCCCACCACGGCGCGCATGGTGAAATTCAGCTTGCCGCGCTCGATGTAGGTCACGGTCTGGCTGGGCAGGTTGACCAGCAGCACCGTGTCCGGAACCGACGCCTGGAAGGCGCGCATCGACGCCGTGGCGCCGCGCATCAGCTTGGCGGCCTCCTTGGGCGTGCGGTCCAGCGCCTGGCGCGTGACCTCGCCGACCTTGCCGTCCTGCATCAGCCCTTCGGAAAGCTGGAAGGCGCGGACCGCCGTCTCCAGGGTGTCGTCGAAGGTTTCCGTCCACTGCTCCTTGGACAGGAAGCCCAGTTCGATCAGACGGGTCGACAGGCGCCCGACCCGGTCGGCGGTGCGCGCCCGGACCTGGATGGTCAGGGGCGGGGGCAGAACCTCCACCACCGTGCCGGGCGTCGCCGAACCGGTCGCAGAGGCGCCGGGCGTCGCGTACGGATCGGCTTGCGGAGCGGGTGTGGCGGGCGGGGTCACCACGATGGTCGGGGCCGCACCGGCGGCGGGGGGGACAGTACCCTCCGGCATGTCGGACGGGCGCACCGGGCCGGGCGCCACCACATCGACCATGCCGCCGTCGCCTTTCTTGAGGACGGAGCCATACCCCACGCGGGTCTGCTGCACGCGGGGCATGGCCTCCAGCTCGGCGGCGCGCTGGTCGATCCGCGCGATCCAGGTTCCCACGACATCCCGGCCCGTGGGCGTGCCCATGGAGGTGCCTGTGGCGTTGGACGGCGCGGCCTGCGCAGGGAGAGCGAGCAGCCCGGCGAAGAGGCACGCGGCCACCTTCGCCCCCAGGGTGGTCCGAGCGCAGGTGCGAATGGTCGTCAGCATAATCGAAGCATCCCACGCGGCGATGAACAGACGGCTAACAAAAGGCGCTGTCCATACGGGAGGTCGCACGGACGACACGCGGGGACCAGCGCCCTTTCGGCATAAGACATCTGCCGTCCGCGGCGGTGCCGCACAAGTGACATCGGGCGGAATGATGTTTCTGTGCCACATTGTGCACAGCAGCGTTGCCGCCGAGACACAGGCAATCGGAAGGGCCGTCTGGCCGAATGGTAAATGGCCGCCGGGCCGCAAGAACCGCGAATTCCCGCAACACACCGGAGATTCGACACATTTTTTGTTAACCGATTTCGGGGTAGAGGAGGCGACCACCTCTCCATCCGGTCGCCATCATGCCGCGTTCGCCGTACGGTTTCGTCCTGCCGCTGCTTCTGTCCCTGGCCGTCGCCACGCCCCTCGCCTTCAATCCTGCGGGCGCCCTCGCCAAGGCCGCCCAGGAGACGGTGCACAAGCAAGCGCCCAAGCCCGCCGTCAAGGCGGCTTCTCCCAAGCCGGTTTCCCCCAAGGCTGCCGCCCCCAAGACCGCGGCGAAGCCCGCCCCCGCCCGGTCCGCGCAGAAGGCTGCCGTTCAAAAGCCGGCGACCCAGAAGGCCAGCGTCCGCAAGGCCGCCCCCAACCGGACGGCCAAGGCGCCGGGCCGCGCGCGCCGTGTCGCCGCCGGGGTCGCTGCCGGCGCCGTGGCGGGGGCCGCCGTCTTCCGCCCGGTCCACGCCTATGTGCTGATGGACGCGCAGACGGGCCGGGTCCTCGATTCGGAGAACGCCGACACGCTGACCTACCCGGCGTCGCTGACCAAGATGATGACCCTGCTCCTGACCTTCGAGGCGCTGGAGCGGGGCACGCTGCGGCTGGACCAGGAACTGCCGGTGTCCCGCCACGCCGCCAACCAGAAGCCGTCGCGCCTGAACCTCGCCGTCGGTTCCACCATCCGGGTGGAGGACGCCATCCTGGCCCTGACCGTGAAATCCGCCAACGACGTCGCCGTCGTCCTGGCGGAGGCGCTGGGCGGCAGCGAGGAACGCTTCGCCGAGATGATGACGGACAAGGCCCAGGCTCTGGGCATGACCAGCACCACCTTCCGCAACGCCTCCGGCCTGCCGCACAAGGAACAGCGCACGACCGCCCGCGACATGGCCCGCCTGTCCCGCGCCATCGTGTCCCGTCCGGCGCGGGAATACGCCTATTTCTCGCGCACGCGCTTCGATTGGAACGGCACGGTGGTGCCCGGCCACAACCGTCTGCTGGGCCGGGTCGAAGGCTATGACGGCATCAAGACCGGCTTCATCAACCTCAGCGGCTTCAACCTCGCCGGCAGCGCCAGCCGCAACGGCCAGCGTCTGGTCGCCGTCGTCCTGGGCGGTACCACCGCCGCCGCCCGCGACCGCGAGGTCGCCGAGCTGCTGGAGCAGGGTTTCGGTTCCGCGCCGTCCAAGCAGGCGGCGGCCGTCACCGATGTGAAGACCATCCGATAGGCTTCGCCCCTCACGGCTCCGCCGGCCGTTTGCGGTCGGCGCGGCCCAGGGGTTACCGGCCTAACCACGGAGCGGTATCGCCAAAGACGCTTTGCCTTGCAGCCCCCTCCGGCGCTTTGCTGGAGCCTGACCAACGAGGTGGGGCAGACGCCAGACGCGGCCAAGCGCCTGTGGCTCCGGGAAACCCTCCCCGTCCGCTTCTTTTTCCGCGGGCCGTCCTCTTTCCCTGGGCCGCCCCAATCGGCTATGACGCTCGCATCCGGAACGGTCGCCGTCACGCGGCTGTCATGGTTCTGGCGTAAACAGGGGCCTTCGTTCGCATGCCGGACACTCCAGGCGGAGCGTTCCGGACCGGCGGAGACGACCAGGAAGGGAATCGGTAGACATGAAGGCCAAGCGCACACACCTCGCCGCGGCGTTCGCCGCCATCGGAAGCACGATCGCCGCCGCCGCGGGCGCGCTGCTGCTGGCTCTGCCGGCCCAGGCCGCTTCGGACAAGCCGGCCGGAAAGCTGGTGCTCTACACCTCGCAGCTCGAAGCCGACGCCAAGGAGACGGTGGACGCCTTCAAGGCCCGGAACCCCGGCGTCGAGGTTGGGTGGGTCCGCGCCGGTACGACGGAACTGATGAACAAGCTCCGCGCGGAAATCGCCGCGGGCAGTCCGCAGGCCGACCTTCTGCTGATCGCCGACGCCGTGACCATGGAGTCGCTGAAGGCGGAGAAGCGCCTGCTGGCCTATAAGGACGCGCCGGTCGAGGGCTACCGCCCCGGCACCCACGACCCGGACGGGACGTGGTTCGGCACCAAGCTGATCACCACCGGCATCGCCTACAACACGGCGGCCCCGATGAAGCCGACGTCCTGGCTCGACCTGCTGAAGCCGGAGGCCAAGGGCACCACCGTGATGCCGAGCCCCCTCTATTCCGGCGCCGCCGCCATCCACATGGCCGCCGTGAAGGATCAGCCGGACCTCGGCATGGCCTACTACGAGAAGCTCCAGGCCAACGGGACCACCGCCGCCAAGGGCAACGGCGGCATCCTGAAGTCGGTGGCCAGCGGCGAGAAGCTGTACGGCGTGATCGTGGACTATCTGCCGATCCGCGAGCAGGCCAAGGGCGCCCCCGTCGCCTTCGTCTTCCCCAAGGAGGGCGTCAGCGCGGTGACCGAGCCGGTCGCCATCCTGAACACCACGAAGAATCCCGACGCCGCCAAGGCCTTCATCGCCTTCCTGCTGAGCAAGGATGGGCAGGAACTGGCCTCCCGCCAGGGTTTCCTGCCGGCGCTGCCGGGCGTGAAGGCGCCCGCCGGTTTCCCCGACCCGTCGACGGTGACGCTGATGCCCTATGATCCGGCCAAGGCGCTGAAGGACGACGACGCCAACAAGAGGGACTTCGCCGACCTGTTCGGCGGCTGAGGATGACCTTTGCCACGCTTCACGACCGGCGGAGCTTCCGCACCGCCGGTCTTTCTGCCGTTTCCGGGGCGCCGCTTCTCTTCGCGCTGGCCGGTCTGATCGTCCTGCTGCCGATCCTGCGGCTGGTGTGGGAGGTCGCCGGGCCGATGGCCGCGGGCGACATGACGGCGCTGACCCGCGTGCTGAATTCCCCCATGACGTGGCGCGCCACGGGAAACAGCGTCGCCATCGCGGCGGGGGCCACGCTGGTGGCGGCGGCGCTGGGTGTGCCCTTCGCGCTGCTGTGCGGGCTGACCGACCTGCGCGGCAAGACGGCGCTGGCCTTCTGCCTGATCCTGCCGCTGATGATCCCGCCGCAGATCGTCGCCCTGTCGTGGATTCACCTGGCCGGGTCGGGCAGCCCGCTGCTGAAGCCGCTGGGCCTCGCCCCGGCGCCGGGCACGCCGAATCCGGTCTATTCCTCCGCCGGGATGATCCTGGTGATGGGGATCGAGCACGCGCCGCTGGTCTTCCTGGCGTTGCGCGCCGCCCTGCGCGCGGTGCCGCGCGATCTGGTGGAGGCCGCGCAGGCGGCGGGCGCCCGGCGCGGGCGGGTGCTGCGCACCATCGTCCTGCCGCTCAGCCTCCCGGGGCTGGCCGCCGGGCTGGCCCTGTCCTTCGTGGCGGCGCTGGGCAATTTCGGGGTTCCGGCGCTGCTCGGCATCCCGGCGGGCATCACGGTGCTGCCGACCCTGATCTACCGCCGTTTGGCGGGCTTCGGCCCATCGGTTCTGCCGGAGGTCGCGGTGCTCGCCGTTCTGATCGGCACCATCGCCTGTATCGGCATCGCCGCGCAGATGGCGCTTCAGACGCGGGTGGACGCGCGGGTGATCGGCGGTGCGGCGCCGGCGGCGGTGCTCCGGCTGGGCCGGGCGCGCCGCCCCATGGAGATCCTGTGCTGGGGGGCGGTGGCGCTGATGCTGGCGGCCCCGCTGGCGGCGCTGGTCTCCACCAGCCTGATCCGCGTCTACGGTCTGCCGCTGGGGCCGGAGACGGCGACGCTCGCCCATTACGTGACGGTGCTGGGGCTGGATCAGGTGGGCCGGGCCTTCGCCAACTCCTTCGTCCTGTCGGGGGTGGCGGCGCTGCTGCTGACCCTGCTGGCGATCCCGCTGGCCCACGCCATGTCCGGGCCGGGCCGGGGCGGGCGGCTGGTGCGCGCCGTCGGCGTGCTGATCGAGCTTCCCCACGCGGTGCCCGGCGTCGTGCTGGCCATCGGCTGCATCCTGGTCTTCCTGAAGCCGCTGCCGCTGCTCGGCGTCAGCCTGTACGGCACGCTGGGGATCATCCTGGCGGCCTATCTGGCGCGCTTCCTGTCGCTGGCCCTGCGCCCGGCCCAGGCCGCCTGCGCCGCGCTGGACCCGGCCATGGAGGAGGCGGCGCGCGTCTGCGGCGCCGGTCCGCTGCGCCGGATGCGCACCATCATCGCCCCGCTGGTGGCGCCCGCGGCGGCGGCGGGCGGCGTTCTGGTCTTCCTGACCGCCTTCAACGAGCTGACCGTCTCCATCCTGCTGTGGTCGCAGGGGCGGGAGACGCTGGGCGTCGTCGTCTACGCGCTGGAGGAGGGCGGCAGCCCGACGCTCGCCGCGGCGCTGAGCGTCGTGACGATCGCGGTGGTGGTGGCGGTGCTGCTGGCGGTCGGCTGGCTGGGGCGGCGGCTGCCGCCGGGGATCATCCCCTGGCGGGGGTGAGGGGCGCGCCCTCCGGCACCACCCAGCCGTCGCGCACCGCGAGGCGCAGGGCCTCGCCCGGCGCCACTTGGGCATCACCAGTCACCCGCAGCAGCAGGCGGACGCCCGGCGCGGCCTGCGGTTCGGCTTCCACCAGCACGAACCCGCCCTTGTAGGCGGCGCGGACCACCGTGGCGGCGATGGGGCCGTCCGGCGCCGGCTCCAGGTCCTCGGGCCGCAGGCAGACCAGCGCCGGCCCCACCGGCTGTCCGGGGCGGCAGCGGACCAGCGCGTCGGCCCCGAACAGGCGGACGCGGACACGGCCCTGCGCGGACGGCCCGTCCACCGTACCCTCCACCACCGCGCCCTGACCGACGAAGCCGGCGACCATGCGGGTCGCCGGCTCCCGGTAGAGGGTGCGGGGCGCCGCCACCTGGGCGAGCCGCCCATGGTCCAGCACGGCGATGCGGGTCGCCAGAGCCATCGCCTCCGCCTGATCGTGGGTGACGTAGACCATGGTGGCGCCGGTCTTGGCGTGGAAGTCCGCGAACTCCTCCTCCATCGCCGCGCGCAGATGCACGTCGAGATTGGCGAGCGGCTCGTCCAGCAGCACCAGTTCCGGACTCATCACGAGGCAGCGGGCCAGCGCCACGCGCTGCCGCTGGCCGCCCGACAGTTCGGCGGGGCGGCGGGCCTCGAAACCGGCCAGCCCCACCGTGTCCAGCGCGGCACGGACGCGCCGGTCCCGCTCCGGACGGGGCACGCGGGCGGTTTCGAGCGGGTAGGCGACGTTGCCGGCCACCGTCATGTGCGGCCACAGCGCGTAGGACTGGAAGACGAGACCGATCCGCCGCTCCTCCGGCGGGACATGGACGCCGGGACCGGACAGGGTGCGCCCGCCGACCGCGATCCGCCCGCCGTCCAGCCGCTCGAACCCCGCGACCATGCGCAGCAGCGTGCTTTTCCCGCAGCCCGACGGGCCGAGCAGGGCCAGGAACTCCCCCGCCGCCACGTCGATGGTCACGCCATTTACCGCAGGGGCGGGTGTCCCGGCATAGTGGCGGGAGGCGTCGTCGATCAGCAGGGCGGGCATCTGGATGGTCATGGCACCGGAATTCGCGCTATTCAGGACTGCGGCGAGGGATAGGCACAGTGCGGAACGGGGGCGCGATGTCAAGTGACGGTGCAATGACGGGCAGAGCAATTGCATTTGGCAATCATAATCTTCTCCCTTCTGGGGAGAGGGTGGCCCGGAGGGCCGGTGAGGGGGATGTGCATGGTGGGGGGTCCGGCAAAAGCGCAACCCCCTCACCCCAACCCTCTTCCCAGAGGGGAGAGGGAGCCTCAAAGTGGGGGTGGTCCCGATGACGGGGCGGGTCCGGCTGCGCGCCCTGTCGGGGTTGGGGAACAAGGGGCCGGCCTGCTTCCTGGCGATGGTGGGCGGGACGCGCCTGCTGCTCGATCTGGGGGAGGGGCCGGACGCCGGACGCATCCCGCCGCTGGACGCGGCGGGGCGCGTGGACGCCATCCTGGTCACCCACACCCACGGCGACCATGCCGGCGCCTTGCGCCTGCGCCACCGGGTCGGCAGCCCGCCGGTCTACGCGACACCGCTCGCCGCCCGCTTTCTGCCGCCGACCGTCGCGGCCCATCCGCTGCCGGTCCGCGGGACGGTGGACATCCAGGGCGTGCCGGTGACCACCGGGCGGTCCGGCCACGCGCCCGGCGGGGTGTGGATTCACCTGGGCACGGAGGACGGCGGGCTGCTCTACATGGGCGACCATTCCGACGAATCGGCCCTGTTCCCCTTCGACCCGCCGCCGCCCGCCCGGCGGCTGATCCTGGATGCCTCCTACGGGCTGGACGACACCCCGCAGGCGGAGCGGCTGGCGGCGCTGGAACCGCTGCTGCGCGCGGGAGGCGTGCTGTTCCCGGTTGCGTCGGACGGGCGCGGGCCGGAAATGGCGCTGTGGGCGATGGACCACGGCGTCGTTCCGGCCATCGACGCGGCCCACCGCGCCGCGATCGCCCACCTGCTAGAGGAGGCCGACACCGCCCTGCACCCCGGCGCGGAGGCCCGCCTGCGCCGGCTGCTCGACCGCGCCAGGGAGCCGGGCGACCCGAGGGACGTGACCTTCGCCGCCGGCCCCAACGCCACCAGCGGCACCGCCGCCGAACTGGTGGAGCGCTGGGCCGGGCAGGGCGGGCCGGAGATCGTCTTCACCGGCTACCTTGCCGAGGGCACGCCGTCGCGGACCCTGGTGGATTCCGGGCGCGCCCGCTATCTGCGCTGGAACGTCCACCCCACGCTGCGCCAGTTGACGGCCCTCGTCGCGGCCACCGGGGCGGAGGTGGTGCTGCCCGCCTTCGGCGACATCCGGCACCGGGAGGGCTGGCAGGCCGCCTTCGCCCCCGCCCGGCTGGAGGGGCTGGAGGGGCTGGAGGGCTGACCGGAGGTGACGGGCTGGTCAGCGGTATTCGCCGTCAGCGGTATTCGGGGCGCCGGGCCAGCCCTTCCTTCAGATGCTGGATCAGCAGCCGCAACTTGGGCGACAGGTGGCGCTGCGGCGGATAGACGGCCCAGACGGCGGTGTTGGGCGGGCGGTGCGCCTCCAACAGCGACACCAGCCGGCCCGCCGTCAGATGCCCGACCACGTAATAGTCCGGCAACTGGCACAGGCCGAAGCCGCGCAGGGCCGCGTCCAGAACCGCCGTGCCGCTGTTGCAGCGCCAGCGTCCCTGGGGCCGGAACAGCCATTCGGGGCCGCCATCCTCCGGCGAACCCGCGTCGAAGGTCCATGCGTCCGCCGTACCGGTCAGGCAGTCATGCTCGGCAAGGTCGGCCAGCGTGCGCGGCGTTCCGCGCCGCTCCAGATAGGACGGGGCGGCGCACAGATGCATCACCCGCGGCGCGATCCGCGTGGCGACGAGGCTGGAATCCAGCAGCCGCCCCAGCCGCACCGCGAGGTCAACCCCCTCATGCACGAGGTCCAGGCGGCGGTTCGTCAACTCGATCTCGACACGGAGCTGGGGGTAGCGCTCCAGGAAATCGTTCACCAGCGGGACGACGAACAACTCGCCATAGGCCACCGCGCAGGTCAGGCGCAGCAGGCCCTTGGGCTCCGCCTGAAGGTCGCTGACGGCGAGCAGCGCCTCGTCCCGCTCCTCGATCAGGCGGCGGCATTGGGCGAGCAGGGAGCGGCCCGCCTCGGTCAGCGTCACGCTGCGGGTGGTGCGGTAGAACAGGCGGGCCTGCAACCGGTCCTCCAGCCGCGCCACCTGCCGGCTGACCTGGGATGAGGAAATGCGCAGCCGCTCCGCCGCGCGGGAGAAGCCCCCGCAGTCCGCGACCGCCACGAACTCGTCGATGCCATCCCAGCGGCTCACCCGTCAGGCCCCCGTTCCGCGCTGATTATCCCCATACGGCAACAATCCTCTCCAACATTGCAGCGTTGTCAACGCGCGTGGGATGCTAATTTCGAGCATCCAAGAAACGCGAATCCATGGAGAGGACGGGATGGTGAAGTCACGCGCGGCGGTGGCCTGGGAAGCGAAGCGCCCCCTTGACATCGAAGAGGTCGAGGTCGCGGCGCCCAAGCAGGGCGAGGTTCTGGTGCGCATCGTCGCCACCGGCGTTTGCCACACCGACGCCTACACCCTGTCCGGCATGGATTCCGAGGGCGTGTTCCCGGCCATCCTGGGCCATGAGGGCGCCGGCATCGTGGAGGAGGTCGGGCCGGGCGTCACCTCCGTCCAGGTGGGCGACCATGTGATCCCGCTCTACACGCCGGAATGCGGCAAGTGCAAATTCTGCCTGTCCGGCAAAACCAACCTCTGCCAGGCGATCCGCGCCACCCAGGGCAAGGGCCTGATGCCGGACGGCACCACCCGCTTCACGGTGAAGGGGCAGCCGGTGTTCCATTACATGGGCACCTCCACCTTCTCCGAATACACGGTGCTGCCGGAAATCGCGGTGGCGAAGATCAACAAGGCCGCTCCGCTGGAGAAGGTCTGCCTGCTCGGCTGCGGCGTGACCACCGGCATGGGCGCGGTGCGCAACACCGCGAAGGTCGAGCCGGGTTCGACGGTCGCCATCTTCGGCCTGGGCGGCATCGGCCTGTCGGCGATCATCGGCGCCGTCATGGCGAAGGCGTCGCGCATCATCGGCATCGACATCAACCCCGACAAGTTCGAGATCGCCAAGCAGCTCGGCGCGACGGACGTGGTGAACCCCGCCGACTACGACCGCCCGATCCAGGACGTGCTGGTCGAGATGACCGATGGCGGCGTCGATTACAGCTTCGAATGCATCGGCAACGTGAAGGTGATGCGCGCGGCGCTGGAATGCTGCCACAAGGGCTGGGGCGAGTCGGTCATCATCGGCGTCGCCGGGGCGGGGGAGGAAATCAGCACCCGCCCGTTCCAGCTCGTCACCGGGCGGGTGTGGCGCGGCTCCGCCTTCGGCGGCGTGCGCGGGCGTTCGGAGCTGCCGGATTATGTGGAGCGTTACCTGAAGGGCGAGTTCGAACTGGACACCTTCATCACCCACACCATGGGGCTGGAGGACATCAACCGGGCCTTCGACCTGATGCATGAGGGCAAGAGCATCCGCTCCGTCATTCTCTACAACCCGTGAGTTCGGTGATGGATCAGCAATTGACCCAGATCGCGGCGAACCGCTGCTTCGGCGGCTGGCACAAGCGCTTCCGGCACCGCTCCGCGGTGCTGGGCTGCGACATGGTGTTCGCGGTCTATCTGCCGCCGCAGGCCGAATCGGGCAAGGTGCCGGTGCTCTACTGGCTGTCCGGCCTGACCTGCACGGACGAGAACTTCATGCAGAAGGCCGGCGCCATGCGCATGGCGGCGGAACTCGGAATCGCCATCGTGGCGCCGGACACCAGCCCGCGCGGTCCCGACGTTCCCGGCGATCCGGACGGCGCCTGGGACTTCGGGCTGGGCGCCGGCTTCTACGTGAACGCCACGCAGGAACCGTGGGCGAAGCACTACCGCATACACGACTATGTGGTGCGGGAGCTGCCGGATCTGGTGGAGGCGGAATTGCCGGTGACGGACCGGCGTTCCATCTCCGGCCATTCCATGGGCGGGCATGGCGCCATCGTCTGCGCCCTGCGCAATCCGGGCCGCTACCGGTCCGTGTCGGCCTTCGCGCCGATCGGCAATCCGGCCAGCGTCCCCTGGGGCGAGAAGGCGTTCGAGCGCTTCTTCGGCACCGATTACGCGGCGTGGCTGGAATGGGACAGTTGCGCCCTGCTGGGCCGCTCGACGGAGCGGCTGCCGATTCTGGTGGACCAGGGCGACGCCGACGGCTTCCTGGAGACGCAGCTGAAGCCGGAGAACCTGCAACGGGCGGCGGATTCGGCGGGTTATCCGCTGACCCTGCGCCTGCAGCCGGGCTACGACCACAGCTATTTCTTCATCGCCAGCTTCATCGACGACCACCTGCGCCACCATGCGGCGGCGCTGCTGGAAGGCTAAGGACACGTTTCGATTGCATTTCCGGCCCGCCTGTCCCCGATGGGCGGCGGGCGCCCACCGTCCATACGGCCCGCCGGTTCTCCGAATAGGCCGTATGTCCGGACCAGGCTTCCATTCGTATCGACAAGCTTCCCACCCGAAGGCATCATTTCGTTACGACGCGAAATAATTGGGAGGTTGTCGTGAATTTCATGTCCAAGACCCGCCGTCTGGCGGTTGCCACGGTGGCCGGCGCGATCGCCATCGGCGCCACCATCGCCGTGGCGCAGACCCCGGCCTTCTTCCGCATCGGCACGGGCGGCACCGCGGGCACCTATTACCCGGTGGGCGGGCTGATCGCCAACGTCATCTCCGGCACCAACGGCGGTGTGCCTGGATTGGTTGCGACCGCCGTGGCCTCCAACGGGTCCGTCGCCAACATCAACGCCATCAACGGCGGCTCGTCCGAGTCGGGCTTCTCGCAGTCGGACGTCGCCTATTGGGCCCACACCGGCACTGGCCTGTTCGAGGGCAAGGGCAAGGTGGAGGACCTGCGGGTCATCGCCACGCTCTATCCGGAAACCGTCCATCTGGTCGCCCGCAAGGACGCCAACATCAAGTCGGTCGCCGACCTGAAGGGCAAGCGGGTGTCGCTGGACGAGCCGGGCTCGGGCACGCTGGTCGACGCGCGCATCGTTCTGGGCGCCTTCGGCCTGACCGAGAAGGACGTGAAGGCGGAGTATCTGAAGCCGGGTCCGGCGGGCGACCGCCTGCGCGACGGCGCGCTGGACGCCTATTTCTTCGTCGGCGGCTATCCGACCGGCGCCATTTCCGAACTCGCGACCTCGTCGGGCATCTCGCTGGTCCCGATCACCGGGCCGGAAGTCGAGAAGCTGCTGGGCCAGTACCAGTTCTTCTCCAAGGACACGGTTCCGGCCAACACCTACAAGGACGTTCCGGAGACGGCGACCATCTCCGTCAATGCCCAGTGGCTGACCAGCGCCAAGCAGCCGGAAGATCTCGTCTACAACATCGTCAAGGCGCTCTACAGCGAGAAGAGCCGCGCCGCGCTCGATGCCGGTCATGCCAAGGGCAAGCTCATCACGTTGCAGACGGCCACCAATGGCCTGGGCATCCCGCTGCATCCGGGCGCCGAGAAGTTCTACAAGGAGCAAGGCGTCCTGAAGTAAGGCGCCGCCCTCTTACCGCTTAATACGTCCTATCTGACCCGCTTCCCTTTCCCCACCGGGGGAAGGGAAGCGAAGCATGACTCCGGCACCGCCCGCTATAATCTGGAGCATCCATGACAGAAACTCATCGCGACCCGCCGCCCTCCATCCGGCTGGAGTCCTCGTCCATGGAACTCGACGAGGCCAAAGCGCGGGAGCTTGAGGAGAAGTTCGACTCCGAAATCCGCTTCAGACCCCTGTCGCCGATGGCCGGGATGCTGGTCGGCGGGCTGCTGATCGTGCTGTCGCTGTTTCACTACTACACCGCGGGGTTCGGCCTTCTGGCGGAGATGGAGCACCGGGGCATCCATCTGTCCTTCGTGCTGGGCCTCGTCTTCCTGGTCTTCCCCTTCACCAAGCGCGGCTATGGCGAGCCGGTGATGGGCACGCTGCTGCGCCCGCTGGGCATCGGCCTTCAGGACTGGGCGCTGGCCATCGGTGCGGTGGTCGCGGTGATGCATGTGCCGCTGATCCCGCTGGACGATCTGGCCTTCCGCGTCGGCAACCCGACCACCACCGATGTGATCCTGGGCGCCGTCCTGATCGTCGTGCTGCTGGAGGCGACGCGCCGGTCCGTCGGCTGGCCGCTGCCGATCATCGCGACGATCTTCATGGTCTACGCGATCTGGGGGCCGCAGATGCCCGGACTGCTGATGCATCCCGGCGCCACGGTGCCGCAACTCGTCGATCACCTCTACCTGACGACGCAAGGGGTCTACGGCATCGCGCTGGGCGTGGTGGCGACCTACGTCTTCCATTTCGTCCTGTTCGGCGTCTTCGCCACGCGCATCGGTCTGGGGCAGCTCTTCCTCGACTGCGCCGCCTGGGTGGCCGGGCGCTACGCGGGCGGTCCCGCCAAGGTCGCCATCTTCGGGTCGGCCCTGTTCGGCATGATCTCGGGCTCCTCGGTCGCCAACACGGTGACGGTGGGGTCGCTGACCATCCCGGCGATGAAACGGATGGGCTACAAGCCGCATTTCGCCGCCGCGGTGGAATCCACGGCCTCCACGGGCGGGCAGATCACCCCGCCGATCATGGGCGCCGCCGCCTTCCTGATGATCGAGTTCCTGGGCCTGCCCTACACGACCATCATCCTGGCGGCCATCGTCCCGGCCTTCATGCATTTCTTCGGCGTGCTGGTGCAGGTGCATTTCGAGGCCAAGCGCCACGGCCTGCGCGGCCTGCGTCCCGACGAGATGCCGGACCTGAAGGCGGCCTTCCGCCGCGACTGGCCGACGGTCATCCCGCTGGTGGTGCTGATCGGCATTCTGATCGCCGGCTATACGCCCTACATGGCGGCCTTCTGGGGCATCACCCTGTGCATCGCGGTCGGCCTGCTGAACCCGCGCAAGCGCATGACCGTCCGGGAGGTTCTGGAGGGGCTGCGCGACGGCGCCAAGTATGCGCTGGCGGTCGGTGCCGCCGCGGCGACGGTGGGCATCATCGTGGGCGTGGTCACCCTGACCGGCGTCGGCTTCAAGATCTCCTACATCGTGACCTCCACCGCCGGGGACATGGCGGTCTGGGCGGGGGCGTTCCTGCCGGGCTGGCTGGCCGACGCCAAGGGGCTGACGCTGCTGTTCACCCTCATCATGACCGGTGTGGTCTGCATCCTGATGGGTTGCGGCATCCCGACCACGGCCAACTACATCATCATGGCGACCATCGCCGCCCCGGCGCTGGGACTGCTGGGCGTCGCGCCGATCGTCTCGCATTTCTTCGTCTTCTATTACGGCGTGCTGGCCGACATCACGCCGCCGGTGGCGCTGGCCGCCTATGCCGCGGCGGGCATGGCCGGGGCCGACCCCTTCCGGACCGGCAACACGGCCTTCCGGCTGGGGCTGGCGAAGGCGCTGGTGCCCTTCGTCTTCGTGTTCTCGCCGTCGCTGCTGCTGGTGGCGCCGGGCTTCACCTGGGAGGACTTCTTCATCGCCTTCTTCGGCTGCATCGTCGGCATCGTCTGCCTGGGCGCGACGCTGACCGGCTGGCTGCTGACCCACATGCAGACTTGGGAGCGGGTGCTGCTGGGGCTGGCCGCCATTCTGCTGGTGACGCCGGAGCTGTATTCGTCGCTGCTGGGACTGGCGCTGATCGTGCCTGTCCTGCTCCGCCAGATGTCCGCCCGCCGTCTGGCGCCCGAAGCCGCCTGATACCCACCCGGTTCCGTTCGAGAGGACCCGTTCATGAACATTTCCCATCCCTATCTGATGTTCCTCGGCGACGTGCAGGACCAGCTCGGCGCCAAGACGGCGCAGGGGATCGTGGACTGGCGGCCCGAATGGTGCCTGGGCCAGATCCGGCTGGAGGGCTGCAAGGCCGACCTCGGCATTCCCGACATGACCGTCGCGGAGGCGGCGGGCCGCGGCGCCCGCACGCTGCTGGTCGGCGTGGCGAACGCCGGGGGCGTTCTGCCGGAGCATTGGACCAGCGTCATCGTCGAGGCGATCGAGGCCGGCATGGACGTGGCCAGCGGCCTGCACACCCGGCTGGAGAGCATTCCGGCCATCCGCGGGGCGGCGGAACGCAATGGCCGCCAGCTCTTCAACGTCCGCCATTCCGATCAGCGCTTCGCCACCGGCAAGGGGACCCGGCGTCCGGGCCGGCGTCTGCTGACGGTCGGCACCGACTGCTCCGTGGGGAAGAAATACACGGCGCTTGCGCTGGAGAAGGAAATGCGCGCCCGCGGCATGGATGCGGATTTCCGCGCCACCGGCCAGACCGGCGTCTTCATCTCCGGGCGCGGAGTCGCCATCGACGCGGTGGTGGCGGACTTCATCTCCGGTGCGGTGGAGTGGATCGCCCCGGCGGCGGACCCGGCCCATTGGGACCTGATCGAAGGGCAGGGCTCGCTCTACCACCCGTCCTTCGCGGGCGTGTCGCTGGGCCTGCTGCACGGCGCCCAGCCGGACGCCTTCGTCGTCTGCCACGAGCCGACCCGCAGCACCATGCGCGGCGTGCAGCACCCGCTGCCGTCGATTCAGGAAGTCATCGACCTGACGGTCCGCTGCGGTCAATTGACCAACCCCGGAATCCGCCCGGTCGGCATCGCCATCAACACCAAGGCCTATGGCGAGGACGAGGCCCGCGCCTGCCTGGAGGCGGCGGCCAAGGCCCACGGTCTGCCCGCCACCGACCCTATCCGGTTCGGCGTATCCGAAATTATTGATCGCCTGACGGAAGAATTCCCCACGACGTAACGTTATTAGGAGATGATTGTTGTGAAGTCGGGCGGCACGAGCCGCGGTTCACCAACCACGACCGCCCGACATCATACAAGCGATTGCCCGCCACCCTGCTCAGCCGAGTTGGATTGCGGGTCCGGCCTCCCCATTTGGATATGATGAGCAACCGCACCCCCGCCACCCAATACGCCGCCCTTCCTTTCCGCCTTCGCAACGGCCGGCCGGAAATCCTGCTGGTCACGTCGCGGGAAACCAAGCGGTGGATCATCCCCAAGGGGTGGGCGGAGGATGGCGTGAAGCCTTTCGCCATGGCGGCGCGGGAGGCTTACGAGGAAGCCGGGGTGCGTGGGAACATCGATCACCGCCCCTTCGGCAACTACCGTTACATGAAGCGGTTGAGCGCCAACAAATCGGTCCTGTGCGCCGTCACCGTCTTCCTGCTGGAGGTCGATGAGGTGCTGGACGACTGGCCCGAAAAGGACCAGCGCGAGCGCCGCTGGCTGACCCCGTCCCAGGCCGCCATGGCCGCGGGGGAGAGCGGCCTCGTGGAAATGCTCCTGCGCCTGGGCATCCCGCCCGCCTGAGCCTGCCCTGCCGAGCAAGCGCTGACTTTGGAAACATTTCCCCCTTCCTGATCCGTCCCCGCTTCGCAGGGAGGGGGCGAAGGCAGCGCCCGCATGTCGTCAGGGTGGCGGAGAAGGGCCGTCCTGATGGCGCCAAGACGCGCGCATTAAATACATTTTAATATGGTTATTTTTAGATCTAAAAATCTATTTACCTAGTAGATTGGTATTGACATGGTGTCGCGTAATTGGTGTGATTGGTGGGCAAAACACAACGGGATCGTCATTGCGGGGGAATTCGATGACAGCGGATGTGAAACGGATCGGTTCGACCGCAAGGCGGGCCTTTCTCGGATTGACCCTGGCTGCGGGCGTGGCGCTGCTTTCCCCCGGCGGTGCGCGGGCCGAGGTGAAGGATCTCACCGTCGCCATCCAGTACGGGCTGGGCTACCTGCCGCTGATGATCGCCAAGAATCAGGGGCTGATCGAAAAATACGCCGAGGCGCAGGGGATCGGGCCGGTCAAGGTCAACTGGCTCGTCCTGAACGGCGGCGTTGCCGCCAATGACGCACTGCTGAGCGGCAACGCCCAGATCGTCTCCGCCGGGATCGCGCCGCTGCTGACCGTCTGGGACAAGACCCGCGGCACCTTCGACGTGAAGGCCATCTCCGGCCTGGACTCCTCGGCCTACTGGATCAACAGCAACAACCCGAACGTCCGCAGCATCCGCGACCTGACCGACAAGGACCGCATCGCGGTACCGGCGGTGAAGGTCTCCATCAACTCGGTGATCCTCCAGATCGCCGCGGAGAAGGAGTTCGGGCCGGGCCACCATTACGACTTCGAGCCGCTGACCACGAACCTGAGTCCGCCGGACGCCACCGCGGCGCTGGTGTCCGGGAAGACGGAGATCACCGGCCACATCACCACCCCGACCTACGGGTCCCAGCAGCTTGCCCACCCGAACGTCCACCGCATCCTGAACTCGCGTGACGTGATCGGTGAAGCGACGCTGGTGCTGGCCTACGCCACGCAGAAATTCCACGACGAGAACCCGAAACTCACCGCCGCCGTGGTGAAGGCGCTGAACGACGGCTTCGCGCTGATCAAGCGCGACAAGGCCGAAGCCGCCCGCATCTATCTGGCGGAGGAGCGCAGCAGGCTGACCCGGGACGAGGTCGTGGCGCTGCTGAACAACCCGGACATCAGCTATTCCCAGGTCCCGCACAACACGGGCGTGATCGCCGACTTCATGCACCGCGTCGGCTCGATCAGGAACAAGCCGGCGTCCTGGAAAGACTACACCTTCCCCATCCTGCACGGCGAAGCGGGGAGCTGAGCCGGCGCCGGTCCTTCTTCTGTCCGTTCACCGACTTTCCGTCATTCCTTATCTCATAATGGAGCCTGTCCGATGAGCCTTCCCACCGGTTTCGACATCAAGCCCATCAATGGCAACATCGGCGCCGAAGTGCGCGGCGTCACCCTGTCCGGCGATCTGCACCCGGCCACGCTGAAGGCGATCCAGGACGCCGTTTACGAGTACAAGGTGATCTTCGTCCGCGACCAGCACCACATCGACGATGCCCAGCAGGAGGCGTTCGGGCGGCTGTGGGGCAAGCTGGTCGGCCATCCGACCGTCCCGTCGCTGGGCGGGACCGAAGGCATTCTGGACGTGGACGGCTCCCGCGGGGAGCGCGCCAGCTCCTGGCACGCGGACATCACCTTCCTCGACGCCTATCCCAGCATCACCATCCTGCGCCCGCACGAATTGCCGGAGCGCGGCGGCGACACGCTGTGGGGCAACACGGTGGCGGCCTACGCCGAACTGCCCGAGCCGCTGCGCGAGCTGGCCGACAAGCTGCGGGCGATCCACACCAACCAGTACGACTATGTGGGCGACCGCGGGAACGTTCGTGAGGACGGGTTGAAGCGCTTCAACGAGATCTTCACCTCCACCGTCTACGAGACGGAGCATCCGCTGGTCTCCGTTCATCCGGTGACCGGGGAGCGCACACTGCTGGTCGGGCATTTCCTGCAACGGCTGGTCGGCTTCGGCACCTCCGACTCCAACCGTCTGATCGGCATCTTCACCGATCACGCCACCCGTCCGGAAAACACCTTGCGCTGGCACTGGTCGCCGGGCGACGTGGCGATCTGGGACAACCGGGCCACCATCCACCGCGCCGTGGACGATTACGGCGATCGTCCCCGCGTCGTCCGCCGCACGACGGTGGCCGGCGACCTGGTGGTCGGTGTCGATGGCCGCCCCAGCGTGACCCGTGTGCTTGGCCGCAAGCCGAGCCTCGCCGCCTGACGTCCAGCCGGTTCCGGCGCGTGGGTCCACGCCCCCGTGCCGCACCGGAACTTCGCGGAGCCGACGGGCCTGCGCGCCGGCTCCGCGATTTTGTACCCATATACAACATTTAATATCTGTATTTGAGGGCGATTTTCCTGGTTGATTCATTGGTGAAATCGTGATGTCATTTCCCTACTAGAGTTTGGGTAAAACTTATTGGAGGTCCGTATGTTTCATTCAGGTCGTTTCATCCGCCGTGCGCTCTGCGCTTTGGCCGGGCTGGGGGTCGCGGCGGTTGCGCTGGCCGGTCCGGCGGCGGCGGAAGGCCGGATACGGATCGCCGAACAGTATGGGCTGGGCTATCTGCCGCTGCATGTGCTGCGCCACCAGAAGCTGATCGAGAAGCACGGCAAGGAACTGGGGCTGGACATCAGCGTGGAGTGGGTGCAGCTCGGCGGCGGCGCGGCGATGAACGACGCGCTGCTGTCCGACAGCATCGACCTGGGCTCGGGCGGTGTCGGCCCGCTGCTGACCATCTGGGACCGCACCAGGGGCAGCGCGAATGTGCGGGCCATCGCGGCCCTGAACAACATGCCGATCTTTCTCAACACCAACAACCCGAACGTGAAGTCGCTGAAGGACTTTACGGACAAGGACAAGATCGCCCTTCCGGCGGTCAAGGTCTCCATTCAGTCCCGCACGCTCCAGATCGCCGCCGAACAGGCGTTCGGGGAAGGCAAGTTCGACGCGCTGGACAAGCTGACCGTCTCGCTGCCGCACCCGGACGCCAATGCGGCCCTGCTGTCCGGCGCTGCCGAGATCACGGGGCACCTGTCCGGGCCGCCCTTCCAGTACCAGCAGCTTCTGGACCCGAAGATCCGCAAGGTCTTCAGTTCCTATGACGTGCTTGGCGGTCCGCACACCTTCAACCTGATCTGGGCCAAGGACGCCTTCCGGGCCAACAACCCCAAGACCTATCAGGCGTTCCTCGGCGCGCTGAAGGAGGCGACGGCCCTCATCAACGCCGACCATTCGACGGCGGCGGACATTTATCTGGCTCTGAACAAGGGCGAATTGGACAAGAGCTTCGTCGCCGGCATCCTGGGCGACAAGGACATCCAGTACACGGTCGCGCCGAGCCGCATCGGCGTCTACGCCGGCTTCCTGAACAAGGTCGGGGCGATCAAGAACAAGCCGGCCTCCTGGAAGGATCTCTTTTTCGAAGACCTGCACGGCGAAACCGGGAGCTGATCCGATGAACGCCCTCACCTATCCCGACAGCGTGGACACCGCCAGCGTTTCCGAACGCCCTTTGCTGGACGTGTCCGGCGTGACGCTTCAGTACAAGACGCGCCGCCACCTCGTCACCGCGACCTACCGCGTCGATTTCCAGGTGTTCGAGGCCGAGCGCTACGTCTTGCTGGGACCGTCCGGCTGCGGCAAGTCCACGCTGTTGAAGGCGGTGGGGGGCTTCCTCCAGCCGGTCGAGGGCGCCATCCGCCTGAACGGGCGGGCGGTGACCGGGCCGGGGCCGGACCGCATGATGGTGTTCCAGGAATTCGACCAGCTTCCGCCCTGGAAGACGGTGAAGCAGAACGTCATGTTCCCGCTGCTCGCCAGCGGGAAGGCATCGCGTCGGGAGGCCGAGGAGAAGGCGCTGGATTGCATCGCGCGGGTGAACCTGTCCAAGTTCGCCGACGTGCATCCGCACATGCTGTCGGGTGGGATGAAGCAGCGCGTCGCCATCGCCCGAGCCATGGCGATGGAGCCGGACATCCTGCTGATGGACGAGCCCTTCGCGGCGCTGGACGCGCTGACCCGCCGCAAGATGCAGGAGGAGCTGCTCCAGCTCTGGGACGATCTGCGCTTCACCGTGCTGTTCGTGACGCATTCGATCGAGGAGGCGCTGGTCGTCGGCTCCCGCATCCTGGTGCTGTCGCCGCATCCGGGGCAGGTGAAGGCGGAGTTGAATTGCGACGGCTACGACCATTACTCCATGGGCAGCCCGGACTTTCAGGACACCGCCCAGCGCGTCCACACCATGCTGTTCGCCGACGAGGTGGAAACGGTGAAGGGCGCGCGCGCATGACCGCCCTGTCCCCGGCGCCGCAGGGCCGCCGCGTTCCGCCCGTCCGTCCGGAATACGAGCTGACGGTCGCGACCACCGGCCCCATCGGCGACGTGGCCCGCCCGCTGTCCCTGTGGGAGCGGATCGGCAACGTCACCGTGCTCCGCCGCTTCGCCGTCCTGGCCGCGGTGGCGCTGCTTTGGCAGGTCGCCGCGACGTGGCAGAACAACCCGCTGATGTTCCCCACCTTCGCCGCCACCGTCACGGCGCTGTGGGAGGGAATTTGGCGGGAAAACCTGCTGTCGATGGCCTGGGTGTCGCTGTCGGTCCTGCTGAAGGGCTACGCCGTCGCCGTGGTCCTGGCCGTGGCGCTGACCAGCTTCGCCGTGTCCACGCGCATCGGCAACGACGTGCTGTCCACGCTGACCTCCATGTTCAACCCGCTGCCGGCCATCGCGCTTTTGCCCATCGCCATGCTGTGGTTCGGGCTGGGGGCGGTCAGCCTGACCTTCGTGCTGGTCCACGCGGTGCTGTGGCCGCTGGCCCTGAACACGCACGCCGGCTTCACCTCGGTGTCGGAGACGCTGCGCATGGCCGGGCGGAATTATGGGCTGACCGGAATCCGCTACGTCGTCACCATGCTGATTCCGGCGGCTTTCCCGGCCATCCTGACCGGGCTGAAGGTCGGCTGGGCCTTCGCCTGGCGCACGCTGATCGCGGCGGAGCTGGTGTTCGGCGTGTCGTCGGGCAAGGGCGGGCTGGGCTGGTTCATCTTCCAGAACCGCAACGAGCTGTACATCGACAAGGTGTTCGCCGGTCTCGTCACCGTCATTCTGATCGGCCTCGTCGTCGAGAACGTCGTCTTCCGCTGGATCGAGACCCACACCGTCCGCAAGTGGGGCATGGTCCGTTAAGCCTTCCGAGCAAGGGAACCCGTCTGTGCCTTTCGACGCCAACCTGACCACCGAGCGCCCGACCTTCGTCACCCATCTGGAATGCGCCTACACCGGCGAGCGGTATGAGGCGGACACCGTTCATAACCTGTCCAAGGCCGGAAAGCCGCTGCTGGTCCGCTACGACCTGGAGGGGGTGCGGGCGGCGCTGAGCAAGGACGCGCTGGCCGAACGCCCGCAGGATTTGTGGCGCTACCGCGAACTGCTGCCGGTGCGCCGGGTGGAGGACATCGTCAGCCTGGGCGAGGCGGTGACCCCGCTGGTCCCGCTGCCGAAGCTCGCCGCGAAGCTGGGGGCGGCGGAACTGCTGGTGAAGGACGAGGGGCGGCTGCCCACCGGCTTCTTCAAGGCGCGCGGGCTGGTCATGGCGGTGTCCATGGCGAAAGCCTTCGGGATCGGGCACATGGCCATGCCGACCAACGGCAACGCCGGGGCCGCGCTGGCCGCCTACGCCACGCGGGCGGGCATCCGGACGACGATCTTCTGCCCGGAGGATACGCCGGAGGTGAACGTCTCCGAGATCGAACTCCAGGGCGCCACCGTCTACCGGGTCAACGGGCTGATCGACGACTGCGGCAAGATCGTGGGGGAGGGCAAGGCCAAGGTCGGTTGGTTCGACGTCTCCACCCTGAAGGAGCCCTACCGGATCGAGGGCAAGAAGACCATGGGTCTGGAACTGGCCGAGCAACTCGGCTGGGAGGTGCCGGACGTGATCTTCTACCCGACCGGCGGCGGCACCGGCCTGATCGGCATGTGGAAGGCTTTCGCGGAACTGGAGGCCATCGGCTTCATCGGCTCCAAGCGCCCGCGCATGGTTGCGGTGCAGGCCGCCGGCTGCGCCCCGATGGTCCGCGCCTGGGAGGAAGGGGAGGAGCACGCCCCACGCTGGCAGGACGCGCACACCATCGCGTCGGGCATCCGCGTGCCGCAGGCGGTCGGCGATTTCCTGATCCTGCGCGCCGTGCGGGAAAGCGGCGGCTTCGCCGTCGCCGTGCCGGACGAGGCCATCCAGGCCGCTCTGGACGAGGCGGCGCGGGAGGAGGGCTACCTGCTCTGCCCCGAAGGGGCCGCGACCTACGCCGCCTACAAGCAGGCGCTGGCCGATGGACGGGTGGGCCGCGACGAGCGCGCCGTGCTGTTCAATTGCGCGACCGGGCTGAAATACCCGCTGCCGCCGGTGGGCCGGACGCTCGACCGCCACCGGCCCATCGACTATTCGGCCTTCCGAGCATGAGCGGACCCTATGCCGCGGACCGTCTGGTGGCGCTGCTGGACGCCATCCTGCAACGGTCCGGCAGCCGCCCGGAGGAGGCGGCCATCGTCGCCGCCAACCTCGTGGAGGCCGACGCCACCGGCCACGCCAGCCATGGCGTGTGCCAGATCGCCGTCTACGCGAAAAGCCTGGAACTGGGCCATCTGCAACCCAACCGGCACGCCCGAATCGTCCGCGACGAGGCGCCCTTCCTGGTGGTGGACGGGGATGTCGGCTATGGGCAGGTGATCGCGCGGGAGGCGACGGACCTCGCCATCGCGCGGGCCAAGGCGGGCGGGGCCTGCGTGCTCGCCCTGCGCAACGCCCATCACATCGGGCGCGTCGGCTCCTATGGCGAGCAGTGCATCGCGGCGGGTCTGATCGGCGTCTTCTTCGTCAACGTGGTCAGCCGCCCGCTGGCGGCGCCCCACGGCGGCGGGCGGCCGCGGCTGGGCACCAACCCGATCTGCATCGCCGTTCCCGCCACGCCGCGGCATCCGCCCTTTCTGCTGGATTTCGCGACCAGCGCGGTGGCGGCCAACAAGTGCCGGGTCGCCGCCGCTTCCGGGAAGGAGGTCGGCGACGGCCTGCTGATCGACGAGCGGGGCGAACCGACGCGCGACCCCGGCGTGATGTTCCGCGACCCGACCGGCGCGATCCTGCCCTTCGGCGGGCATAAGGGCTACGGGCTGGCGCTCGCCTGCGAGATCCTGGCCGGGGCGCTGGCCGGCGGGTTGCCGGCCCTGCCGGAAAACCTTCGTCCCGGACGGGTGGTGAACAACGCGCTGGCCTTCCTGATCGACCCGTCGCGGGTGGTTGATTCCGAGAACGGGGGCTGGCAGGCGCTGACCGACGCCGTGCTGGACTACATTCAGGAGACCCCGCCGGCCCCCGGCGGCAGCGTGCTGGTGCCCGGCGGACCGGAGCGGGAAAGCCGGGCGCTGGCGGCGGAGCGGGGCATCACGCTCGACCCCGACACCGTGCGCGCCCTGCACGGGATCGGGGGCGCGCTCGGCCTCGACGTTCCGGCCTTTCTGGGGACCTGACGGCGGCGGTCAGGGCAGGATGCGGTTGCGCAGCATCCCATCCTCCAGGAACAGGCGCACGGTTTCGGCGGCGTTGCGCCGCAACTCGATGGCCGCCTCGTCGGAATGGAAGGCGTTGTGCGGCGTGATCACGAGCCGCCCCTCAAGCCAGGGTTCCCGCTTGCGCCAAGCGTCCAGCAAGGGGTGCGGGGCCGGCGGCTCGGTCGGCAGAACGTCCGTGCCGACGGCGGCCAGATGCCCGCTGCGCAGCGCCTCCTCCAGCGGGTCCAGACCGGCGAACATCGCGCCGCGCGCCGTGTTCACCAGCAGGGCGCCGGGCTTCAGTTTCGCCAGGAACTCGCGACCGATCAGGCCACGGGTTTCCGGCGTCAACGGGCAGTGGAAGGTCACGATGTCGGCCTCGGCCAGCAGGTCCTCCAGCCGGCGGACGCGGCGGTAGCCGACAGCCTTCTCATGGCCGGCTGGCTGGTACGGATCGTAGCCCAGGATGCGGTAGCCGAAGGGCTTCAGCCGGTTCACCACCGCGGTGCCGATCCGCCCCACACCCACGACGCCCACCGTCGCCGCGCTGGAGCGCCGCAGCGGGGTCAGCGTGTTGTCCTGCCACGTCGTGCCGTAGGTGCGGGCGCGGGCGTCATGCTCCCACAACCGGCGCTGAAGGGAGAGCAGCAGGGAGACGGCATGGTCGGCCACCTCCTCCGTCCCATAGTCCGGGTTGTTGCAGAAGGGGATGCCCGCGGCCTCCAGCGCCGCCACGTCGACCTTGTCGTAGCCGACCCCGAACCGCACCACCACCCGGCAGCGCGGCAGCTTCGCCACCGTGGCCGGGCCGATGGGAGTGCTCCAGACCAGCAGAGCGTCCAGCCGTGCGAGCCGTTCGGGGTCCAGGTCCGCCTCCCGCCGCGTGTCGAGGAAATCCACCTCGGCAATGCCGTCCAGGACCGCCGCCTCCAGGTCGGGCGGGGGAATCATGTGGTCGGTGATGCCGACGACGTACGGTGCGCGCTTGCCCATGGTCATTCTCCGGTCTGTCTCCTGCCGTTGGGAGGATGATATCAACAAACACCAAATGTTCTTTGTGATATACTTCACATGAAAATACATACATGCATACATAAGCCAACTTGTTAAATAGGGATTTGTGGTGCTCTAATGACGCGAATTCGGCAGCGCCCTCCAGGGGGGCTGGACACAGGGAGAGGAACGACCGGAATGCCGTCCCACGATACCGCGCACAGCATCGCCATCGTCGGCGCCGGATTCACCGGCAGTATCCTGGCGGCTCATCTCCTGCGCAAGGCGGATGAGCCGACGCGCATCCACCTGATCGAACGCGCCGGCACGCTGGGCGCCGGGCTGGCCTATTCCACGGACAGTTCCGCGCATGTGTTGAATGTGCGCGCCTACAACATGAGCGCCGATCCCGACGACCCGAGCCATTTCCTGCGCTGGCTGTGGTCCAAGGGTCCCGGCGGCGACGTGCCGCCCAGCGGCCACGCCTTCGTGTCGCGCCGGCTCTACGGAGAGTACATCCAGGAGGTGCTGCGGGAGGCCCAGGCGGAGGCCCCCGCCCATGTGACCCTGGACACCCTGCGGGCGGAGGTGGTCGATGCGGCGGTGGATGGCGTTGCGGGTGGTGGCGTTCGTCTGCAATTCGGCAGCGGGGACAGCCTCGTGGTGGACCGGGCGGTGCTTTGCGTCGGGCATTTCCCGCCCTCGCCGCCGCCCGTTGCGGCGCCCGAGGTCTTCGCGTCGGACCGCTTCATCGGCGATCCGTGGAACGGCGAGGCCGTCGCCGCCATCGACCCGGACGCCCCGGTCCTGATCCTGGGCACCGGACTGACGATGGTGGATGTGGTGCTGTCGCTGGAGGATCAGGGGCACCGCGCTCCCATCCTGGCGGTGTCGCGCCGTGGCCTGCTTCCCACGACCCATTTGGAGACGCGCCCCTTCAAGAGCTTCGTCCATCCCCAGGCGATGCCCGGCACGGTGCTGGACGTGCTGATCGCGCTGAAGGCCGACGTCCGCCGCGCGCGGGAGGACGGGTCGGATTGGCGTGCCGCCTTCGACGCCATGCGGCCCTTTCACCCGCTGATCTGGAAACACCTGCCGATGGAGGAGCGGCGGCGCTTCCTGCGCCACGCCCGGCCCTATTGGGAGATCCACCGCCACCGCATGGCCCCGGAGGTGGCCGCCCGCATCGAGTCCCTGCGCGAAAGCGGCCGCCTGACCGTCCGCGCCGGACGGTTGAAGGGGCTGGCCCTGACGCCCGAGGGGGTGGAGGCGACGGTCCGCGCGCGCGGCGCCGAAGAGGCACTCTGGACGCGGACGGTGGGCGCCATCGTCAACGCCACCGGCACCGAGTGCGATTTCGGGCGCATCCGCCACCCCTTGATGCGCGCCTTGCTCCAGCGCGGGCTGGCGCGCCCCGACCCGCTGCGCCTCGGCCTCGACGTCACGGAGGAGGGGGCGCTGATCGGCGAGGACGGGGCGGCGTCCGACCGTCTCTTCGCCCTCGGCCCGGTCAGCCGCGCGCCTTTCTGGGAGATGACGGCAGTGCCCGAACTGCGCAACCAATGCGCCGATGCCGCGCTGACACTCGTCCGCCAAAGCGCGGGGAGCGGCCTTTCCACATAACAACAAAACAATAATGTCTAACATGAATTAAAAACCTATTTGCATGATAGATTTAATGCGTCTATCATGACGTCCAGTGTTGATTTCCGTCCGGCAGCCGGAGGCATCTCCGGTGGGCCGGCACCGCTCCCGGTCAGCGCGGCTGTTCGCCGTCGCCCCGGTGGAGAAAGAGCCCGGTGCAGAAGGAGGATGTCATGCCGGACACGATTCTGCGTCCCGCGGTGGATTGCCTCGACCCTCAGGTGACTGCCATGAACGAGGCGGCGGTTCGCCTGGGCGCGGCCCCCGTCGATCCGTTGAGCCTCCCGCTCGCCCAGGCCCGCGCGGCGGCGGAGCGCTACCACGCCTTTCTGAACGGACACACGCCGGTTCCCGCGGATGTGGAGGAGGTGACCGTGGCCGGTCCCGCCGGCCCGCTGCCGTTGCGGCTCTACCGCCCGGCGGACCGCGGGGCGGAGCGGTTGCCCGTCCTGGTCTATTTCCACGGCGGCGGCTTCGTCGTGAACAGCGTGGACACCCATGACCGGCTGCTGCGGCTGCTGGCCTTTCACAGCGGCGCCGTGGTCTGCGCGGTGCGTTACAGCCTGGCGCCGGAGCGCCGCTTCCCGCACCAGCATGAGGAGGCGCTGGCCGCCCTGCGCTGGGTCGCCGGGGCGGGGGCCGCGCATGGGATCGACCCGGACCGGATCGCCGTGGGCGGCGATTCCGCCGGAGCCAACCTCGCGCTCGGCCTCGCCCTGGCCGCCCGCGCGCCGGGGGAACCGCGCGTGACCTTCGGGCTGCTGTTCTACGGCATGTTCGCCCATGATTTCGACACGGTGTCGCACCGCCGGTTCGGCGACGGGCGGTACGGGCTGACCACGGCGCGGATGCGCTGGTACTGGCAACAGTATCTCGGCAGCGCCGCCACCCCCGACGATCCCCGCGCCGCGCCGCTGCGGGCCGACCTGCACGGGCTTCCCCCACTGCTTCTTCTGGCGGCGGATCTCGACTGCCTGCGCGACGACACCCTCCGTCTGGCGGAGCGGCTGGCCGAAGCGGGCGTTCCCCACCGGCTCGCCGTCTATGACGGGCTTCCCCATTCCTTCGCCACCATGACCCGTCTGGTCGATCAGGCGGACCGCGCCGTCCTGCACGCCGCCTTGGCCGTGCGCCGTCACCTGAAGGTGTGAGGTGTTGTGCCTTCGACCGGGTGAGGGTTCGCGCATCCATAAACAACATTAGTAAGTCGGCAAAATAAATTTTCAACATAATAAACAACTGACCTGTTGACCAATTGAATATAGAGATACTAGATTTATGGCGTCGGCTTTCATCGCAACCGGCCGCGGCAATTTGAATCGCAGCTTGCGCCGCGTCATCAACCGCTAAAGCGCCACGATCCCGGTCGTGGGTCCTCAATGGAGTGACCGGACATGCCCATCGTTGCCGATCCCCATACCGCGCTCGAGCCTCGGGCCGCGCCTCGCCCGACGGGCATCAGCGGCTGTCGGCGCGGCTGACCGCCGCATCGTTTCCGAAGCAATCCCCGGAGCGCCCAGGTGGAGGCGGCGGATGGCCGCGCCTTGCCCATGGTCCTGCCGGTGCATCAGCCGCAACCGCGCGGGCCAAGAAGACGGCCAGAACGCGAAGGCCAAATCGCGAAGGCCGGAATATCAGGAAGGGATGATACGATGACTCAACTCGCACCCGCCGATGCCATCGGCACCGCCGCTGCCCGCCTCGACATCCGCCCCATCGCGGGCCGTATCGGGGCAGAAGTTCATGGCATCCGTCTGTCCGGCGACCTTCAGCCGGCGGTTCTGCGGACCATCCGGCAGGCTCTGGGCCGTTACAAGGTTCTGTTCTTCCGCGACCAGACCCATCTGGGCGAGGCCGGGCAGGAGGCGTTCGGGCGTCTGTTCGGCAGCCTCGTGCCGCATCCGACGGTGCCGTCCCTGGCGGGAACCGCCAACATTCTGGACGTGGACGGCAGCCGGGGCGAGCGCGCCAGCTCCTGGCACACCGACGTAACCTTCGTTCCCGGCTATCCCGCCATCTCCATCCTGCGCAGCGTCACCGCGCCGGAGCGCGGCGGCGACACGCTGTGGGCCAACACCGCCGCCGCCTATGCCGAACTGTCGCCCGCCCTGCGCGATCTGGCGGACCGGCTGTGGGCGCTGCATTCCAACGTCTACGATTACGTCGGCGACCGGCAAAGCACGTCGGAGCAGGGGCTTCACCGCTACCGGACCGTCTTCACCTCCACCCGTTACGAGACGGAGCACCCGCTCGTTCATGTCCATCCGGAAACCGGCGAGCGGTCGCTGATCCTCGGCCATTTCGTGCAGCGGATCGTCGGGCTTCCCAGCACCGACTCCCGCCTGCTGCTGGAACTGTTCCAGAACCACGTCACCCGCCCGGAGAACGTGGTGCGCTGGCGCTGGGCGGTCGGAGACGTCGCGGTGTGGGACAACCGGGCGACCCAGCACCGGGCCGTGGACGATTACGACGAACAGCCGCGCATCGTCCGCCGCGTCACCGTGGCCGGGGAACCGCCGGTCGCGGTGGATGGCCGGCGGAGCTTCCTGCGCTCGGTCACGCCGCCGCAGTCCGTCTCTCCATCCATCGCCGCCGCCTGACCGTCCCGCATCCTTCAATCACTCGTCCATTCTTCGCTGAATTCGATACGGAGCATTTCCATGGCCTTGACGCATCAATTTTCCCGTCGCCGTCTGCTGGCGGGGGCCGCGGCGTTCGGCGGCGGCCTGCTGCTTCCGGGCAAGGCGCCGGTTTACGGCGGGGCCAAGCCTTTTGCCGGGGTGACGCTGAACGTCTCCACCTTCAACGCGCCCTTCGCCCGCATCCTGACCAAATGGCTGCCGGAATTCGAGGAGGCGACGGGCGCCAAGGTCGTCTACGACACGCCGGCCTTCGCGGTCTACAACCAGCGCGCCGACCTGGAACTGTCCACGGGCGGTTCCGCCTACGACGTGCTGAACATCACCTTCATCTATTCCAGCCGCTGGATCGGCGCCGGTTGGTTCACGCCGCTCGACGACTACATCCGCGACGCGAACCGCACGCCGTCCGACTGGGACGTGGAGGACTTCCTGCCGGGCCTGCGGGCGCCGGAAAGCGACAAGGCCGGGCGGCTCTACGGCATTCCATGGACCGTGGACACCTTCATTTCCGGGGCGTCGCGCTTCGACCTGTTCAAGAACGCCGGCCTCGGCCTGCCCGATACGACGGACGAGCTGGTCACCGCGCTGAAGGCCGTGCACGGGAAGGAGAAGGTGGCGGGTTTCGTCACCGACAACCATTACGGCTGGACCTTCGTGCCCTTCCTGCAAGCCTTCGGCGGCAACGTCTTCCGCAACCCGCCGGACGACCTGACGCCGGTGCTCGACACGCCGGAAGTCGTCGCCGCCGCGGAGTATTTCGCGCGGATTCTGAAGGAGTTCGGCCCGAACGGCGTGCTGTCCTACACGGAGGACCAGACGCTCCAGGCGCTTCAGAACGGGCGGGCCAACTATTCGGCCATCGGGCAGACCTATCTGTCGCAGGTCGGCGGACCGAACAGCAAGACGGCCTCGACCGTCGCCTACAGCCAAGTGGTGCGCGGCCCCGCCGGACGCTTCCCCGGCGTCGCCACCCACGGGCTGGGCATCCCGGCGGCGTCGAAGAACAAGGACGCGGCCTGGGCCTTCATCCAGTGGGCGTTGTCCAAGAAGAACACCCGCCGCGCCATCGCGGAGGAACGCTACGCCTCGCCGACCCGGCGTTCGGATTTCGAGTCCGCGGAGTTCAAGCGGATCACCTCGCTGAACGGATACGACCTCTCGGAACTCATCTCCTCCGCCGTCGATCTGGCGGCGAAGCAGGGGCACATGAAGTACCGCACGGTGCCGGTCTATCCGCAGGTGGACCAGCAATTGAACAAGGCCATCGCCAACATCGTTTCCGGCCAGCTTTCGCCGAAGCAGGCCATCGAGCAGGCGCAGGCCGGGTCGATCACCGACCTGCGGCGCGCCGGCGTGTCCATCTGACGGACCGGATGCGGGGGAGGGCGCGACCATGGCCTTTCTGAAACCGGCCCTTGCGGTTGCCGGATGGGAGCGGAGCCGCCGCCGCGCCTATCTGGCGGGGCTGCTTCCGGCGCTCGTGGTGCTGGGGGGCATCACGCTGCTGCCGGGGCTGTTCCTGCTGGGCGTCAGCCTGACCCCGCTCAGCCTCGTCAACCCCAGCACGGTCTTCGACTTCACCGACCCGCTGGGCAATTACCGGGACCTGCTGCGGGACGGGCGGTTCCACAATTCGGTCCTGTTGCAGCTTCACCTGTCGGCGACCAGCGTGGGGCTGCAATTGGCGGTGGGGCTGGGGGTGGCCCTGCTGCTGAACGTCCGCGCCCGCTTCTTCGAGGCGATCCGCACCGCCTTCCTGGTGCCGATGGTGCTGCCGCCCATCGTGGTCGCGCTGATCTGGAAGATCCTCTACACGCCGGACGTCAGCCCGCTGCACCGGCTGCTGGAGGAGGTGGGCCTGCCGATCGACTCCCTGATCACCGACCCGGCGCTGGCGATCTGGGCCATCGCGGTGGCGGAAACGTGGCAGTGGTTTCCCTTCACCATGCTGATGGTGCTGGCGACGCTGCAACTGATCCCCGACGAGCCGCTGGAGGCGGCGCGGATCGACGGGGCGAACCGCTGGCAGGTGTTCCGCCACATCGTCCTGGCCTATCTGCGCCCGGCGCTGGTCGTCTGCGGCCTGTTCCGGCTGATCGACAGCCTGAAGGCATTTCCGCTGATCTACGTCCTGACCAACGGCGGGCCGGGCACCGCGACGGAGGTCACCAACTTCTATGGCTTCATCGAGGCGTTCAACTTCTCCTACTGGGGTTACGCGAGCGCCATCGCGGTCATCATGCTCGGCGGCGTCTTCGCCGTCAGTTGGCTGGTGAGCCGCCTGGGATGGAACGAGGTGCAGCATGACTGACGCGACGCGGGCAGCGACGGCTCCCATTCTCGCCCGGATCGGGGCGTGGCCCGGACGGGTGCATCCGCCGCGCTGGCGGCGGCACCGCATCGGCCTTCACGCGGCGGCGCTGGCGCTGCTGCTGGCGGTGCTGTTCCCCTTCGCCTGGATGGTCCAGATGGCGCTGCGCCCCGCCGACGCGGTGCTGGACGGCGCGGTTCTCTTCCTGCCGACGCTGGAGAATTTCGCGGCGCTCTGGCAGGGCCATTTCCCGAAATCCTTCCTGAACAGCGTACTGGTCAGCAGCCTGTCCACGGCGGCTTCGCTGGCTCTGGGGGTTCCGGCGGCCTATGTGCTGACGCGCTGGCGCTTCCGGGCGCGGAACCGGGTGGCGCTGTGGATTCTCGCCACGCGCATGGCCCCGCCCATCGCTTTGACGATTCCCTTCTTCCTGGCCTACCGCTGGGTGGGGTTGCAGGATTCGGTCGTCGGGCTGGCGCTGATCTACATGACCTTCAACATCTCCATCGTCGTCTGGTTCATGCAGACCTTCTTCGCGGCCATTCCCCGGTCGTTGGAAGAGGCCGCCTGGATCGACGGCTGCGGCGTGTGGCAGGCGTTCCGGCGGGTCACGCTGCCGCTGGCGGCCCCCGGTCTGGCGGCGACGGCGGTGTTCTGCTTCATCTTCTCCTGGAACGACTTCTTCTTCGCGCTGATTTTGACACGCACCAACGCCGTCACGGCGCCGGTCGCCATCACCAACTTCCTCCAGTACGAGGGGTGGGAGTGGGGGAAGATCGCCGCCGCCGGCACACTGGTGATGCTGCCGGTGCTGGCCTTCACGCTGCTGGTCCGCAAATACCTCGTCCGCGGGCTGACCGCGGGCGGCCTGAAGGATTGAGGGGGAGGAAACCGCCATGGCGTCCGTGACCATCCGGGACCTCCGCAAGTCCTACGGCAGCACGCCGGTGCTCCACGGCGTGTCGATCGACATCGCCGACGGGGAGTTCGTGGCGCTGGTCGGGCCGAGCGGCTGCGGCAAGTCCACGCTTCTGCGCATGATCGCCGGGCTGGAGGAGGCGGGGGAGGGCGAAATCCGCATCGGCGGACGCCTCGTCAACGACGTGCCGCCGAAGGACCGGGACATCGCGATGGTGTTCCAGAACTACGCGCTCTATCCGCACATGACGGTGGCCCAGAATTTGGGCTTCGCCCTGACGCTGAAGGGGGTGGACCGAGGGGAGATCGCGGCACGGGTGGCGCGTGCGGCGGAGGTTCTGGCGCTGTCGGCGCTGCTCGACCGGCGCCCCGGCCAGTTGTCGGGCGGGCAGCGGCAGCGCGTCGCCATGGGCCGGGCCATCGTGCGCAACCCGCAACTCTTCCTGTTCGACGAGCCGCTGTCCAACCTGGACGCCAAGCTGCGCGTGCAGATGCGCGCGGAAATCAAGGCCCTGCACCAGCGCCTGCGCACCAGCGCCATCTACGTCACCCACGACCAGATCGAGGCGATGACCATGGCCGACCGGATCGTCGTGATGCGCGACGGGCGGGTCGAGCAGGCGGGGGCGCCGCTGGACCTCTACGACCGTCCGGCCAACCGCTTCGTCGCCGGCTTCATCGGGTCGCCGGCCATGAACTTCCTCACCGGGCGGATCGCGGTAAACGGCAGCGCTTCCTTCCATCTGGACGGCGGCCCGTCCCTGCCGCTGGCCGCGGTGCCGCCGGGGGCGGACGGGCGCCCGGCGGTGCTGGGTCTGCGCCCGGAACACGCCTTGATCGATCCGGAGGCGGAGGCCGCCCTGGAGGTGGCGGTGGTGGAGCCGACCGGTTCCGAAACGCAGGTGGTGGGGCAACTCGCCGGCCAGCCCTTCGTCGGCGTGTTCCGCGAGCGCGTGGCCGCGAAGCCGGGCGACATTCTGCCGCTGCGCCTGCCGCCAACGGCGGCCCACCTGTTCGACGCCGGTGACGGAAGACGGTTGGTGTAGGTATGGACGGCGGATGCAAGCCGCTTGCTTATCCGTGGGGAATGCGATAACAGGGCGCGGCGCGCACGGATGCGTGTGCGTGCGGGCCGGTGCGGCCTGTTGGCGGCTTGCTCTCAACCATAAGAAAGTTGTTGCAATCCGATACGGCGCCGCGTAACGTCCCGCTTAGGATAGATAAGCGATTTCAATGGCTTGGATGCTTGCGTCCGGTCCATTCGGTTGTCGAAGTAGCGGTCGTGGCGGAATTGGTAGACGCGCAGCGTTGAGGTCGCTGTGGCAGAAATGCTGTGGAAGTTCGAGTCTTCTCGACCGCACCATCTTCCTCCGGCGGAACGCCGGCCAGTATCACAAGCAGTATCGAAAAGCGGGGCCTTCTCAGGCCCCTTTTTCATGCCCGCGCGCAGCGGGCCATGCTCACCTTACTCTTCCAGCGTCCAGTTCCCGGCGGTCCGGCAGGTGCGCAGCGGCATGCCCGCGTCCCGTCCGGCGGGCGTGGTGACGACGTGGCTCAGCGCGAAGCACAGGCGCCCGCGCTCCTTCGGGTCGGCGATGCGGCCCGTTACGGTGATCCGTCCGGAGCGCAACCCGTCGCCCGAAGTCCAGTCCTGGCCCGCCGCGGCCTCGTCTTTCCCCGAGGCGGCAAGCGCCGCCAGGAAGGCCCCGGCGACCAGCGGCTGGTCGTCCCGGCTCATGCGCAGGCGGGTGGCGTTGCTCCAGCCCGGCCCGACCAACAGTTCCGGTGTCCGGACGTTGACGGCCACCCGGTCGGCGGCGATGGCGACCGCCAGGTCCAGCGGGTCGTCCGGCGCCACGCCCGGCGGCGTATTGACCAGCCCGGTCAGGCTGGCGAGCCCCGTCCGCGTGCCTTCGCCCATCTTGCCGTCGATGGCCCCGTCATAGCGCCCCAGCCGGGCAAGCGCCCGCTGGGCGGCCATGATGCGCTCCTCCGGCGTCAGGACGCGCGGGGCGGGCAGCGGGGCGCGGCCCTGGGCGATGGCTTCCACGTCCAGTCGGTGGGTCAGCCGATTGAATCCCGGTCCTCCGTTCCACCACGTCAGCAGGCCGAGATGGATCACCGCCGCGGCGGACAGCAGAACGAGCGGCCAGGGCCCCTGGCCCGGCGCGTGGACCGGCCCGCCGAAGGCCGCGGCCAGCGCCCCGCGCACCACCCCGCGCACCAACGCCCACAGGCCCAGCCCCGCGGCGACGGGAAGCCCGATGTCCCAGCCCAGCCGCAGGGCCATGGGCGCGGGCTGCTCCGCCGTCGCGCCGGTCAGCAGCGCCGGACCGTCCACCCCCGCCACCAGAAGCAGCACCAGGGCGAGCAGCCCCGCCGCGACGATCCAGGTCCGCGCCACGGCGGTGCGGCTGGTCTCGGCGAAGCGCTCCGCCAGGACGGCGGCGGTTTCCGTTACGAAGGCGGGGCTGATGCAGCCCTCATGATCCGCCGCGATGGCCGCGGCGTCGGGCTCGCTTCCGTCCAGCACCGCTTCGGCGACGGAGCGGGTCAGGCGGTAGGCGCCGGCCAGGGCGAAGGCGTCGGCGGGCGGCAGTACCCGGATGCGCGCCACCACCGGGGCCAGCACCGCGTCGAGGAAGGGCGGCAAAGCGGCGGTGTCGGCGTCCGGCCCCACGGTTTCCACCTCGAACGGCACGCCGTCACAGTCGCAGGACAGGGTGACCACCGTCAGCGTGCCGCTGCGCTGGTGCACAAGCTGCGTACCGGCATGGCGCACCGTCGCGGCGGTGGGGGTGGCGAGCGCCGCGAAGCCGGCCTCTTCCAGCGCCATCCGCGCCGCCGCCGGGGCGTCCGGAGGAGTGGTCAGGCTGTAGGACGGGTGGGCCGTCAGGCGGGGGTGGTGGATGTGGGTGAACTGCCCGACTCCGCCGCAGGTCTCGCAGGCGACCACCCCGGCCCCCGTGCAGACCGGGCAGCGGTGCTGGCCGCGCCCGCCGCACTCCTCGCATTCCGGCGCGTCGGCCTCGGCGGTGGCGGTGTGGATGCATTTGACCTTGCCGCCGCGGCAGCCCGCGCCACCGCAGGCGCGCACCCCGCCGCCGTCGCAGCCGGTGCAGACCTCGTGCAGGTAATAGGGGCCGCGCAGCGACGGCAGTGGCGGCAAGGGCTCCTCCGCCGCGGACATCGCCTCCGCCCGCTCGTCCAGCGGGCCGAGCAGCGTGGCGAAGCGGTGTGCTGTCTCCAGCGAGGCCGCCTCGGCGTCGAGGTCGCGGGCCAGCGTCGCGTTCAGTTCGGCGGCGTTGCGGCAGTAGATGGCGAAGCGCACCATTTCCGCGCCCAGCCGGACCTCCACCTCCGTCGCCCAATCAATGGTCAGGGTCAGATGGGCGCCGACCGTCACGTCGCGCTGCCGGGACTGGAGAAGCGTCACACCCTCCGGCGCCGGGACGTTGCCGGACGCGGCGCGGCGCAGCCGCCGGAGCAGGGCGGTCTGGGGGGCGGACGGAGCGAGGAGGCCGGGCCGGTCGAAGTCGAGGCTGTCGGGCATGGGGCGTGCGTGTCCGCGAACAGGGGCGCCGGTACAGGAAAAGGCCGCGGACGCCGGAACGGAAGGTCAGGTGGTGACGTCCGGCGCTGGCCCGCCTGTGGGAAGCTCCCTGTCGTCGGGCTCCTGATCGCCGGGTTTCTCGTCTTCGGCCTTATCGTCGCAGTCCGGCCCCTCCGCAGGGCTGTCCAGGGGGCGCGCGTGGCGGACCCAGCGGCGGCCCTCCATGACGAAGCCATGGTCGCGGAACCACAGCCGCTCCGCCTCGTCGGCGGCGCGGAACAGCACCAGGGTCCAGGCATCGGACTCCTGCACGCCGTCGCCGCCGCTGTCGGGAGTCGCGTAGGGCTGGAGCGAATAGGGGAAGTCGTCGCGGGTCACTGCATTCCCCCCGGATTGGAACCGCCGGGGCCGGAACCGGGTGGCCGGGTCGAGGCGGCCGGGGAGTGGGACCCGTTCTCCTCGATCAACTCCAGATCGCTTCCGGCGGCGTATTTGATGAGACGGCCATCGGCCAGACGGATATCGTAGGTCGGTTCACCGGCAAGTGTCCGTGCGACCACGAGTGCTTCCTGACCCGCATATCTCACCCATGTTCCCAACCGCAGCATTCCGCCCCCGACCGTGCCTTGACCTCCGTCGCAGGCTAAGGATTCGGTCGGGGGCGTGCTGTGTCAAAATCCGGACGCCAAAGGAGCAGGGCTGTGCCGGCGGGGTTCTCCCCTTGTGGGGCTTGGTGCGCCGGGCCGTTTGCGCTGTTGATGCAAAAGGACAGGTGTGGTGCAGCGATGGAGGTGTTCATGCCCGAACAGCGCGACGACAGCAGCCGGAAGCCGTCCGTCATCGATCTGGTGACCGATCCCGAGAAATTCGATCAATGGCAGCGCCAGCGGGAACGCGACGAGGCGTCCACGGACCGGGATCGTGGCCGGGAGCGTGATCGGGGTGGTGAGCCGGATCGGAGCCGCCCGGATTCCTCCGCCCGGCGGGACTGAGCGACCGGGCCTGCGGTCCGTTTTCTCAGCCGTTTACTCAGCCGCCTTGCGGGGCGGCGGCGCCTCCACCGGGATGCCCAGCGGAGCGTCACAATGGAACTGCATCAGCCGGCGTTCGACCCGGATCAGATAGGCGCGCGCGTCCAACCCCACGGGGCCGCGGCTGTGCTCGCGGACGAGCCTGATCGCATGGCAGGCGTGACCGCAGTCCGGTGTGGCAAACTGGCACAAGAGGATCGTCCGCCTGACGGTATCGATCGAAAGGTCTTACTCCATTCGATAGGATGCGTCGAGTATCGGTTGCGAATCGAATTCGATTTCACAACCTATCGTTAATTCAGTATGTCCGCCTGACGCGCTCTGGTGCGTGTGCTAAAGTGTGAAGCGCCGAATTCGGGTGTCCCGCCATCGCCGGCAATGCAATGGTTGGCGGTGGTGGTTCGGCCTCGGGGTCCCCTCGGTCCGTACGCCGGGCTGCGCGCTCTCCGGGGGGCCTCTGTGCGCTTGTGAACCTCACTGTCACATCCTGGTGACACGAAGCGTCATACTTTTGCCGCGGCGCCGAAGAGTATAGGTATCCCTTTTCCCGCTTCGCCGGGACCGCCGCCTATCGCCAACAAGAGATTTCCAACGGTGATGCAGATTCCTTCCGCCTTCCGCCGCCGGATCGGCCAGTTCCTGTTGGCCTGGATGCTTTCCGGCGGGCTTGCGGCGGGCGTCGTCGTTCCATCCGCCCTGGCCCAGACCGCCGCTCCGGCAACGGAAGCGGCGGCGGATTTCAAGACCCGGCTGCCGCAATGGCAGAGCGCCTTGGAGAGGGCGGCCAACCGCATCGCCGGGGGCGATCTGGCGAACACCGAATACGAGACGCTGCGCGCCGATCTGGCGAAGATCCAGAACGAGGTCCGGGAGGCCGGCGCCGCCGCGGTCGCCGCCCGCGACACCGCCCAGCGCATGCTGGACGCGCTGGGTCCCCCGCCGGGCCAGGGCGCCCCGCCGGAGGAGGCGGGAATCGCCGCGGAGCGCAAGCGCCTGTCCCAGACCATCGCGGAGGTGGAGGGGCGGACCAAGCAGACCGAGCTGATCGTCACCCGCGCCGACATCCTGCTGCGTACCGCCGCCGACCAGCGGATGACCCAGCTCACCGAGCAGATCGTCCGGCGCGGCCCGGTGCCGCTGCTGCCCGCCACCTGGGCCGCCCTGCCGGAACAGGTGGCCTATGTGCAGGAGCGCGTCGGGCGGGCCTTCGGCATCGTGTTGGCGGATGGGGAGTGGCGCGAGCGGCTGTACGGGCTGGGCGCGCTCGCCGCCATCCTGTTCCTGGTCGCCTGGCCGGTGCGCCGGGTTCTGCTGCGCCGCTACGGCCATCGGGTGCTGGAGGAGCGGCCCAGCTACCGCCAGCGCGTGGTGGCGATGGCGGCGGAGGCCCTGGCCCGCTGCCTGGTGCCGGTGGTGCCGATGCTGGTGCTGTCCGGCGCGCTGGTGGGGTTGCTGCGTGACGCGGCGGACGCCGGGCCGCTGACCGCGCTGGTGGTCGGGGTGTCCGGCGGTGTGATGGCCTACTTCCTGGTCACCGGCATCGCCCGCGCCACCCTGGCGCCCGACCACCCGTCCTGGCAGCTCGCCAACCTCGACACGGACAGCGTGCGCCGTCTGGTCCGCCGCATTCCGCTCGCCATGGTGGGGCTGGCGCTGGCCGGCACGGGCATCGCCCTGTCGGAGAGCATGTTCACCCCGCCGGAACTGCGCTCGATCACCGGCTTCGGCACCATGGCGCTGATCGCCGTGTCGCTGCTGTTCCTGTTCCCCGACCATCTGTGGCTGGCCGCCCCGCCGCCGGAGGCGGAGGCGACCGACGATTGCGGATGCCCGGACGGGCAGGCCGGCGGGCCGGACGTCACGCTGCCGCCTGCGGCGCCCGTGGCGCCTGCGGCGGAGGCGGCGGAGGCGCCGGCCCGTCCGCGGGTCGTCGGGCTGCGTCTGCGTCTGCTGATCGGGGCGGTCGCGCTCGCCTCGCTGGCGGCCTCGGGTGCGGGCTATCTGGTGGGGGCGATCTACGCCTCGAAGCTGATGCTGACCACCCTCGTCATCGGCGGGGTCCTGCTGGTGGCGCGCGGCGTCCTGCGCGAGCTTCTGTGCGTCCTGCTGGAGCGCGGCAGCGGGCAGGTGGCGGAGGTGCGCGACATCGTGATCGCCACCGACCGGGGCCGGCGGATGCTGGGGCAGGCCGGGCGGACGGCGATCGACGGGCTGCTGCTGACCGTGGCGGCCTTCTTCCTGCTGCCGCTGACCGGCATGACCCTGTCGGAGATGAAGGGGCTGGCCGACAGCTTCCTCAGCGGCGTCTCGGTGGGCGGCGTCCGCATCGCGCCGGGCGACATCCTGTCGGCGCTGCTGGTGCTGGGCGTCGTCATCGTGGTGACCCGCTTCATCCAGCGCCAGTTGGACGAGCGCATCCTGGGCCGCGTCAACATGGACGACGGCGTGCGCAACTCCATCCGCATGGGGGTCGGCTATCTCGGCACCACCATGGCGGTGCTGATGTCGGTCGGAACGCTGGGGCTCGACCTGTCCAGCCTCGCCATGATCGCGTCGGCCCTGTCGGTCGGTATCGGTTTCGGCCTTCAGAACGTCGTCAGCAACTTCATCTCCGGCCTGATCATGCTGGTGGAACGGCCGGTGAAGGTGGGCGACTGGGTGGTCGTCAACGGGCTGGAGGGCACGGTGCGCCGCATCAGCGTGCGCGCGACGGAGATCCAGACCTTCCAGCGCGCGTCGGTCATCATCCCGAATTCGGAATTCATCTCGAAGGCGGTGGTGAACTGGACGCTGAAGGACAAGACCACCCGCATCGAGATCAAGGTCCGCATCGGCTACGACACCGACGCGCGGCAGGTCCATGCGCTGCTGCTGAAGATCGGCTACGACCACGCCCAGGTGCTGCGCAATCCGGAGCCGATCGTGATGTTCCGCGACTTCGGGCCGAGCGGGCCGGAGTTGGAACTGCGCTGCTTCGTCGCCAACACCGAGCACATCATCCCGGTCCGCAACGAGCTGCGCATGCGCATCCTGGAGCAGTTCCGCGAGCAGGGAATCCGGATGCCCTTCGACCAGCAGACGGTCCACATGCCGAAGGTGGAAGCGATGCTGGAGGCGCTTCTGGCCGAACGGCGCGCACAGACCGGCGTGCCGGAGCTTCCGATGGTGGCTGAAACGCTGGCTGACCGGGAGCCGCGCACCGTCACCTGATCGGGGGTGGTCGTTTTAAGGCTGCGGCTCCGCCGGCTTGCGACGGCGCAGCGGGGTGACCTTCGGCTGGTCGTCCGCAGCGGGGACGGGGAGGGGCTGCCAGCCGGCGATGGCGCGCACGCAGCGAAGCGCCTCCGGGTTGTTGGCGAAGACCGGGAACAGCCGGCGCAGTTCCACCACGGCGGACCATTCCCCGCGTTCGTGGAACGCTTGGCGGATCGCTTCGGCTTCGCTTTCGTTGACTGTGAACATGGCGCCAGGGTGCTCCGCGGACCGGCGCCGCGCAAGACGTCTCGGCACCGGGAGCAGCCCTCTGCCGCAGCCCGCGCGCCCTGTCAAGCAAAGTTGTTCACAGGCCGCCACATCCTTCGCTTGACTCCCGTTCGATGCCAGGGCAGCCGCCGGACAATGCCGGAGGCACGGAAGGCAAGCGGAAAACCCTTGATTTGCGCCGTCCTCCCGGCTGCCCAAAAATCAGGCATTTCTGCCGGACCCCTTGAGGAACCACCTGTCCCATAGGTTACCCCTCGATTCGCCAACAGAGTTATCCACAGATTCTGGGGATATCCGAAATATTGGACCATCGGTCAGGCGGGGCGGCGGATCAGCCGCACGGCCCCGATGCCGAGCAGCGCGGTCAGCACGCCGCCGAACAGGAACAGGGCGGGCAGTCCGACCTGATGGGCGACCGCCCCGTAGATCACCGGCCCCAGTCCCTGCCCCAGGAAGAAGGACGAGGCGAAGAGGGCGAGCGCCGACCCGCGGGCCGTCGCCGACAACTCCGTCGCCTGGGTCTGCATGGTGTTGTGCAGCATGTAGAAGCCGAACCCGGCGACCAGGAACAGCACCGACACCACCGGCCAGGGCACCGGGGCCAGCATCGCCAGATAGGCGCCTCCGGCCAGAATCCCGCCGGCCCGCATCATCCCCCATTGGCCGAGCGCGCCCAGCAGGCGCCGCACCACAAAACTGTAGACGACCCCGCCGACCGCGAAGGCGGCCAGCGTCACGCCGGCCTCGAAGGCGCCCTCCGCCCCGTGGCGGGACAGCATGGGGGCGACGAAGGGAAAGACGCCGAAGATCAGCAACCCTTCCGCCGCCACCGTCGCGAAGACCCAGACCGACACCGGATTTTCCAGGACGGAGGCGTAGCGCCGCCGCGCGTCGGCCAGCGACAGGGGGTGCCGCTCCTCCCGCTCGCCCCGCAGGACCAGGGCGGCGGTCAGGGCGATCAGGCCGGTGACCGCCGCCGCCAGACCGAAGACGGCCCGCCAGCCCGCCACTTCCGACAGGGCGCCGGCCACGGCGGAGCCGGACATCTGGCCCAGGATGACCGCCAGCAGGAAGCGGCTGATGGCGAATTGCCGCTCCGTATAGACCACGCGGTCGCCGATCAGCGCCATGGCCGCGGGGATGATCCCGCCGGCAAAGGCCCCGGCCAGCACCCGCGCCGCCAGAACGCCGTAATAGCCGGGCGCCACGGCCGACAGCGCCACGCCGCAGGTCAGGATGACCAGCGACAGCCGGATCAGCCGCGTCTTGCCGATGGCGTCGCCCACCGGCCCCAGGATCAGCTGCATCGCCGCGTAGGGCAGCGTGTAGGCGGAGGACAGCAGCGCCGCCTCCGTCACGCCGACCCCCAGGTCCGCCGCGATGACGGTCAGCATCGGGTCGG
>JAEYPE010000049.1 GCA_023411035.1 Pseudomonadota bacterium
CGCAGGAAGTCGCCGTCCGAACTCTTCTGGATCTGGTCGAGAAGTGCCATGGTGTCGTCGGTCATCGTCGTCTCGCTGGTTGTGGTCATGTGTCGCAACTCGACCTTACCAAAGACGCGCGATGACCCCCTCCTTCCGCCAAGTCACCGCCAGCGAGGCGGAGGAGCGGGCCGGGCCCGGGCTACGCTATGGGAGGGCTGCGCCCGGCCCCGGCCCGATCCTTCATGGGCGCTTTTCCACCACGCCCCTGGACGTTACCCCACGCGGAAACTGTCAGACTGTCAGTACGTGTACATACAAATTGACAGTTTATAGAGGGAGTGCCTGGGAAGCCCCCCCAATCACCCAAACCCCCCATCGACCCAACCCCAAAATGGAGACCGACATGAGCATCTGGGACGCTTTTCCACTCGACGTTTACGGGCTGAGGCTCGCCGTCCAGTTGGCCGGAATGACGGAAGAGGAAGCAGACGCCGCAATCGACCGGCTTCTCGTCCCCGTGGTGGACGAGATGGTGGCCAAGGGCTTCGGTCGGGAACAGGCATATCGATGGGCTGAAGAGATCGCGGGGCACACCGGCCACCTCCAGGCGGCAATCCCGATCCTGGGCCGGCCGACGGCGTCGGTGGAGCGGCACTAGCCCACCCCCCCTTACTGGGTCCTTCCTGGGGGGTTCTGGCGACACGGGCATTGCGCACCGCAGGCTCTCACCTCGTAAGAAAATTTCGAGCATGAGGCAGCATCAGCACCCCTGGGCGTAAAGCCGCGGAATTGCTCAGGTTTTGCGCGTCAGGGATGCACAGTCGATGGCTGAACGGACATACAGCCTGAGCGAGGCGGCGGCGGTCCTCGGCAAGCACCGGAACACCGTCGCGGGGTGGTTGGAGAAGGGCTGCCCGGCGGTGAGGCCCCCCAATGGGTCCTTCCTAGGGTTTCCGGCGGCAGGGGCATTGCGCACTGCGGGTGTCGGCTAGGTATGGGGTCCGAAAAGTGGGTAACAACTAGCTGAGGTAACAGAATGACGCTGATGAAGCAGACGGATTTCGCTGACCGGCATGGCGTCAGCCGCAAGACCGTCACGAAGTGGAAGCAGGACGGACGCCTTGTCCTGCAAGGGGATCTGGTCGATGTGGAGGCGTCGGACGCACGGCTGCGCAGCCACCGGCGTGGACGGTTCGCCGATGGCAAGGCCGTTACCCTGCCTGTTACCCAAACCCGCCGAGGTAACAGCGAAGGCGGCTATCAGGGTAACAGCACGACAGCGCCCCTGACGTGGCCGACAGCGGGGTTCACGCCGCAGGCCGGCGCCCTGCTGGCTGTGCTGCACCTTGAAGGCGGCGTCCTCCTCGACCACTTCCTCACCGCCTACGGGGTGCCGGTGACGGATCGGCTGAAGGCCTGCGAAGCCTTCGCGATGACCATCGGCTATGTGGGCCAGGGCCTCTATGTGGGCGCCGACGCAGACCTGCAGGCCTGGAACTTCGACGTCCGGCATCCGGACATTCCGGAGGCGATCGAAGCGGTGGACGCGGAGATGGAGCCGATCACGGCCGAACTGCACGACCGCGCAGACGACCCGACGAGCCCGGTCTATGCCGCCATCCAGGCTGGTCTCCGCGCCCGTGTCGGCGCCCAGGGCGATGGTGGCGCGGAGTGACCAAGCCGGTGCCCGACCCGCTGGCCGCCATGGCGGATCTCCGCGAGACCGCGGTGGTACTGGAGCGGTTGCCCGACCAGCCGCCGGCCGTAGCGCGGGTGCTGGGGGCGCTACGCCGCTATGAACGGGATGCCTCCACCGGGTTGAAGCTGGAGGAGGCGCTGGGCCTCGCCGTCGGGCCGGGCGGCAAGCCGTGGTGGCGCCTTGAGGCTACGCGCCGGCGGGACGCCGAGCTGGCCGCGCTCGCCCAGGAATCCTTCAGCGGCATCGATCTTTCGACCGCCGCCCGCGAAATCGCCAGGGACGCGGCCCGATACGCAGCGACCGGCTGGCGTGTGGACCGGGACAGGCCGGCGGACGCGCTGCCCGACAAGCGGCGGCGGCTGCGTCGCGTCCTTGAGGCGAACGGTGGTCGCCCACTATGCGAACGCCGCGTCCGCGACATCCTGAAGAATTCCGACCAGATCTAGGAAATCAAATCGGTCTTTTGATTTCTCGACAGCAGGCGAATGCTGGCCTCGTACCACCGAGAGGCCGCCAGCATGAAAGCCAATCTCTTTCCCGCCGTCTCCGATGACCTGACGGTCACCATCGCCGACCGCGCCGTGAAGCTCTCCGCGCGCCAGGGGATCAAGCTCTCCGAACAGCTCGCGCGGGTCTCCTTCCGCCAAATCTTCGCGGAGGAGGCCGCGAAACTCGGCCGCACGCCCGTCAACACCCGCGGCCCCGCCCGCCGTGGAAGGCGGACGCCCTGAAGCAACCGGCAACGACGCATGAAAGGACTTAAGAGCCGATGACCACGTTCAATGATTTCGTCCGCCCAGCCCGCGGCGGGACCCGCAAGGCGACCACGAAGCCGGCCCGGGCGACCACGAAGCCGACCAAGGCAGCGCGTGCGGCTCAAGCCATCGAGGGAATGTCGTTCGCCCATCTGGCCGGCGCGACCCCGCCGCAGGGCATCGGCTTCCTCCTGGGACCAGGCGTTCGCGAACGCCCAGGCCGTCAGCGGCCGAGCCCCCGTGACCGCCGGCGCCCGCAACACCGCCGCCGGCTGGGATCGGGCGTTCGGCGCCCAGCGGCCCACGCACCGTCAGCGCTGAGGAGCCATCGTCATGTTCAAGAAAAAAGCCGCTTCGCCCTACGCGATCCCCGCCGAAGTCCAGACGGTCATCGCCGCCGGAGAGGCCGCCTTTGCCGCCCGCCGCGCCGCGGAGGAAGCCTTGCAGCGCCGCATGGTGGAACTGGAGGCCGCCGAACAGGTCGCTGCCGCGGCGCTCCAGGAACTGGAAAGGATCGATGGCGAACTTGCCCTCGCCATCGATCAGGAAACCGCGGCCCCGCTGGAGAAGGCCGCGAACACCGCCCGCAGGCGCCACAGCGAGGCCGCCGGCGGCGCCGAGCGCATCACGCGCATGATCGCGGCCATTCACAACAAGGCCCAGGAGGCGGACGAAGCCGTCGCCGCGGCCCGCGCCGAACTGGACGCCGTGTGCAGCACGTTCCACAAGGACATCGTCGCCGCCTACGACGCGGATGTACGCGCCGCCGCCGAAGCGCTGGTTTCGGCCCTGAAGCGTGGATACGCCATGCGCGCGGTTCTCGGTGGCAAAGTCTCTTTCGGCATGTTCCTGGACGAGGTCAATGTGCCGTCTGTGATCTGGCGTGATCCGGCCGTGATCTCCGGCAATCGCGCGCACACTGGGAGCGGTCCCGTTGACATGGCGTCCAGCTGGGTCGAAGACCCAGACGCCGCTGCGGTGGCGAACACCCTGCGTCCTCTAGGCGACATGCGCCGTCGGCTGGAGCGGCACACCCGATTCGACCCGGCCAATCCCTTCCCAGCTCCCCCGGACATGCGCGAACACGAAGCTTTCCTTGCCTGGGCCATCGCCGAATACAACGCACCGCCGCCGCCGCCGAAACCGTCCCGCGGGCTGTGGCAGTCGTGGACGCTCGGGGGCCGTTGGAGCCATCAGGACACCCCGCCGGCCGACCTGAACATCACGCCCAGCATCATGCCGGACGAGACCGATTATCGGCCGTACCAGACCGCGCAGACCTGAACTCTGGGTGCCCTGCCAAAATAGCCGGCGGGGCGGCCCTGCTCTCTGCAGGCGAACCTATGAAGTTGGGCGTGAAATGGTGCCCTGCGGTCGGGTTGCCGAAGCGCCATCGAGTCGCCTGCCAACATCGATCCCCTTAAAGCGAGGCCAATATGGACACCCTTCGACGGCGACCTTACGCTTGTCACCGGCGGACGCCGGATGTCGGGCTGGCAGGGCATCCGCGTCACTCGCGGAATCGAGCGCATACCGTCCGACTTCGATATCGTCTACACGGAACGCTTCCCCGGCGAGACCGACGCCGTCGTCGTGAAGCCGGGCGATGCGTGCGAGGTGCGGATCGGCGAGGATCTGGTGATCACCGGCTACATCGACCGGTTTGCCCCCTCAATCGGCCCGTCGGCGCACACCATGCGAGTCCTCGGTCGCGGGAAGTGCCAGGACTTGGTGGACTGCTCCGCCGAATGGCCGTCCAACCAGATCAGCAGCGCCGACGTGCTGTCGATCGCCCGGAAGCTCGCCGCGCCCTATGGCATCACGGCCAAGGCGCTGTCCGACGTCGGCGAGCCGATCCCGCAGATCAACCTGATGTGGGGCGAGACGCCCTATCAGGTCATCGAGCGGATCACCCGCGCCCGGGCGCTGCTGGCCTACGACGGCCCGGACGGCAACCTGATCCTGTCCCGCGTCGGGTCGGAGCGGCATCGCACCGGTTTCGAGCAGGGCACCAACATCGAGTCCGCCCAAGCGATGTTCGGGATGGACCTGCGGTTCAGCGAGTACGTCGTGCGCACCATGACCATGTCGACGGTCGGCGAGGCCGGACCCGATGGCGACATCCTGATGAGGGTCACTGACAAGGACGTGTCCCGCCGCCGGAAACGCTACATCATCGCCGAGACCGGCATCGAGGCCGCCGGCCTAGCGCGGCAGCGCGGTCTCTGGGAGGCAGCGCGACGGGCTGGCCGGAGCCATTACATCCAGCTCACCACCTCGTCCTGGCGCGACGGCGACGGCACGCTGTGGACGCCAAACCGGCTCGTCACTATCAAGGCGCCCGCACTGAAGATCGCCGAAGCGCTCGGGGTCATCTCGGAAGTGACCTACCGGCGCGACGCACAGGGTACCCACGCCGACCTGACCATCATGCCGCCGGAAGCCTTCGAGCCGCAACCCACTGTGCTCCTGCCGACCTGGGGCGACATTCGAGGCGCCAACCCATCGGTCGGCGCCGGCCGCTGATCGACGATCTGGTGCCGGGCGAGTTGGTGGCCGCCGGGGCGTGACGCCATAGCGGCCAGCCGCTACAATGCCGGCATGACTGATTCCGCACCCGCCTCCGCCAAGAAGCGATAGCCGCGGTAGCACCGTCCACCGTCGGACGGAATGCGCCGCGGCATCGAGCTTGGAGAGGCACGATGTTCAAGGACATGAAGCGGGCGCGCCGCCGGCATGACCGTGCGCGCATGGTCGCTAAAGCTGCTCGGCTGCGGCCGTGGGCAGCATTCCCGCAGAAGGGCGCCGACAATCTGGCGTCTTGCAGTTGTTGGATGTGCGGAAATCCCCGGCGCCATTGGCTTGAGCCGACCATGCAGGAACGCCGAGCGGATCAGGCGGCCCAGGCAGATGATTAAGCGCCCGAGCACAGCTTGCGGAGCCTGATCATTGCGCCTGCTTTCGACCCCGGCAGGTCTGCCTTGAAAGCGGAAACGCTCGCCTGCCTCCGCCGGGGCGAAATGCAGGATGGGCTGCCGCCGCAGGGTTCGCCGGCTTTCCTGACACAAAAAAAGCCGGCACTTCACGCCGCCGCAACTTCAGACTGCTGCGTGCCGGACTCGCCTGGGCCATAGAGCCAAGCCGATGACCTCGTCGACACGATAGCCCCGCATGGAATGGCACACCGTCGTGCCGCCACAACGGGGCCTTGTATTGGAGGCTCAGCATGCCGAACAGCTACCGCCTTCAACGCCTTTCACCTGCGGTCTGATAACGGCCCTGCGGGTCCGCGCCGCCGCGGGTGACGGCGTGCTGGGAATCGGGGATATCGGGCCGGACGTGGCTGCCCTCCAGTGGGCGCTCCAGCGCTGCGGGTTCCCCAGCATCGTGGAAGATGGCGACTTCGGGCGGCGGACGGCCAACACGGTCGAACAGGTCCAGGCTGTTCACCGGCTGCCGGTTACCGGGCGGGTGGACCCGCGGACGGCTATCGCGCTGGGGCTGGTGTGAGGGGGGATGCAGCGCGGAATCTCGTGTAAATTCAAAATTCTGCACCCTAGTTGCTATGCTCAAGCTCAACGTTCACGAATGAGGAGGGAGGATACTTGCGCAGAAGGAGAAAGCTATATTTATCAGCGCACATATGGAGTGCCGACGGTCTACCGTGAAAAAATATACGTCGGGCTACCACCAATTTTATGACTAGAATCCCGGTGACGATACGCGCAATCGGGTGTACGATACTTGACATCAGGAGCGGCAGGTTACATAAGACCGCGCCTGTCAAGTGAGGTGCGCGTATGGAAATCACATTAACCGTGCTGTCATCGATCCCGGCAGCGATAATTATCGCGCTTGGGGTTGCGGCTCAGGTTGGAGCGGGCGGCACCATCATTAGCAAGATCGATAAGTTGGTTGAGCAGCGGATTGCGCCGCGTGCGATTATCATGGACGGAGAGCCGGAGCGCAAACAAAAGAGATTGTGAAAAATTAGATAAACAACCCGTTGAATATCGGCCTGCCATCTGGTAGGCATTTTTTATGATCGCTCTTTCGAAATTTCCCAGATTCGTTTCAGTGCTCTTGGTCGCCACGCTTGGCCCGTTCGTGCCAGGCGTGGGTGTTGCAATATACAACACAGCATTCCAAACAGAAATTGATGGTGTCGACAAGATGGGCGCTCAAATTTGGGCGTCTTTCTGGGAGTGGGCGCGTGTATATGTGCCGATGCATTGGGACCGCTTTCTTTGGTCTTCTGCGGCAATCATGGGCGCTTGGGCCCTAATCACTCATGGCTACCCATTCATAAAGCGATCAATGAAGCGTCGAATATTGGTTCGGCGCGTTGGGATTCGCGCTTTCCTTCCAAGAAATACTGATCAGGAAAAAAGAGAAAGCTGGGACGATTGTGCTCGGCACTTAAAAGATGCGAATAATGACGTAATTCTAATATCGGGTGCCAATGGCTGGGCTACGTTTGGTTCTTCGGAGGCTCCGCTTCACGAGGTGGTGAAGAGTTTTGGGAGAAGTATAAAGATACTTTTGGTATTTCCATATTCGGAGGCCATCGAAATGAGGGCTGCTAATGTGGATGTTGATGTTAATGACTATAGGAATGAGCTTGTTAAAACTCTTTCGTTTTGCAAGCAGCTCAAAAATAAGGGATCAGATATTGAGGTTCGTTTCTTTGACTGGCCTCCGGTATGGAAGATGATATTTTCACATGACAGATTGTGGCTTCAACATTATGAGTCTGGGAAGCATGTAGACAATACGCCTGCTTACAGTTTTGATAGGTCGCCAAATCCATCAGCTCTTTATCATCCATTTCGAGCAGAGTTTACCCGTATGTGGGAGCGTGCTGAGCCCATACCTCTAAACACTTCTATAAAGAACCTGCTTAAGTCTATGGAGTCGCAGCATCGCCCTGTTTCTTGCTCTGCCTGTGACGGGGGGCCAGCAGGCAAGAGGCTGCAGGCGCAAGCCGCGCGCTGATAGTTCTATTTGCGACATAACGAAGCCGCCCGGCATCCCACCCGGCGGCTTTTCCTTTTCCGGAGCCTCCCATGACCGAGATCCTCAGCCCCAAGCTGGTCCGCCGCCAGTATGGCGACCTGACCCTGCACGAACACTGGTGCCCCGGCTGCAACGCCATGCACCAGATCGCCGTGGAAACCGCGTTCCGCAACGGCGCCCGGTGGACCCGGGACGGCAACGCCGCGGCGCCGACCTTCAGCCCCTCGGTGAACCACACCCTGCGGTTCGCGCCGAACAGCGGACGAGCCGCGCAGGTCGGCCACTACTTCATCCGCTCGGGCCGAATCGAGTTCTGCGGCGATAGCTCGCACGCGCTCGCCGGCCAGACGGTCGACCTGCCGGACATCCCGGCGGACGAGTTGGATTGAGGCAACACCAAGGGACGTCGCGCTCAACGTTATTGACACGGTTTCACGGATATGTTGTTCGTCGTGCGCCGCATTCACGCACAGGACGAATCATGATCCGATTTACATCCGTTGTCGCTCTGACGCTCGCTCTGCTCTCTGGAGAAACCATGGCCGCCGAAAAGCCGGGGTTGGGCTTCGCATCATCCGATAAAACTGTCAACGACTTATTGGCGGAAGGTTATGAATTGAAAAGTTCGAGCGTCATGATGGGGGTGACGCTTATTTTGCAGAAGAAGGCTTCTCTTGCCATCTGCGGCCTGAATACAGAGGTCCACTGGTGTCAAGTCAGCGTCGAACCTGCCGCTGTCCGCCAAGCTATTGATGAAAAGGCCGCTGCCAGGCGTGGGGCGCCGACGTCTGTTTTCAAGTAAAGATCGCCTTCCCAGCTGGATGAAGGCGTCGTAACCGCCAGTTCCGCGTCACTGCTCATGCAATCCCACCAGCCGCCCGGCCCTGCCGAGGCGGCTTCTTCGTGTCCGAAGGCGGTGCATCCCCATATTGCCACTGCCCATCCCCATCATCTCCGCTCTGGCCCCGGTGCTGCTGCCGAGATCGCCAAGGCCGCCCTCGGCACCGGCGAGACCGCCCAGAAGGTCGGCGAGGCCGCGGTGTCCGTCGTCTCCGCCGTGACCGGGGTCCCGATCAGCACCCCGGCGGACGCCGAGCGCGCCGTCGCCACCTACGCGCTGCATGCTGATCGGGGCCGCTACAGGCTGGGTAATGTCGCCCTTCGGATACCGTAAAGGTCGCGCAGGCGCTTCGCTGGTGCGTTCTGGCGTGGTGTCCGCTGGGGTGGCATGTCCAGCGCGTTCTGCGGGGCTCCTACGTCACGGCGCACGGCCACGTCAGGGGTGGCAGCTCTGGGCCGAGCGTCGTCAAGATCGGGGCGCCTTGTCGCATAGGCGGACGCTAGACGCACGTTCGCGCGCTGCGCCAGGAAAGGTAAAATCGACGCTTAGGACCTATGCCGAATTAAATGCGCGAATTCCTGATCTGGGAGCGATGGAGTAATTCCACTCGGGATGGAAGTCGTTTCGGGTGATGGCGAGGGCGTCCATCTCGGCGTCGGAGATCTTGATGCCCTTGGCGTAGGTGGCGGTGTCGAGTTCGCAGGCGACGGTCAGGCCGGTTTTGGTGGTCGTGGCGGCAATCAGTTCAACGATGGCAAGCCGGCTGGTCAGCGGGCGGGCCCGCCAGTTCTGCGAGATGTGGCAGAAGAGACGGTGCTCGATCCTGTTCCACTTTGAGGTGCCCGGTGGGTAGTGGCAGACGCTGATCGTCAGGCCGGCTTCGTCGGCCAGCTTCTGCAATTCCACCTTCCACAGCCGGACCCGGCTCCCGTTGGAGCCGCCGCCGTCGGCAGTGATCATCAGGGTGCGGGCCTGCGGGTAGCGCGCCCGTCCCATCGCCTCCCACCAGCGGCGGATGGCGTTGACGGCGAACTGGGCGGTGTCGTGGGTCACGCCGACGCTCACCCAGCCGGCGTTCTCGGCCACGTCGTAGACGCCGTAGGGAATCGCCTTGCCCAGGTCCTTGTCCTCAAAGTCGTGCACGGTCACCCGGCGCGGCTTCCCTTCGGGACACCAGTCCGTTCCGGCATTCTTGTAATTGCCGATCAACTCCTTCTTCTTGGTATCCACCGAGATGACCGGGGCTCCGGTGATTTGGAAGGCCAGCACCTGGGCGTTGATGTGTTCGAACTGCGCGTCGCGGTCGGGATGCCCGCGGCCCTCGTTGGCCTTGCGGTTGCCCTGGCGGGAAAAGCCGAGCCGGCGCAGCAGGCGGCGCACCGAGTTGGCCGATACCCGATGACCGTCTTCTCGTAATGCCGCCGCCAGCTTTTCCAAGCTCTTGGACACCCACAGCAACGGGCGCTCCGGGCAGCCCAGGGTCATCGGCGCGATCAGGTCCAGCAAGGCGCGCTCCAGCGTCGCGTCCTTGTCGGTCAGCCGCTTACGCCCGCCGCCCGGCCGGCGCAGTCGGCCCCCAGACGGGGGCACGCCGTCAGCGATCTCCTTCAAGCCCCGCCCGATGGTGCTCGGCGCGATGCCAGTGGCGCGCGCCACCGCGGCGATCCCGCCACGGCCGAGCGCCTGCGCTTGGCTGGCGGCGAACAGACGGCGTCCCCGTTCGTCCAGGCTGGGACGCAGAAGGGCGTATTGGCGGCGCAGCGCAGCTTCATCGATCATGAAACCGAGTCTACAGGTCCCGACTCCCGCCGAGAATCCCCTACCGAGCAACCGGCCCTATCGATTCGTCTATTTTGGCCCGACTCCTAAGCTGGCGAGGCGCAGCTAAAGCTGAGGCCGTCCTGTCCAGACTTGTCCAAATCTCAGATGGCTCCCCGCTGAACGATCTTTTCGTGCCAGTTCACAGCGGCACGCTATTGCGACGGATCGAGACGCCCAGCGGCGAACTCTCCAGGCTGCTGAGCTGCAACAGCAGGACGTCCACGGACTCGCCTGTTTCGTTCAGGAGGTGCATGCATATGTCGCCGGCCGCCGCGATGTCGGCCCAGCCGCGGTGGCATCCTTCAGCAGCACCGCCACGTCCCAGTCGCTGTCCGGCCGGTGATCGCCACGCGCCCGGCTGCCGAACAGTAGGATGTCGCTCACGCGCTCGCCGAAAGTTGCCAGGACAGCTTCCCGGATCAGTTGACGAACCACCTCAGGTGCAGTCGGGCCTCGCTTCGACAGCGCGCGGATCTGATGAGCGTTCTCGTCATCAAACTGGTGTTGATGCACATTGCTTCGTCTCAGCACCATAACTAATCCCGGGTTCATCGACGATGAGCACACCATCGCGGCCGAACAACTCATTGAGCCGGGACGGCCAACCTGTCAACACATTCAGGGTGACGGTCATAGGAGATTTCCAAAGGCCAGAGAATTCCTTCAATTTTTCACGCCCGTCAGCCTCACAGAATCAACTGTAGGACTAGTACTACGATGGTGCTTTTGACGCATACAACACGAATTTGAGAGTTCTACTGGATTCGCATTTTATGCAAACGATTCGGAGCAGATTCGCATGTGATAAGTCGTTCCATTCGCACTTTATGGTATTCAGCATCATGCAAATGCCCACTTTGCAACGGCGCCATTCGCAGGTTATGCGTCAGGCGACACCTTAACGCAAAGCTTGAGAAGCCGAACTCTATGATTGAGAAGTTTCACTCAATGATTGAGAGCGGGCGCTGCTCGGCGACGCACGGCTGTTCGTCCGCTGGTGCGCCCAAGCCGGGCACCGCGCCCTACCGGCCAGCCCAGCGACGGTAACCGCCTTCCTCACCGACGCGAGCACCGCCGGCCGCACCCCGGCGACGCTGCGCCGCTACCGCAGCTCTCTGGCGTGGTGGCACGCCGCTGGCGGCTACGCCAATCCCTGCGCCACCACGGCACTGAGCACGCCCCTGCCGGAGACCGACCTTCCCAACGTCGGCTTGGTGGCGCTGTGCCGCTTCCTCGATGTGGCACAGCGCGGCCTCGCCCCGGCCACGTTGCGCGCCGTGCGCGCCGACGCCCGCGTCTTCGCCGCTTGGTGCGGCGCCCGCGGCCTGTCCTGGCTGCCCGCCACACCGGAGACGGTGTACGCCTTTCTCCAGGACGCCGGGGCTACCCGCAACCCGTGCGACCACTGGAGCGTCACCCTGGAACGCCGCAGCCACGCCCGGGAGCACGGGAGTACGGGAGCGCCCGCCGACCGGAGACGGCGCTGACCGACGCCGTGCTGGAGCCCATCCTCGACCGGCTGGTGACCACTGACAAGCGGCCGCTGCGACCGTCGCGACCGGGCGCTGCTGCTGGTCGGGCGCGACACGCTGGCCCGCGCCGGCGAACTGGTGGCGCTGCGCTGGGCGGACCTCCACCCGGTCGATCCCGACGACCCGGAGGCGCGGCCCGGCGAGGGCACCATCCGCATCCGCCGCTCCAAGACTGATCCGGAAGGCGAGGGCGCCGAGGTTTGGCTGTCGGCCGAGGCTATGGCCGCGCTTGCCGCGTGGCGGGTGGTGGCGCCCCGTTGGCCTGATTCGGTCACCGGCGCGGCCGACCCGCTGGCCGTCGGCTTCAGCGGTCATTCCTTGCGCGTCGGTGCCGCCCAGGACCTGTTCGCCGCCGGCATCGAGCGCTTGCGGACGGTGCGCGGGGCGGTCGCGCGGATTCGACGGTCCCGGCAGGGTGGCGACCAGGGCCAAGACCCGCTGTGATCGCCACCATCGACGAAGTCGCCACCAGCACGATGGAGAAGGGCAGATCGCAGGATTTGGTTGGTCGGTGCCTGGGCCGACCGAGCAAACGCCTTCGGACGTCGCCAGCCAATAGACCCCCTGTTCGGTCCCCATCGTTGGACGGGGATGCTCCACTTCGGCTTTTGACCCCATACGGATCATCGCTCGCGTCTGCTTTGCGCCAACAGCAGTCATTCCCGATTTTGCGGAACCTGAGCCCGCTCGCCGTCGGAGCAGACTCAGGTGCCTTATCGACCAAGATCAGCTTACTCGGGTGCTATGATGCTCAAATACGGCGCGACGGGCTTGCTGCTCGTGCCGGCTGGCGGTGGTGCCTGATGGCGCACGGCTGGCAGGATCTTCAGATAGGCCGCCAGAGCTTTGGCGTCAGCGTCGGACAAGGCCGCATAGGAAGGCCACGGCATCACCGGCGCGAGTTGCCGCCCGTCGGGACGCATTCCAGTCCGCAAAGCACGGACGAGATCCTCGTCGCTCCAGTTCCCGAGGCCGGTTTCCCGGTCGGGCGTCAGGTTGGACGGATAGAAGACGCCGATGTCGGGAATGCCGAACCCGACGGTGGACCCCGCCAGATGCATGGCGGGATCGGGTTTGCCGACCAGTGCGCCGGTGGTGTGGCATCCTTGACAGTCCATGATCCGGGCAAGGTATTCGCCCCGCTTGACGAGATCCTCGGCGCCGGCGCCTTGCGCGGCGAGCATGGCCAGGACAAAAGCCGAGAGGCTGATGGTCTTCATGGGTGATCTCCCTGCTGTATCGCTATGTGTTCCTGTGGACGGGCCCTGGCGCGTCACGCCGGGACCAGAACGGCTTCGCCGGAGCGAACCGGCCACCCGGCGAGGCGGCTCGCCGCCTCCACGATGGCGCTGGCCGACGGGGCGAAGCTCTGTTCGAGCGGGAAGCTCGCGGGGGTCGGGGCATCCGGGCCGGTCAGCCGCACAACCGGGGCGCGGAGCGCGCCAAAGGCCTTGTCGGCGACCAACGCGGCGATTTCGGCGCCGACGCCGCACATCCGGCTGGCCTCGTGCACGACCACGACCCGTCCGGTCTTGCAGGCCGAGCGCAGGATGGTGTCCTCGTCGAGCGGCTTGAGCGTGCGGAGGTCGATGACCTCGGCCGCGATTCCCTGCACCGCGAGTTGCTCGGCCGCCTCGAGGCAGGCGTGCACGCTCTTGGCGTAGCTGATCAGCGTGACGTCCCCGCCATCCCGCCGCACCGCCGCCCGGCCCAGCGGGACGAGGGCGTCGCCGTCCGGCACCTCGCCCGCCGTGTAGCCCAGCGCGATGTCGGTGAAGAACAGCACAGGGTTGTCGTCGCGGATGGCGGCCATGAGCAGCCCCTTGAAGTCGGCCGCGGTCGAGGGCATGACGACCTTCAGGCCCGGACTGTGCACGAACCAGGCTTCGACGTTGTGGTTGTGCTGGGCGCCGACGCCCCAGCCGCCGCCGGTCATGGCGAGTACCACCATCGGAAACGCGAACTGGCCGCCCGAGACATAGCGGAGCTTGCCGGCGCTGTTCACGATCTCGTCCATGGCGTAACACAGGAAGGGCGCGAACAGCAGGTCCACCACCGGGCGCAGCCCGGTTGCCGCCGCGCCCGCGGCGGTGCCGGCGATGATCCCTTCGGCCAGCGGCGTGTTGCGCACGCGGGCGGCGCCGAACTCGGCGAGCAGATCCCGGCGCTTGGTCGCCACGCCTTCGCCGAAGATGAGGACCCGGTCGTCGCGGCGCATTTCCTCGGCTAGCGCTGCGGAGACGGCGTCGTTGACGGTCATGGTCTGCATGGAGGTCTCCTCAGGCGTAGACGTCGGTGGTGAGTTCCTCGAGGCCCGGATAGGGGCTGGCGTCGGCGAAGGCGACGGCCTGATCCATCCGCCGCTTCGCCGCCGCCTCCAGCCCCCGGATCTCCGGGGCGGTGAGATGGCCCTCCTCGATGAGTCGGTTGCCGGCCACCAAGATCGGGTCGCGGGCGCGCCAGTGGGCCAACTCAGCGGGGTCGACGTAGGATTGGTCGTCGGGCTCGAAGTGTCCGCGCAGGCGGTAGGTCTGGACCTCCAGCAGGAAGGGCTTGCGCGTCTGCCGGACCATGGCGGCGGCGCGGCGCGCAACGGCGCTCACCGCGTCCACGTCGTTGCCGTCCACCGTGCCCCACTCCATGCCGTAGACCGCCGCCTGCGGCCCGACGCCCTCGGCCAGCGTGGTTTCACGCCGGTGCACGAAGGCCTGCCACTGGTTGTTTTCGCAGACGTAGAGGATCGGCAGGTTCCACACGGCCGCGAGGTTGAGGGATTCGTGGAAGCGGCCCTCGCAGGCGGCGCCGTCGCCGAAGAAGCAGGCGACAATGCCCTCTCCGCCAAGCATGGACTGCGACAGCGCAACCCCGGTGACCAGCGACAGTTCGCCGCCGACGATGGTCGAGGTCAGAACGACTCCCAGCTCCTTCACGGAGATGTGCAGCGATCCACTCTTGCCGCCGCAATAGCCGCCACTCCGGCCCATCACTTCGGCCAGCATCCGGCCGGGGTCCGCGCCGCGCGCCAGCAGATGGCCAGCGCTGCGGTGGTTGGTCAGGATCTTGTCGGCGTCCGACAACGCGGACACCACCCCGACGGCCGCGGCCTCCTGCCCGACCGCGGTGCAGGTGCCCGCGGCGCGCTGCTCGGCATACAGCGCAATCACCGTCTGCTCATAGGCCCGGATCAGCATCATCCGCTCCAGGGCCCGTACGCGTTCCCGCACGTCCATCGGCACGTCCTCCTGAGGATCGAAAGTCGTGCGGACTATAGGCGCGGGCAGGCAGACGGCGTTGCTAACTCTTCCCTCACGCAACCCTAAAATTTTCGTAATCGAAAATATCGAACGCGAAAACGAACCTCGCGTCCGCGCCGGGTCAGGGCATCTCCTCCAGCGCCAGTGGGCGCCGCACCACCAGCCGGAAGCGGCCGCGCCCGGTCTTCTCGATGCCCAGGACGTCGCACCGCTCGGCCAAGCGGCGCTGCAGCAGGATGAGCCGGGCCTCAAGGTTCTCCGCGGCTTCCGGCAGGCGGATGCACGGCGCCAACCGCAGTTCGCGATTGGAGAAATCCGTGCGCGCGTGCCGGGCATGCTGGCGCACCAGCCACCAGAGGATCGCCCCGGCGACGCCCTTGATCAGGTACTGGTGGTCGATGAACACGCTGTCGTCGGCGGCGTGGTGGCACAGCAGCGCGGGCGCGCCGCTGGGTTCAGCGGCCGGAGGCGCCTCGGTCACCGTCTCGACCGCCGCGGCCGGCTGCCGCATCGTGTGGATCATGGTCCCGAGCTGGGAGGCGACCGTAGCCAGCGCATCCTCGTCGTCGTAGCAAAACCGCATGGCCTCCAGGCTCTCGGCGAACAGCACGCCGATCAGCTCCTTTCCGACGTGGATCGGCACGGCCAGCTGGCTGTGGGGGTTCGCCAAGCCCGGGAACGGGATCTCCTTTGCATCACCGCCGGGCGCTCCCGACTCCCGGCTGCTGTCGCGCATGGCCCGGCCATACGCGTAATCGGACGTGGCGTGTGTGATGCGGATGGTCGTGTGCTCGCGCGCCGCGACGCCAATCACCCCATCACCGAGCGCGATCTCCGACCCGATGCCGGAGGCGCTGTATCCCAGGCTGGCAACGGTGTAGAGCCGGCCAGTGGACTCGTCGGCCATCAGGATCATGGCGTGCCCGACACCGAAGAGATCGCGCAGGTCGGTGAGGGTCCTGTCCAGCAACTCCTCCAGGTCGGTGCAGGCAGACAGCCGCTCGCAACACCGCCGGGTCGCTGCCAACAGGCTACGGTTGCGCGCCGGTACCGGCAGTGTGGCACCCGGCACCTCCTCAATCCCGAGCACCTCGAAGAGGTCGGCTCCCAGCAGGCGAAAGACGCCGGCCATGCCGGTATGGGAGGCGATGCCGGCCAGCTTGGCCCTCATGCTCTCGAACAGCGGCCCGGCGGTCTCAGTCCTGAGATAGCGCACGCGCAAGCGGTACTGCGCGACCGTTTCGGGGTCGATCACCTGGAGCACCGCGTGGGGATTGGCGAGGATATTGCGCCGCGTCTTGTTGAAGAACTGGTAGGACAGCGCAACGTGCGTCGGGTCCATATAGTGGACCTGCGAAAGCACCGAGACGTTCGGCATGCCCTCGTCGTCGGTCGTGGCGATGGCGGCGGGAACCACGCCCTCCAGGCAGGTGCGGATGGCGTCCAGACTGATGTCGCGGCTCATGGCTCCACCGGTCCACCGGCCCGCGGGCCGGGTGTCTGGTCGAAGGCTGCGGCGGGCGTGAACGTGACCGCCGCGAGATCGCCCGGGTTATGCGTCATCAGCGTACGGGAGAAGGCTTCGTTGAAGCCGATCAGACCGACATCGCGGCAGAAGCCAGCGACGTGGCGAGCCACGGCCGCCCCGGCCCGCTCTCCCGCCGGAGCCACCTCGGCGTCCCGGCCCTTGAGTTGGATCGAGCGATGGGTGCTGGGCCGGTTGACGACCAGGGCCACCCTCGCGCTGTCGGTGATGGCCGAGAGCAGCGCGGCGTTTGGCTTTGCCTCGAGGAGCACCGTGAGGCGCCGGCCGTCGGCGGACACGTTGCAGGCAAGAGCCCGGCCGAGCGTCGGGAGCCCGGTCCTGTCCCCCGACGCAAGCATGATGCTGACATCGCCTTCCAGAAAAGCGATCAACTCTCGGCTGAGGCACTCCGGCTGGTCCATCATTCACACCCTATCCGCACGGAAGAGCCATAGTACTCTCATGCCTTGCGTTTTGCTCGCTGCACATTAGCTAAACACTCCTGTCCGGAAGCCAGCGAGATAGGCGATCAGGCAGGTGTTTGATCGCGAAAAGGTTGTGGGTCGCTTGTTTCGCCGGCGGGGATGGTCCGCTTTGCGCCAAAAACAGACATCAGGAGAGCCATGTGTGGACAGCCCTCTCGGCGCAAGAGGAGAATTCGTGTTGACGGTTGGTCGGGTGCATCCATGTGTCCGGCCTGTCGTCGCGACCTCTGATCGCTGGCCTTGATGAAGTCCGCGGATCGACGCCAAACGCCGGCTCACGTCGCTGGCGCGATGCCACTCCAGAATACGCGCCTCCAGCCGGTCGATCTCTTCGCCGAGCGGGCGGAGCTGATCGACGAGGCCGTGCAACGCCCGTCGCGCCAGTTCCGGCAGACGATCCTGCGCCTCGTGCAGAGCTTCGATGGCGGCCTTTGTCCCGCTTGGTCCTTTGGCCGCGATGATCCCGAATTCCGCGAGATGACCGCGCAAGGCGTTGATCAGCATCGTCCGCTGCCGGACCAAAAGGTCGCGTGTCTTGTGCCGCATCAAGGCGGCCTGCTGATCGATGGTCTTGACCGCCACGAAGCGCATCGTCGGCCGGGTGACCGCCTCGCCGATTGCCTCGGCATCGGCGGCGTCGGTCTTTCCCCGCTTCACACACGACGCACCGTTCTGCGGGCCGGCGGCTGGGCCGCCGGCTTGGCGCTGCTCGGCCCGCTTCCACCGGCGCTTCCACCGGCAAGGGCCGAAGGGGCTGTGGAGATCCGCATGCGCGGCAACGCCGACGGCTTGAAGGCGTGGTTCGATCCAATCGGCGTGCTGGTCGAGCCCGGCCAGATGATCCGCTGGATCAACGTCGATCCCGGCAATTCGCACACCAGCACCGCCCACCACCCGGCGAACGGCGACCGTCCGCTGTGCATTACGGAGGGGGCGGCGCCATGGCACTCCGACTATTTGCTGCCGGATCAGAGCTTTGAGCTGCGCCTCATTGTGGAGGGCGTCTACGACTACTTCTGCCTGCCGCACGAGGAAGCCGGCATGGTCGGGCGCATCGTCGTCGGCCATCCGCAAGGCAACCCGCCCGCAGCCACGCTTCGGGAACCGGCACAGCGGCTGCTCCCATCTCTGGAGGAGATCGTCCGCCGCAAGTCCGTGCACGTCGACCGGTAAGGCAGGGCCTCGACCGGCGCTCTTCAAAACGTCTGCTCCGGAGCCCTGACGGGGCCGCTTGTCGCTGCAAGCGGTCGTCCCCGGTGCAGCGAAACGGAACCTTGTCCGTAACGGATCTGGCCCGCGGCTGTCCGGATAGATCGCATTTCCCAGGCCATGCAGATAAGCTTGTTTTGCTTATACGGAAATCAGCCTCTGGACCATGCAGGCTTATGATGACAGAAGACAATGTTCACCCTTAAGAAGAAAGAGCAATTCGAGCAGGAGATCAAGAAAAGCCGCTTCCTTGCCTCGGCGGGTCCGGCCGGCACTGAGGAAGAGGCGCGCGGGTTCATCGCTGCGTGCAGCAGTCAGGATGCCGGTCACAATTGCTGGGCTTTCCGGATCGGTGACATCTATCGTTCCAGCGATGATGGCGAACCTGGGGGGACTGCGGGACGACCGATCCTTCAGGCCATCGACGGCCAGGACCTGGATCAGGTCGTGGTGGTGGTCAGTCGCTGGTTCGGTGGTGTTCTTCTCGGAGCGGGTGGGTTGATGCGCGCCTATGGCGGCACGGCGGCGGCCTGTCTCCGGACGGCTGAACGGCACCCGATCATTACGTTCGCCACCCTATCCGTTACCTGCCCTTTCGCGGACGAATCCAGGATCAGGGCGGGACTTGGCACCTTCCCCGCGGCCCTCATCGAGACCAAAGGCTTTACACCAAACGGCGTGCAGCTCCAGATCACGCTGCCCTGCGGGCAGGTGAACGACGTCATCCGGTTGGTCACAGACGTCTCACGCGGTCAGGCTGAGATCCAACCGTGGCCCGCGTAGCGAAAAAGCATCCGCGCGGCGAGCGCCGGCCATGTCACTGCGGTCCGTCAAGTAATCCGGGCCGTTATGGCTCACAGGGACGGCAAGCCGCCTCCAGGGCCGCCTCATCGTCGCAACGCTCCTCGAAGCGCCGTATCCGGCCGTCGTGCAGCACCCATCGGTGTTCGGTCGTCACCGTTACCGGTTTGCCGGTGGCCTTGCTGACCGCCTCAACGACGTTCCGCGTGACGACTTGGTCTCCGTCCCTTGCGATGTCCCGCATCTCGTGCCTGATGATTGTCCATTCCTTGGCCAACCCGTGGAAATAGCGCTGGACACCTTCCATGCCGTGGAAGGTGCCGGAGAAGGCCGCAAGAACCGGGGACTGGCCGCAGGATACCCACTCGACGTCGGACGCGAGATGCTCGAACAGCGGCGCCACGTCACCCACGGCGTAGCGGTTGTACAGGTCGCGGAGCAACTCGATGTCGGTCTGCGCCATGCTGCACCTCCGGTCGTCATGGGTTGGCCGGAAATGATAAGGCCGGCTACCGTGCACAGCGTTCGCGCAAAGGCGGTGCCTCTTTTGGGTGGGGCCGCCCCTCGTGCCGCCGCGTGGCACTCAGCCAGGGCGGGATGGTCGCCTGCCGGACGTTGGCCGGCATGTGCAGGACGACCTCGCCACCCCTTGAGCCCGCGGCGCCGGAGTACCAGCCTCGGCATGCCCATCGCCCGTAAGCCCGCTTGACGACCCGGATCGCAGGCCGTAGTCCACCCTCATCCCGAATTGCGCACCAACGCCGTCCTGACCCCCATGCTCCATGGATTGTCCCGACTGCTTCCCGCCATCGCGGACCAGAATCTCGACGAGGCCGCGATCTACCGGAGGGAGGCGCTGTACGAGCGCCCGCGCTTCGAACGCTCGCGCGGCCTGACGCCCGCCGCCGGTCCGCTGCTCTGCCCGATTTGCGGACGGGAGGCGGCGCGCTTCCTGCCCTTCGGGCTGGGTGGGCGGCGCAACGCGCGCTGCCCGGATTGCGGATCGCTGGAGCGGCACCGCTTCCTGTGGAGCTTCCTGGCGGAACGGACGGACATCCTCCGCCGGTCGCTGCGCATCCTCCACACCGCACCGGAGCCCTGCCTGGAACCGCTTCTGCGGGCACGGCACGGGCGCCGTTACGTCACGCTGGACCGCTTCAACCCCAGAGCCGACGTGCAGGCCGATCTGACCGACCTGCCCTTCCCCGACCGTCACTTCGACCTCGTTCTGTCCAGCCATGTGCTGGAGCATGTGCCCGACGACCGCGCCGCTCTGCGCGAGATTGCCCGCGTGCTGAAGCCCTCGGGCCGCGCCGTGCTGCTGTTCCCCTACGACCCGAAGGGACCCACGCGGGAGGACCCGGCGATGGACACGCCCGCCAAACGGCTGGCCGCCTTCGGACATCCCTATCACTACCGCGTTTATGGTACCGATACGCCCCAGCGCATGGCCGAAGCCGGGCTGGATGCCACGCTCGTCGCCTCCACGGCGATGCTGAGCGCGCACCGGCGGCGGCGGCGGCGCATCAACCGCAACCACCTGTTCCTGGCGCGCCCCGGAGCGGGCGGGGCGTCCGGGGAGGGGTCATGAGCCGTACCGTCCGCATCGCCACCTTCAACCTGGAAAGCCTGGACGACACCGGGGACCTGTCCTTCGAGGAACGGGCCGCCGTGCTGCGCCCCCAGTTGGAGCGGCTGGACGCCGACATCCTGTGCCTTCAGGAGGTGAACGGCCAGCGCGAGGCGAAGGGGGAGCCGCGGACCCTGCGCGCTCTGGCCCGGCTGCTGGAGGGCGGCCCCTACGCCGATTTCCACCGCACGTCCGGGGGCGAGGGGATCAGGCTGGCCGACCGCCACAACCTCGTGCTGGCGAGCCGCTGGCCCATCCTGGCGGCGCGGCAGTACCGGCACGATCTGGTGCCGGCCCCGCAGGTCCGCATGGTCACCGCCGACCCGGCCCAGCCCGGCGGGGACGCCGTGACCTGGGACCGCCCGGTGCTGCATGCGGAGGTCGAACTGCCGGGCGGGCGCCGGCTGCATGTCTTCAACCTGCATCTGCGCGCGCCCATCGCCGCGCCGGTGCCGGGGCAGAAGAAGAACGCCTCCACCTGGAAAAGCGTCGGCGGCTGGGCGGAGGGCTTCTATCTGGCCTCCATCAAGCGGGCCGGGCAGGCGTTGGAAGCCCGGCTGGCGGTGGAGCGGGTGTTCGACGCCGACCCGCAGGCGCTGATCCTGGTGGCCGGCGACCTGAACGCGGAGAGCGAGCAGACGCCCGTCCGCATCATCCGCGCCGATCTGGACGAGACCGGCAACGGCCATCTGGCCGGGCGGTCGCTGGTGCCGCTGGAACGCTCCATCCCCGAGGAGCGGCGCTTCACCGTGCTGCACGGCGGGGAGGCCGTGATGCTGGACCATCTTCTGGTGTCGCGCGCTCTGCTGGGCTGGTTCCGCTCCGCCGAAATCCACAACGAGGCGCTGGGGGACGAGCTGGTCGCCCACGCCACGGTCAGCCATTCTCCGGAAAGCTACCACGCGCCGCTGGTGGCCCGCTTCGAACTGCCGGATTGACCGGCCACCGGATCAGGCACCACTGGATCAGGCGGTGACGGACACCAGCGCGCCCGGCGAGCCGGTGCCGTAGGAGCCGGCGGCGGAAGCCGCTCCCGGCATCCCGACGCCTGCCGTGGACGTACCGGTCGCCGCTGCCGTGTATGAGGTACCGGCGGTGGATGGGGCGCCCGGCGTGGCATGGCCGAAGGACGCCGTGCCGTCGCCCTCCGCCGCCCTGTCGGTCGGGACGCCCACGCGGCTGGCGGTGCGGCGGTATTGCTCCACCACCTGTTCCGCCGGGATCTGGTTCTGGGTTTCACCCGAAGACCGGTCGCGGAAATGAATGACGGCCAGCCGGGCGCTCTGGTCATAGCGCAGGACCGGGCTGATGTAGCCGCCAGCCACCACGACAGGATCGGACGCAGACGCCGCCGAAGCGGGTTGGGTCTTGGAAGCCGAGGTCTCGGGAGTCTGCGCCGCGGCATCGGCCACGGTCTGCGCCGTCGAGGCCGCCGATGCCGTTGCCGGCCGGTTCGCCAGGAAGCCTGAAACGCTTCGGATGTCCATGGCTGGCCGCCTTTCCCCTGCGGGTCCTGCCCCGGACCCCAGCCGGGCGGACCCCGAATGGACGACGCGCGATCAGACCGTGATGTTGAGGTTCTGTCCGCGGGTCGGGGTGGTGTTGCCGCCGGACGCCTGAACCTGCTGGTTCTGCTGCGCCTGCTGGTCCTGAGCCTGGACCTGCTGGCGGCGATCCTCCTCAGCCTTCTGGGCCTGCTGGTTCGGATCGGTTCCCCGTGTCTGCTGCAGAGCCGTCGGCCCGCTGCTCAACGGTGTCGTGTAAGGCTGCTGATAGCCTCCTATGCCGCTCACGCCCATGACACGCACTCCTCGCTGTCCGCACTCCCACCCAAATAGAGTAGGCAAAAATTTCCTCGCATTCAAGTGGGACTCGCGGCCTACCCCTCGCAAGAGACGCGCAAGCCGCCGCACCCCTCGCCTTGGGCGGGGACTCGCGCCCGGACACCCTTTGCTTGGGGGGCTTGGCGGGTCAGGCCGGCTCCGGCTCCACGAAGGCGCCCTCGCGGATCGCGAAGTCGAAGCGCCCACCGTCCAGCGCCGTCACATCGTAGGTCAGCGCCCGGTCGACGCTGTTGTCCGCGTTGAACGTGAGCACCCGCGGCTGAAGGGCCGCCAGTTCCGTCGGCTGGCAGTACCAGGAGGCGGCGATGATGACCTCGTCTCCCGGCTGACAGCTCCGCACCGCCGAGCCGTTCAGCACGCGGCAGCGCGACCCGCGCTCACCATAAATCACATAGGCACTGATCCGCGCGCCGGAATTCTTGTTCCAGATTTCCACAAATTACAACGGGTAAATTCCGACCGCCTCGCAATGCTCCGGATCGAGCGTGATAGATCACTGATAGTTCAGATTCGCATTGGTGACGCGCAGGCAGTGCAGTTTCGCTCGGACAACCTTGATCATGTTCCCTCTCCGGTCAGTGGGTGCGGTCCCGACGACGACCGGGATGTTTGCACCCGCAATTGCGAAAACAGCAAGCCTTCCATCGCCCGCGATATGACCGGAGTCATATTTCCACCTTGGACCAGGGCTTTTGCCTTTGGTGATATTTCCATCCCACGTTCGATGCGGCATGTTCTCCGCCGGTTCCAAGCCCCCGGCGCCAACCGATAACTGGATCAGGGTCAGGGTCCGGCTGCGCTTCCAAAGGCCCGGAAACCGCCCGGTTCAGGACTGGCACAGGGAGGTGTGCGCCCGCGATGGCTGTAACGGCATCCGCGACACGGTACGTGGTTTTTTCGGTATCCGGCAGGATTCTGGCTCTGCCGGCGGAGTCCGTGCGCCGGTTCCTTCCGCTGCCCCGTCTGGACCGCCCGCCCGCGGCACCCGCGGTGATCGCTGGGCTGTTCCGCTACCAGGGACGCGCCGTTCCGGTCCTGCGGCTGGATTTGCTGTTCGGATTCGAGGCTGGGCCACCGGAACTGTACGCGCCGCTGTTCCTGACCGGCTGGAGCGGGCGCCCGCTGGCGCTTCTCGCCGACCGGGTGTTCAACATCGTCCCCGTCCCCGACGAGGATCGGACGGAGGCCGACTCCGGTATGACCTTCAACGGCTGCGCCGCCGGGACCATTCCCTACGGCAAAGGCACCGCCACGGTGATCGAGCCCGCCCGCCTGCTGACCGCGGCGGAGGGCCGGCTGCTCGCCGCCTTCCAGGCCATGGCCGACGAACGGCTCGCCCGGCTTGGCGCTTCCGGGCAGGCTGAGGAAGCCGGGGGGACGGCCCGGTGAACCGCATCGACGCCATCCTGCGCGATCCCGTCTTTCCCCGGATCAAGGCCGCGGTCATCGGGGCGACCGGCCTCGCCTATTACACCGACAAGGACTCCGCCCTGGCGGAGCGCATCAACCGCCGCCTCTCGGACAAGCCGGTGCCGGGCAAGCTGGAGTCGGACAGGCCGGCCATCGGCCTTGCCGGCTATCTGGCGCAACTCACCGCCGAAGGGCCGGGCGGGGCGGAGTATCAGGCCCTCATCAACGAATTGACGGTCGGCGAGACCTTCTTCTTCCGCTACGCCGAGCAGTTCGAGGCGTTGTGCGCCGTCGCCATTCCGGAATGCCTGCGCCGCAACCGTGAAAGCCGTCTGCTGCGGATATGGAGCGCCGGCTGCTCCATCGGGCCGGAAGCCTACACGCTGGAAATCCTTCTGAAGCGCCATTTCGCCGACCAACTGCGCGATTGGCAGGTCAGCATCGTCGGCACCGATCTGAACGCCAACTACATCGAAACGGCGCGGCGCGGCGTCTACGGGAACTGGGCGGTGCGCGGGCTGGACCCCATGGTGCTGGCGGAATGCTTCGACCGGCAGGGGGACCTGTGGGCGGTGAAGCCGCGCTTCCGCGAGTGGACCAGCTTTTCCGTCTTCAACCTCGTGGACGGGACGCTGCCCAATTACCCGCGCGGGCTGGGCGCCCTGGACGTCGTGCTGTGCCGCAACGTCATGATCTATTTCGACGAACCGACCCGTACACGCCTGCTCGACAACCTGTTCGAAACGCTGGTGCCGAACGGCTGGCTGGTGGTCGGCCATGCGGAGACGGGGCAGCAGGTCAACAGCCTGTTCACCCCCGTCCCGGTGCCGGGCGCCACCCTCTACCGCAAGCCGCGTCCCGGCGCCCCTGCGGCGGCCCTGCCGGTGGCGCCGCCGCCCGCCCTCACGCCGCCCGCCGCGGAGCCGAAGCCCGCGAAGAAGCGCAGCACGGCGACGGGCTCCGCCGCGCGCCTGCGCGCCACTGCGGCGAAGCCTCTGCCCACCCCCCTAGCGCCGGACAGCCCCGCCGTGGCGGGTTCCGCAGACGACCGGGCGTCGGCGCTGGACGCCTGCATCGCCCTGGCGGAGCGCAACCGCCTGGACCCCGTGATCCATTTCCGGCTGGGCCTGCTGGAGGAGGAACTGGGCATCGGCGACCCGATCGCCGCCTTCAAGCGGGCGCTGTATCTGGATTCGGACTTCGCGCTGGCCGACTACCATCTGGCGCTGGCCTATTGGCGGCGCGGCAAGCTGGCCCCGGCGCAGCGCCATTTCCGCAACGCGCGCGCCGCCGTCGCCGACCATGACGCGACGGAGCTGGTGGCCGAAGGCGGCGGCCTGACCGTGGCCGAACTGCGCAGCATGATCGACCTCTGGTTCTCGGGTGAGGAGCCATGATGGAAGACCCTCGAACCGAAGGATCGGAAGGCATCGACTGGACCGCCGTCCGCGAACGGCTCGCCCGCCAGGGCCGGGAGGCGGAGGCCGCCGCGGCGCCGGGCGGCGCCTGGGCCGACGCCCTTCTGCGCCGCCGCGCCGAGGATCTGGCGCGCGTCCCCTCCCCCGAGGAGGCCGACGCGGCGGCGGCGGCGGAGGCGCCCGTGTCCCTGCTGGTCGGGCGCGGGGCGGACGGGCTTTACGGCCTGGACCTTCGTCACCTCTCCCGCATCGTGCCGCTGCCGCGGGTGGCGCGGGTGCCCCATTCCCAGCCGGAGCTTCTGGGGCTGATCGCCATCGATGGGCGGGTGATGCGCCTGTTCGACGTGGACCGGCTGTGCGGACGGAACGCGGTTCCCGCGGGTGGCGGATTCGCCGCCGTGCTGCGCGGCGGGGAACGGCCCGTGGCGCTGCGCCTGCGCACCGTTGACACGGTGATGGAGCTGGAGGGGACCGGCCCGAAGGCCCCGCCGGAAGCCGGTCTCTTCGTCACCGCCATCACCCGAGGCCGCGTTGCCGTGCTGGACGTGCCGGCGATCCTGGAGACGCTGAGGAGCAAGAAAAAAGAATGAAACTGAAGGTCAAGCACAAGCTGATGCTCAGCTTCGGGGTCGTCTGCCTGCTGACCGCGCTGCTGGCGGCGTACCAGATGATGCGCTTCGCGGACAGCCTGAGGGTCATGATGGGCATCGCCACCTACGACATCCAGGTGTCGGAGGCGGTGCGCGAGATCGAGGTCACCGAAAGCAACCTGCGCAGCTTCCGCGAGGCGGCAACCCACGCCGCGGCGCTGGCCCAGCTCCGGGGCGGCGTGCCGGACATCACGGAATTGCGCCAGCGCTACCGAGACGGCTCGGCGGCGATGTTCGAGCAGATCGACACGCTGAGGAAGATCGCCGCCGATCGGGCCGAAGGCGGCACAACCGAGGACCGCCGCCGCATCTGGGGCGAACTGGCGGTCCAGATCAACAGCTTCAGCCAGTCTTCGCACCGCATGCTGGACGAAGCCAACCTGCTGCTGGAGCGGGTGGCGACCGGGACCGAGCCGGAAGCGCTGGCGCGGCTGACGCAGGTGGAGAAGATGCGGCTGATCATGGCGAACCAGCTTACCGAGCTGCACAAAACCATCAGCCGCCTGTCGGAGACCGGGCGCCAGAACATCCGCTCCCTCTACGACGACGCGGTGCGCTCCTCGATCCTGGCGCTGGTGATCGTGGTGGCGCTGGCCGTCGCCATCGCCATCCTGATCGGCAGCTCGATCACGCGGCGGCTCGGCACCGCCATCGGCTACGTCACCCAGGTGGGCAATGGCGACCTGACCAGGACGGTGGCCGTGCCCGGCGACGACGAGCTGGCCGAGCTCGGCACCCATCTGAACGAAATGACCGGCAACCTGCGCAGCATGGCGAGGACCACCCGCGCGACGGCGGAGAGCATGCACGCCGCCACCGCGCAGATCCGCGCCTCCACCCAGCAGCAGGCGGCCAGCGTCGCCGAGCAGCTCGCCGCCGTGGAGGAGACGACCGCGACGCTCAGCGAGATCACCGAATCCGGCGCCCAGATCAACCGCCGCGCCCAGGACGTGGCGCGGAACGCCCAGGTCGCCGCATCCAATTCCGAAACCGGCCTGAAGGCGGTGGAGGACACCAACCAGGCCATGGACGCCATCCGCGAGCAGGCGGAAGCGGTCGCCGAGAACATCGTCATCCTGTCGGAGCGCACCCAGGCCATCGGCGAGATCATCCTGACCGTCAACGACATCGCCGAGCGCTGCCACCTGCTGGCCCTGAACGCCGCCATCGAGGCCGCCGCCGCCGGAGAGCACGGACGGACCTTCGCCGTGGTGGCCAGCGAGATCAAGAGCCTCGCCGACCAGTCGAAGGAGGCCACTGCCCAGGTCCGTTCCAACCTCAGCGAGATCCAGCACGGCATCAACGCCTCGGTCCTGCTGACGGAGGAGGCGGTGAAGCGCGTCGGCGCCGGCAAGCGCCAGACCGACGCCACCCAGTCCACCATCCGCGACCTTGCCGAGAGCGTCCAGGAAAGCGTTCTCGCCTTCCAGCAGATCGTCGCCGGCACCAACCAGCAGCAGATCGGGCTGGAGCAGGTGATCCAGGCGCTTCAGAACATCCGCGAGGCGAGCAGCCAGACCGCCGCCGGCACCCGCCAGCTCGAAGGGGCCGCCGCCAACCTCAACAATCTCGGCCAGGGTCTGGTCGAGGCCGTCCGGAACTACCGCGTGTGACCATGGCGACGGCAAGCGGCGGGCATGGCGGGCAGGCGGGCGGGCGGGCGTCATGAACGACATCCGCACGCGCCTGCTCGCCGCCTTCGACCTGGAGCACAAGGAGCATCTCGCCGCCATCCGCGAGTCCCTGCGCGCGATGGAGCGGGACCCGGCGCACCATCCCGATCTTGTGGACATCCACCGCCGCGCCCACAGCCTGAAGGGCGCCGCCCGCGCCGTCGATCTGCCGGAGGTCGAGCGGCTGTCCCACTGGCTGGAGGCCGCCTTCCTCGCCATCCAGCGCGGCGCGGTGCCCTTCGACGCGGCGGCGCGCGACGTGATGCGCCGCGCGCTGGACGCCATCGAGGATGTGGTGGCCTGGGCGACCCGCGGCGGCAGCGCGGTGGACATCGCGGAGGTGCTGGCCGACCTGACCCGCATGGGCGGCGAGGGTGGCGGACCGGAGCCGGTCCAGCGCCGCCCGTCCCCCATGGCCGCCGCCGCCCTGGATGCCGCCGCCCCGCCAAGCCCGGCCCGGCCTGCCGGCGCCGCCGAAAGCGAGGCGCTGGTCCGCATCCGCAGCACCGGGCTGGAGCGGCTGTTCACCACCGCCGCCGGCCTTCTGCCGGAGATCGAGAACCAGGCCGCCCTGGTCGCCGAACTGCGGGAGCTGCGCGCCGAATGGCGCGCGCTGGAGCGCAACTGGAACGCCATGCGCCCCCGCCTGCTCCACGGCTCCCACGGCCCCGCCGGGACCGGAATCGGGGACGAGGCGGTGATGCGCCTGGTCTCCTTCGAGCGGCGCTTCCGCACTCTGGGCGCCTCGCTGGACGCGGTGCACCGCGCCCACGACCGGCATCTCTGGTCGCTGCGCCGCTGGGGCAGCGGCTTCCAGGACGAGGTGCGGCAGCTCCGCATGCTTCCGGCGGAATCTCAATTCGGCAACCTCGGCCGCATGATCCGCGACATCAGCCGCGCCCAGGGCAAGGAGGTGGAGGCGGACATCCGCGGGCTGGACATCCAGGCCGACCGGGCGGTCCTGCAACGGCTGAAGGACCCTGTGCTGCACATCGCCCGCAACGCGGTCAGCCACGGGGTGGAAACCCCGCAGGAGCGGGTGGCGGCGGGCAAGCGCGCGGCGGCGACCGTGCGGTTCGAAGCCTCGGTGGTGGGGCGCCGCCTCGTCCTGCGGATGGAGGACGACGGGCGCGGCCCGAACCGGGAGGCCATCGCCCTGCTCGCCGTGGAACGCGGCCTGCTGACCCCGGAGGAAGCGGAATCGGCGCCGCCGGAACGGCTGCTGGAGCTGATCTTCGAGCCCGGCTTCTCCACCGCCCCCACCCCGGACGAATATGCCGGGCGCGGCATGGGCCTCGCCATCGTGCGGCGGGAGGTCACCCGGCTCCAGGGCTCGGTGACGCTGGCCGCGCGCGAGGGCGGCGGCACGGTGGTGACGGTGGAGGTGCCGCTCAGCCTGCTCAGCCAGCGGCTGGTCTTCGTGGCGGTGCAGGACGACATCCTGGCGCTTCCCAGCAACGACGTGGCGCGCGTGCTGCGCGTTCCGGCGGACACTCTGTTCACCGACCTCGCCGCCCCGACCATCCGGCTGGAGGACGGGGACGTTCCGGTGACGCCGCTGGCCGCACTGCTCGGCTATGACGGGGCGATGCCGCCCGGCAACGGGGCGCCGCTGGCGCTCGTCGTCCTGCGCACCGCCGGACGGCGGATCGCGCTGGTGGTGGACGGTCTGCTGACCACCCGCGATTCCGTGGTCACCCCGGCGGAGGAGGTGGGAATCGACGCCACCCGCTTCCTCGGCACCGTGCTGATGGACGACGGATCGCCGGCCCTGGTGCTGAACCCCGCCGCCCTGCCGCCCCGCCCCGGCATGGCCCTGCCGCCGCTGGTCCGCCCGCCGGACGAGGCGGCCCGGCGGCGCCCGCACATTCTGGTCGTGGACGATTCCATCACCACCCGGACCCTGGAAAAGACCATCCTCGAAGCCCATGGTTACCGGGTCACGCTGTGCGTGGATGGGCGCGAGGCGGTCGAAACGCTCGGCACGCTGGAGGATGTGGAGCTGATCATCAGCGACGTGGAGATGCCGAGGATGGACGGGTTCGCCCTGCTCCAGGCCGTCAAGGGCAACCCCGCGACCTCCGACCTGCCGGTGATCCTGGTCACCTCGCGCGCCAGCGACGAGGACCGTGAGCGTGGCCTCGACCTCGGTGCCGACGCCTACATCGTCAAGACCCGTTTCGACCAGAACGAGCTTCTGGCCGGCATCCGGCGGCTGCTATGACCGGCCACCGCAGAATCCGCGTCCTGGTGGTGGAGGACTCGCCGGTCGTCCAGCAATTGCTCGCCCACGTCATCGGCGAGGACCCGCGGCTGGAACTGGCCGGCATCGCGGCGTCGGGCGAACAGGCGCTGCGCATGGTCGAATCCCTGAAGCCGGACGTGGTGTCCCTGGACATCCGGCTGCCGGGGATCGACGGCTTCGCCGTGACCACGCGGCTGATGCGCGAGCATCCCGTGCCCATCGTCGTCGTCGCCTCCGACCTGCGCGATCTGGACATCCCCATGCGGGCGCTCCAGGCCGGGGCGCTGGCGGTGGTGGAAAAACCCGGCAGCATGGCCCGCGCCGATTACCAGACGGTCGCACGGCATCTCTGCACCCAGCTCATCATCATGAGCCAGGTGAAGGTGATCCGGCAGCGCGGGCGCCCGCGGAACGGAACCTGTGACGACGACAACGGCGGCAACGGCAAGGCCGCCGCCGCGCCGCCGCCCCTGCCGCCGCCCCTGCCGCCGTCCGGAGCGGCGAAACGGCGGTTCCGCGCGCTGGGGATCACCGCCTCGACGGGCGGGCCGGCGGCGCTGGTGAAGCTGCTGCGCGGGCTGCCCACCGATTTTCCCCTGCCCGTCTTCGTGGTGCAGCACATCGGCGCGCCCTTCGTCGCGGGATTCGCCTCGTGGCTGGGGTCGGTCACGCCGCTGCCGGTGGCGCTGGCCTCCGACGCGCCGCACCGGCCCGGCCATGTCTATGTCGCCCCCGGCGAGCTTCATCTGACCGCCGCCCCCGGCGGGATGCGGCTGGTTCCCGGCGATCCGGTCTGCGGCCAGCGCCCGTCCGGCGACGTGCTGTTCTCCTCCCTGGCGACGGCCTTCGGCCCCGGCGCCATCGGCGTCCTGCTGACCGGCATGGGGGAGGACGGGGCCCGCGGCCTGCTCGATATGCACCGGGCGGGCGCCTACACCATCGCGGAGCATGCCTCCACCACGGTCATCCACAGCATGCCCGGGACCGCGGTCCGGCTGGGAGGCGTTGCCGAGGAGCTGCCCATCGACAAGGTGGCGGCCCGTTTGCTGGAACTGGTTTCGACGGGAGTGGAGCGCTCATGAACGGACCCAGGGCGTTGATCGTCATCGCCTCGCAGACACAGGGACTGCTGCTCAAGCTGATGCTGGAGGAGCAGGGCATCGAGGCGAGCTGCGTCGAAACGGTGGAGCCCGCTGTCGCGGAGCTGTCGCGCCGTCCCTTCGACCTGCTGATGGTGGAGGCCAACGGCGAGGCCGCCCGCACCCTGGCGGAACTGCGCCGGCTGAGCCCGGCCCCGGCCATCCTGCTGGGCCCGGCGGAGCGGGCGGCGGAGCTCGGAGTGCCCGGCCCCGGCAGGTCCGGCGACGTGCAATGGGTGGACCCCGCCGATTCCCAAGGCGTCGTGCGGCAGGCCATCGCGCTGCTCGACCGGCGCAACGCGCCGCCGTCCGTGGCCGACGTGCTGCGGCGGGCGCGCATCCTGGTGGTGGACGACAGCGCGACCTATCGCGAGTTCCTGCGCGCCGAACTGGAGGAGGACGGCTGCCACGTCGTCGCCGCGCGCAACGCCGACGAGGCGGTGGCGGCGCTGGAGGACGGCGGGCTGGATTGCGTGATCCTCGATCTGGTGATGCCGGGCACCAGCGGCACCCAGCTGTGCGAGCGGTTCGACCGGTTCCGGCGGCGGCGCGGCCTGTTCTTCCAGATCGTGATCCTGACCAGCCAGGAGGGCGACGACCGGCTGACCGCCAGCCTGACCGCCGGAGCCGACGACTTCGTCGGGAAGTCGCAGCCGATGGAGATTCTGAAGATCCGCCTGGCGGCCCTGCTGCGCCGCAAATACATGGTGGAGGATCATCTCAACCGTCTGTCCCACCCGATGCCTTCCGCCCCAATGCCTTCCGCATAGGAACCCATAGGGCTTTCAGTCGATTTCACCCGTGCACGCCAAAGGCTAAGGTGCAGCACCTCCAGATCAAGAGGCTCGAGAAACCGACGTGACGCCCCGGCCCAGGAACAGGACCAGCATCGACGCCGCGCCAGCGGAGACGGAGTGCGTTGAAAACGCGCTGCGGATCTGCCGCGCCGCAACGCTGCCGGCCTTCGTGTTGACCGGCCCGCCGCACACCGCAACGCTTTTCGCCAACCCGGCGCTCTGCACCCTTCTCGGCAAGGAGCCTGCGGCTTGCGGGCGGCCCGCCCCGGCCTGGTTCGGCCCGGTCTGGCCGGCGGTGCTGGGCGCCGTCGATGCCCTGTTTTCCGGCGACACCGATGAACCGGTCGGCATCGAGCTGCTGCCCGTGGGCGACGCCGATCCCGCGGCCTTCCGGGGCGTGCCGCTGATCCAGGGCGGCCGGACCGTCGGCGTGCTGGCCATGGCCGCCCAGGCTTCCCCCGACGACCGGGTGATCGCCCGCATGGAACGGTCGATGCGCGCGGAGATCGAGCGGACGACCGCCGCGCGGTCCCGCTTCCTCGCCTCGGCCAGCCACGACCTGCGCCAACCCTTCCAGGCGATGCGCCTGTTCCTGGACGCGCTGTGCGGCCAAATCGCCGACGAGAAGGCGCTGAGCACGGCGGAGATGCTGGGCAACGCCATGACGGCTGGGGAGCGGCTGCTGAACGCGCTGCTCGACATTTCCACGCTGGATGCCGGCACGGTGACGCCCGACCCGCAGCCGGTCGCCCTGGACGAGCTTTTGGGCCAGCTCGTGGAGGAATTCCGCCCGCAGAGCGAGGAGAAGGGCCTGCGCCTGCGCGCCCGCCTGTGCCCCGGCACGGTGAAGACGGACCCGGTGCTGTTCGGGCGGGTGATGCGCAACCTGCTGGCCAACGCCGTCCGCTACACCCGGCACGGCGGCCTTCTGCTCGCCATGCGGCGGCGCGGCGACCGCTGGCGCGTCGAGGTGTGGGACACCGGCTTCGGCATCCCCGAGGAGCAGTTGACCGCCGTCTTCGACGAGTTCCACCAGCTTCAGAACCCCAACCGCGATCCCACCCGCGGGCTGGGCCTGGGCCTTGCCATCGTGCGCCGTCTGGCGGAGCTTCTCGGCCTTCAGGTGGAGGTGCGGTCGCGCATCGGGCGCGGCACCGTCTTCTCCGTCTCGCTGGAGTCCGCGGCCCCGCCGGTTGGGCCCTCCGGCCAGGCCGCCGCCCTGCCCTCCACCGCCGCCGCGCCGCTCCTGACCGGCATGACCGTGCTGGCCGTGGACGACGAGGCCATGGTGCTGACCGGCCTTCAGATGATCCTGGAAAGCTGGGGCTGCACGGTCGCCGCAGCGGGCGACATGCGCGAGGTCTTCGCGGTGCTGGACGCGCTGCCGGACCCGCCTTCCGTCATCCTGACGGACCTGCGGCTGCCCGGAAAGGTGTCCGGCTTCGACGTGATCGACCGGGTGCGCCGCCTGTACGGCCGCGAGATCCCCGCCGTGGTGCTCAGCGGCGAAACCGCCAGGAGCGCCCTTCTGGAAGGCCAGCGGCGCGGCTGCTCCTTCCTGCACAAGCCCCTCCACCCCGGCGACCTGCGGCGGGTCCTGGAGCGGCTCCGCGAGGACAAGGGGGAGTAAGCCGGCGCGCTCACGCCCAGCGCCCGCCGTGGCTGTAGACGACCAGCCGGTTTCCGCGGGCGAAGCCGGCCAGCGACACGCCGCAGCTTTCCGCCATGCGGACGGCCATGCCGGTGGGGGCGGAGATGGCGACCAGCCCGCTGATGCCCAGGCGGGCGGTTTTCTGCACCAGCTCGTAGCTGGCGCGGCTGGAGGTGAGGACGAAGCCGCCCTGCCGGTCCACGCCCGTGCGCACCAGCCAGCCGATCAGCTTGTCCAGCGCGTTGTGGCGGCCCACATCCTCGCGCACCGCCAGGATGTCCCCCGCCGCGTCCACCCAGGCGACGCCATGGGCCGCCCCGGTGGCGCGGTGCAGGATCTGCCGCTCGGTGAAGCGGGCCAGCGCCCGCCCCACCGCATCCACCGACAGCCGCCCGCCGGAGGGGACGGGACGGCCCGCAAGGGCGATGGCCTGGAGGCTTTCCACCCCGCAGACGCCGCAGCCGGACCGTCCGGCGATGCTGCGCCGCTTGCCCTTCAACGCCATGAAGCGCTCCATCGGGATGTCCATGCGGACCTCGATCCCGTCGCAGCCGTCCACCACCCGCAGCCCTTCCAGCTCCTCCGCATCGTCGATGATCCCTTCGGACAGGGAGAAGCCGAGGCCGAAATCCTCCAGGTCGTCGGGAGTCGCCAGCATCACCGCGTGGACGATGCCGTTGTAGGCCACCGCCACCGGCACCTCCTCCACCACCGCGTCGTCGCAGAGTTCGGCGGCATCGGGACCCAGCCGCAGGACGGTCATGCGGTGGGTGGTGGAATGCGCCGGGAAATCCGTGGCGAGGCTCATGGCGTTATCCTGCTCGGTGGAGGAGAGACGGTGGGCGGGACGAATCGCCCTCGCCCCTCCGGGGAGGGTGAGGGGGTTGCGCTTTTGCCGGACGATCCGACACGGGCATCCCCCTCACCCTAACCCTCTCCCCGGAGGGGAGAGGGGATTGCCCGTCACGAATGCCCGGCTTCCTTGCCGGTCACCTGACGGAACCAGCGCGGGTGGTGCTTGCGCGCCCAGGCGTGGGTGACGACGCCTTCCACCATCGCGCGGATCGTGCCCTGCACCCACAGGGCGGCGTAGACATGCACGATGATGCCGGCGATCAGCACCAGCGCGCTGGTGGCATGGACCAGCAGCGCGACGCGGATGGCCGGGATCGGGAAGTAGCCCGCGAAATAGGGCCGCCACGCGATCACGCCGGACACCACCAGCAGGATCATGCACAGCACCATGACCCAGAACATGGCCTTCTGCCCGCCGTTGTAGCGGCCGATGTCGCCGACCTCGTTGCCCTTCATCACCTCTTTCACCGATGTCATCCACGTCACATCCTCCTTGTCGATGAGGTTGTGGCGGGCGTAGCGGAGGAACTGGCGGGCGAAGGCCAGGAACATCACCACCCCGACGAAAGGATGGATGATGCGGGCGAGCTGCGGCGTGCCGAACACGCCGGTCAGCCAGAAGAAGGCCGGGTAGAAGAAGGCCAGCCCGGAGATGGCGAGCAGGACGAAGCAGACCGCCACGATCCAGTGGTTGATGCGCTCCGCGGCGTTGTAGCGTTGAATCAGCTTTTCCGTCTTCACAGCGCGTTCTCCCGTTCCTTGTGCTTGGTCCCCCCGGCGGGCGGCGTGCCTTCCGCACCCTCGTCCTCGTCATCGGCGCGGTTCGGGCCGACCGTGATGTAATGAAAGAAGCCGAACAGGCCCGCGGCGGCGACGCCCAGCGTCGCCAGCGGCTTCAGCATGCCCTTCCACACCCCGACGACGGCGCTGATCGACGGGTTGTCCGGCAGGCCGGAATAGAGCGTCGGCTTGTCGGCGTGGTGCAGCACGTACATGACGTGGGTGCCGCCCACCCCGGCGGGGTCGTAGAGGCCCGCCCGGTCATAGCCGCGCGACTGGAGGTCGGTGATGCGGGTCTGCGCGACCTCGATCATGTCCTCCTTGCTGCCGAACTGGATGGCCCCGGTCGGGCAGGTCTTGACGCAGGCCGGTTCCTGCCCCACCGCCACGCGGTCGGAGCACATGTTGCACTTGTACGCCTTGCTGTCCGCCGGGCTGAGGCGCGGGACATTGAACGGGCAGCCGGAGATGCAATAGCCGCAGCCGATGCAGTTCTCCTGGTGGAAGTCCACGATGCCGTTCTTGTACTGCACGATGGCGCCCGGCGACGGGCAGGCCTTCAGGCAGCCGGGGTCGGCGCAGTGCATGCAGCCGTCCTTGCGGATCAGCCACTCCAGCTTGCCCTTCTCCTCGACCTCGTTGAAGCGCATGACCGTCCAGGCCTGGGAGGACAGGTCGGTCGGGTTGTCGTAGATGCCGACGCAGGTGCCGATCTCGGCGCGCAGTTCGTTCCATTCCGAGCAGGCAACCTGACAGGCCTTGCAGCCGATGCAGACGGTGGTGTCGATCAGCTTCGCCACCTCCTGCGGGTTGCGGGCCTGCGGGGCCGGTGTCGGCGAGGCGGAACGGCGCAGGATATCGAGGGATTGCAGTGCCATGGTTTACGCCACTCCGATCTTCTCGACGTTCACCAGGAACGCCTTGTATTCCGGGGTCTGGGTGTTGCAGTCGCCGACCGCGGGCGGCAGGGTGTTGGACAGGAAGCCCTTCTTGGCCACCGTCTCCCATCCCCAGTGCAGCGGGATGCCGATCTGGTGGACGGTGCGGCCCGCCACCTTCAGGGCCATGAGGCGCTTGGTCACCACCGCCCTGGCCTTGATGTGGCCGCGCTTGGACGAGACCCGCACCCAGTCGCCGGCCTTGATCCCCTTCTCCGCCGCCAGCACGTCGCCGATCTCGACGAACTGCTCCGGCTGGGTGATGGCGTTCAGCCGCACGCTCTTGGTCCAGAACTGGAAATGCTCGGTCAGGCGGTAGGTGGTGCCGACATAGGGGAACTGGTCATGGGTGCCCAGACGCTCGCGGTCGGCCTTGAAGATGCGGACCGCCGGGCTGCTGACCACCTTCGGGTGCATCGGGTTGGTGCCGAGCGGGCTTTCCATCGGCTCGTAATGCTCGGGGAAGGGGCCGTCCACCAGCTTGTCGGTGCAGAACAGCCGCCCGACGCCCTCCGGGTTCATGATGAAGGGGTTCATGCCGTCGGCGGGCGGGGAGTCCACCTTGAAGTCCGGCACGTCGGCGCCCGCCCAGGCGGTGCCGTTCCAGGCGATCAGGTTTCGCTTCGGGTCCCAGGGCTTGCCCGACGGGTCGCAGGACGCGCGGTTGTAGATGATGCGGCGGTTGGCCGGCCACGCCCAGGCCCAGCCCGGCGTGTTGCCCAGCCCGGCATCGGTGTTGTCGCGCCGCGCCATCTGGTTGCCCGCCTGCGTCCAGCAGCCGGAGAAGATCCAGCAGGCGCTCATCGTCGTGCCGTCGTCGCGCAGCAGGGCGAAGCCGGGAAGCTGTTCCCCCTTGCGGGCGAGGAACTTCGTCGGGTCCTTGGGGTCGGGAATGTCGGCCAGCGCGCGCCCGTTGAGTTCCTTCGCCAGTTCCTCCGGCGTCGGCTCATGCGGCTTCCTGTAGGGCCAGGAGAGGTTCAGGATCGGCTCCGGCGCGGTGCCGCCCTCCTTCTGGTAGAGCGCGCGGACGGCCAGGAACAGCTCGGCCAGGATTTCCTGATCGCTTTTCGCCTCGCCCGGCGGGTTGGCGCCCTTCCAGTGCCATTGCAGCCAGCGCGAGGAGTTGACGATGGCCCCGTCCTCCTCCGCGAAGCAGGTGGAGGGCAGGCGGAACACCTCCGTCTTGATGGAGGCGGGGTCCACCTGATTGATCTCGCCGTGATTCTGCCAGAAGGACGAGGTTTCCGTGGCGATCGGGTCGATGACCACCATGTATTTCAGCTTCGCGAAGTCCGCCGCCGTCTTGCGCGCATCCGGGAAGGAGGTCAGCGGGTTGAAGCCCTGGACGATGAAGCCGTTGACCTTGCCGTTGTGCATCAGGTCCATGACCTGGAGCACGTCGTACATCTTGTCCCACTTGGGCAGCCAGTCGTAGCCCCAGTCGTTTTCCTTCGTCGCCTTGTCGCCCCAGAACCACTTCAGCAGGCTGACGAAGAACTTCGGCGTGTTGGACCAGAAATTGAGCTGTCCCGGCGCCTGGGCCTTCGGGGCGGTCTTCGCGATGTAGTCGGCGAAGGTCGGGTGCGCCTTTTCCGACGGCAGGGTCAGATAGCCCGGCAGGCTGGTGGACAGCAGGCCGAGGTCGGACAGGCCCTGGATGTTGGAGTGGCCGCGCAGCGCGTTCACGCCGCCGCCCGGCATGCCGATGTTGCCCAGCAGGAGCTGGATCATCGCCATGGTGCGGATGTTCTGGGCGCCGACCGTGTGCTGCGTCCAGCCCAGCGCGTAGAGGATCGTGCCGACCCGGTCGCGCACCGCCGTGGAGCCCAGATGCTGGCAGACCCGCAGGAAGCCGTCCTTCGGCGTGCCGGTCAGATCGGTCACCAGTTCCGGCGTGTAGCGCGCGAAGTGGGCCTTCATCAGGTTCCACACGCAGCGCGGATGCTGGAGCGTCGGGTCCATCCTGGCCGTGGTCCCGTCCGCCTCGAACTCGTAGTTCCAGCTGGAGCGGTCGTACTGGCCCTTGGCGGCGTCATAGCCGCTGAACAGCCCGTCCTCGAACCCGTAGCCTTCCTTCACGATGTAGGAGGCGTTGGTGTAGGCGCGGACATACTCCCACTGGATTTTGTCGTTGGCGATCAGCCAGTTGATGACGCCGCCCAGGAACACGATGTCGGAACCGGCGCGGATCGGCAGATATTCGTCGGCCACCGCGGCGGAACGGTTGTAGCGCGGATCGACGACGACCATGCGGGCGCCCCGCTTCTTCGCCTCGACTGCCCACTTGAAGCCGACCGGGTGCGCCTCCGCCGGGTTGCCGCCCATGACGAGGACGAAGTCCGCGTTGGAGATGTCCACCCAGCTGTTGGTCATCGCGCCGCGCCCGAAGGTGGAGGCGAGCGCCGACACGGTCGGGCCGTGGCACACGCGGGCCTGCGCGTCGGTGCCGACGATGCCGAGCGCGCGCATCACCTTCTGCGTCAGGATGCCCGTCTCGTTCGACGAGGCCGAGGCGGTCAGCATCGCCGTGGACAGCCAGCGGTTCACCGTCACGCCCTCGGCGTTCTTGGTGACGAAGTTGGCGTCGCGGTCGTCCTTGATGTGGCGGGCGATGCGCTCCACGGCCTCGTGCCAGGAGATGCGCTTCCAGCTGTTCGAACCGGCCTCGCGCACTTCCGGGTATTTCAGGCGGTTCGGGCTGTGGATGAAATCCAGCAGGCCGGCGCCCTTCGGGCACAGCGAACCGCGGCTGACGGGATGGTCCGGATCGCCTTCGATGTGGATGATCTCGGCCTTGGCGTTCTTGGCGCCGTCGCCCAGGCTGTACATCAGCAGGCCGCAGCCGACCGAACAATAGGTGCAGGTGTTGCGGATTTCCTTGGCGCGGGCCAGGCGGAACTGGCGCACCTCGGCCAGCGCTTCGGACGGCAGGAAGCCCAGAACCCCCATGCTGGAGGCGGCGAGCCCGCCCGCCGTAACCTTCAAGAATTGCCGCCGTGATACCTGCTGCATGGGTGTGATCGGCATGGAACCTCCCTGGTGTCGGATGTGCCGGTACAGCGCTTGAGCGTCTTGAACCGGATGCGCCTCCTCCTCCGGGAAGACCCGGCCGATGCGGCGCATCCTCCAAAGGGCAGATTCCGTGCCAGCCGGAGCCTGCGGCGGATTGCCGGGAATTTGCTGGGGACCGGCGGGCGGAAGGGCTACGACCGCACCGCAGCAAGGGACATTTTGTCCAAAGGCGGCTGGACAAAATGTCCCTATTGTTTGTGTGATGGACAAACTGTCGGAGACGGACGCAATTGAAGTCCCCTCTCCCCAGAGGGGAGCGGGCGTTGGTTCGTATGGCACCGTTCTTGCGCTGTGCTATCCATCCATACGTTCGTGATCCGTGACCGGGAAAGCCACCATGACCGCCTCCTTCACCGATGCCCCCATCTCCGAAGCGACCGCCGCCGCCATGGCCGCCGCCGGTCTGGTGCCGGGCCAGTCGCCGGCCCCGCTGCGCCTGCCCGACACGGCGCTGTTCGCCCGGCGTGCGGCGCGTCTGCGGGGGCTGGCGGACGGGCACGCCATGGGGGATTGGCTGCGCTTCGTCGCCACGCTGGCCGACGCCCAGGGAACGGTGGCCGCGACATCCGCCAGCCTGCCGCCGGAGGAGCAGTGGGCGGCGGACCTGCGCGCCCTGGCCGCCCGGCTGGGCACGCCCGGCTCCGCCCTGCCCGGCGGCGCGCGGGAGGCCCTGAACGCTCTGGCCGCTTCCGACGCGGACGCCCTGGAGGCGCTGGCCGGGCGCTGGGCCGGCGACGCGCTGGAGGACGGCGACCTCGCCGCGGCCCCCTTCCTGGGTGCGGCTTTCCAGACCGCCTGGACCCGCCACGCCGTGGCGCTCGATCCGGCGTCGGTGACGGCGCACGCCACCGCCTCCTCCTGCCCGGTCTGCGGCGGGGCGCCGGTCGCCGGGGTGTTGCAGGTGGGCATGGAGAGCGGCGGCCTGCGCTATCTCCATTGCGGGATTTGCCACACCGCCTGGCACCATGTGCGCGCATGCTGCGTGGCCTGCGGCGACGGCAAGGACGTGTCCCAACGCTTCATCGAAGGGACGGACGGCAAGGAGGCCAACGACGTGGTGCGGGCGGAGACCTGCGACTCCTGCCACAGCTATCTGAAGCTGCTGTTCCTGAGCAAGGCGCCGGACCTCGACCCGGTGGCCGACGATCTCGCCACCCTGGCGCTGGACCTGCTGCTGGGCGAGGAGGATTACCGGCGCATCGGCGTCAATCCATTCCTGGCGGTCGCCGGATAAGGGCAGAATAAGGGCCGAATAAGGGGAGAGCGTCAGCCCCCCGCGGTGATCCGCTGCGCGGCGAAGAAGGGTGCGGTCGGCTGGTCGGAATAGACGGCCTGCCGGCGCAGCCACAGGGTGAAGCGGGTGCCGCGCCCCGGATCGCTCTCCACCGTGATGCGCCCGCCGTAGCGCTGGACGATGGCATAGCTGATCGACAGGCCGAGGCCGGTGCCGGTCTGCTTCTTGGTGGTGAAGAAGGGATCGAAGATGCGGTCCAGGTCGCCCGCCGCGATGCCCTCGCCGGTGTCCTCCACCCCCACCAGCACCCCTTCGAACGGCCCCGTCCCCGGCAGCCGGTCGGCGGGACCGATGTCGCGGCTGTCCAGCGTCAGGCTGCCGCCCTCCGGCATCGCCTGCAAGGCGTTGACGATCAGGTTGATCAGCACCTGCTGAAGCTCGCCGCGGTTCATTTCCACCGGGCTGCCCGCCTGCGCCTTCAGCGCCACCGTGACCCGCGCGCGGTTCAGGTTGTGGCGGGTCAGCACCAGACAGTCGGACAGCACGCCGTTCACGTCGGTCGGCTCGGCGTAGCCCGCGAAGTCGCCGGGCCGGGCGAATTGCAGCAGCTTGGTCACGATGGCGTGGATGCGCCGGGTCTGCTCGTCGATCAGCCGGATTTCCTGGCGCACCGGCCCGATCCCGTCGCCCAGCACCTCGCGCAGCAAATCCAGGTTTCCCTGGATCACCGCGACGGGGTTGTTGATCTCGTGCGCCACCCCTGCGGTCAGTTCGCCGATGGCGGTCAGCTTCTCGTTCATCACAAGCTGCTGCTGGGCGCGGCGCAGGGTGGCGTTGGCGTCCTCAAGCGCGGCGGTGCGCAGGGCCACCTTGCGGTCCAGTTCCTCGGCGGAGCGCTGAAGCTCCCACCGCCGCGCCGCCACGGAATCCAGCAGATGGTCGAAGGCGCGGGCCAGCCGCCCCAGTTCGTCCCGGCTGGCGGTGGGGCCGATGCGGGCGGAATCCTCGCCCCCCTCGATGCGGGCGATGACGCCGGCCATGCGCTCCAGCGGACGGAAGATGGCCCGCGCGCCGCCCAGCGCGGCCAGCGTTCCCAGCCCCGACACCAGCAGGAACAGCAGGAACAGCCCCGCCAGCGCCTTGTACAGCGTCTCGCGCAGCGGCGATTCCAGGAAGCCGACATAGAGCATGCCGATCCGCCGCCCGGAGGTGTCGGTCAGCGGCTGATAGCCCGACACATAGGTGTCGTTGACCACGAAGGCGGCGCCCAGCCACGGCTCGCCCCGGTCCAGCACCTTGTCCGCCACCGCCTGCGACGCGCGGGTGCCCAGCGCCCGCTGCCCTTCGAACAGCCGGACGTTGGTGGCGATGCGCGTGTCGCCCAGAAACAGGGTGGCGGTCCCCTGGCTGCCCAGCGGCAGGGAGGCGTCCTGATAGACGATGGTGTTCAGCCGGTCCACGATGCTCTGGTTGCCGTTCAGCAGCACCCCGCCCTCCAGCACCCCCAAGCCCCGCCCGTCCGGCCCCTGGATGGGAATGGCGACCTGGATCATCAGCCCGCGATCCTCGACGGTGCGGGGATCGGGCCGGGCGGCACGGGTGGGCACCAGCGGTGTGTGGGCGGTGCGCCGCAGGGCCGGGTTCAGCGTCTCCAGTTCCAGCGGGCCGAACACCTCCAGCCCGTGCTGCCCATAGCCGTGCAGCGCCTCGCGCACCACCGACCAGCCGCTGCGGTCGGCCGGCGCGGCGAAGGCGCCACCGGCCCGCACCATTCCCCCGGCGTCGAGCAGCAGCAGGTAATCGAAGCCGAGTTCCTCCGCCTCCTCGTCGAGCAGCCGGCGCAGGTCGGCGGGCGTCATGCGCTCCAGCGCCAGGGCAAGCCGGTGAGAGGAGGCCACCCCTTCGAGCCCGGTGCGCAACGCCCCTTGCACCCGGTCGAAATACTGGCGCGCGGTGCCCAGGTCCGAACTGACCTTGTTGACCAGAAGCTGGTCGTAGCCCTGCGTTCCCCAGGCCCAGACGATCAGCAACAGAACCGGCGCGCCGAACAGCAGCGGGGCCAGCAGCAACGTCAGCAGCTTCAGCCGGACCGATTCCGAGTAGGCCGCCGCCAGCCGCTTCACCCGGTTGGAGTGCTGCGTCACACCCCCCATTCCACGCATTTCCGGTCCAGCGTCTTGCGCGACACGCCCAGCAGATCAGCGGCGCGCGTCTTGTTGCCGTCGCAGCGCGCCAGCACGGTCAGAATGTGGCGCTTCTCCACTTCGGCCAGCGGCAGCACATCATTGTCGCCCTCCAGGCGGACATGACGGACCGGACAGGGGGCGCAGGGCGGGTTGCCGGCCACGGCGGCGGCGCACAGGGTGGGGTCCGCCGCCAACCCGGCCTCCACCGCCGCGGCGTTGGCGGTGTCCAGGTCGTCCAGCGGGAATTCGCCCAGGAGCAGCGACCGCTCCACAAAGTTGCGAAGCTCCCGCACATTGCCGGGCCAGGAGTGACACATCAGCGCCCGCGCGATCGCCGGCGTCATGGGCAGCGGCGGCACGGCCAGCCGGGCCGGCAGGAAGCGCATGAACAGCGCGGCCAGTTCCGGCACGTCCACCGCGCGCTGGCGCAGCGGCGGGATGGTCAGCGTCATCACCTCCAGCCGGTAGAACAGGTCCGGACGGAAACGGCCCGCCGCGGCTTCGCTCTTCAGATCGCGGTTGGTTGCCGTCACCACGCGGACGTCCACCGGCACCTCCTGCTCGCTGCCGACCGGGCGGATTCGCCGCTCCTCCAGCACGCGCAGCAGCTTGGATTGCAGGGTCAGCGACAGCTCGCCGATCTCGTCCAGGAACAGGGTGCCGCCGTGGGCGTAGTAGAACAGCCCCTTCCGCGCATCCTTGGCCCCGGTGAAGGCGCCTCGGGCGTGGCCGAACAGTTCCGCCTCTATCAGGTCGGCGGAAATCGCCGCGCAATTCACCGCCACGAAGGGACGGTCGGCGCGCGGCGACAGGTCGTGCAGGGCGCGGGCGACCAGTTCCTTGCCCACGCCGGATTCGCCCTGGATCAGCACCGTGGACGGGGTGGGCGCCACTCGTTGCACAAGGGAACGCAGCCGCGCCATGGCGTCCGACCGCCCGACGATCTCGTCGCGCCCGCTGTCCTTCTTCGACAACTGCCGGCGCAACACGTAGTTCTCGCGGGTCAGCCGGGTGCGCTCGACGCAACGGTCGATGGAGTTCAGGATTTGCTCGACCCGGAAGGGCTTCAGCACGAAATCCGCCGCGCCGGAGCGCAGGGCGTCGATGGCCGTGTCCATGTCGGCGAAGGCGGTGACCAGGATCACTTCCCCGGCATAGCCGCCGGCCATCAGTTCCTTCAGCCAGTCCAGCCCCGACCGGCCCGGCAGGGCGACATCCAGAATGATCACCTCGGCGTGGACGCGCTCCAGCTTCTGGGCGCCCTCCTCGGCGCTGCCCGCCACCTCCACCCGCCAGCCGCGCCGCTCCAGCGCGCGGGAGAGGAAACTGCAAATCCCCTCCTCGTCGTCCACCACAAGAATGGAGGGCTTGGCCAGACCCTCGACCCGGCCATCCTCCGGTGCCGTCCGGTCGGAAGGGATGGAAGCTGGCGCGGTCATGGTCATGCTGTGCACTCGGCAGCGGAAAGCCGCGCATTCTAGGAGACAGCCACGGGATCGGGCCAGAAATTTCCGATCTCCGGAATAGTCGCAGCGCCACGCTTGGACAACCACTCCGCGCCATGCGAGGCTCGACGCCCCCACCGCACTGACCGGGAGCCGGACGTGGCAAGCGACAACGGATCATTCGCGCACACCTCATTCGTGCACACCGGCCCTCGCATCGCCGGCACCGGCATCAGCGACGCCGAATGGCGGGCGCGGGTCGATCTGGCTGCCGCATACCGTCTGGTCGCGGAGCGCGGCTGGGACGACCTGATCTACACGCACATCTCTCTGGCCGTGCCGGGGGAACCGGGGCGCTTCCTCATCAACCCCTTCGGCCTGACCTTCGACGAGGTAACGGCGTCCAACCTCGTGAAGATCGACATTCACGGCACCATCGTCGGCGACAGCCCATACGAGGTGAACGCCACCGGCTTCGTCATCCACGGGGCCGTCCATGCGGCGCGCGAGGACGCGCGCTGCGTCATGCATCTCCACAACGAGGCCGCGGTATCGGTGTCAATGCTGAAGGACGGGCTGCTGCCGCTGTCTCAGCACGCCCTGCGCTTCTACCGCGACCTTGCCTACCACCGGTACGAGGGGCTGGCCCTGACCGAAAGCGAGAAGGTCCGCCTCGTCGCCAATCTCGGGTCCTGCCGGGCGATGCTGCTGCACAACCACGGCAGTCTGGTGACCGGGCGCACGGTGGCGGAGGCCTTTTGCCTGATGGACATGCTGGACAAGGCCTGCCGGATGCAGCTTGCCGCGCAGGCGATGGGCGCGGAATTGGTGTTGCCGCCGCCGGCGCTGTGCGAAAAGACCTTCCTGCAGCTCACCGCCGATCCGGAGCCGGAAGGCGAACTGGAATGGCCGGCGCTGCTGCGACGCCTGGACCGGCTGTGCCCGGATTACAGGACTTGATCTTCCTGGACCGCGGTCCGCAACAGAAGGGATGAAGTAACGATGCCGCTCATCAACGTTCAGCTTTTCGAAGGCCGTACGCTGGAACAGAAGCGCGCCTACGCCAAGGCGCTCACCGACGCTTCGGTCGAGGTGCTCGGATGCAGCCCGGAGGCGGTCGATGTCATCTTCCACGACGTGAAGAAGAGCGACTGGGCCAGCGGCGGCAAGCTGTGGTCCGAGGCCGAGTAATCGGCGGATTTCCGAATGCCCATAGGCGGACTGCTTATCCTATGGGCATTCGGACTGCAAATAGGCAATCCTGTTTATGGATCGAGGTCAGACGACGCCCACCGTCTTTCCGGTCAGGCGATAGACCGCGGTGGCGACCGCCCGATCCTCGCTGTCGCCGGCATCCAGCCGGCGGTCGATGTAATTGCCAAGAAATTCGATCAGCGCATCACGGGTGACGGACTGGACCCAGTGTCCATGCCCGCCAAAGGCTTGCAGCGTCCAGAATTCCGACGCCATCAGTGCTGAGCGGACGGTCTTCGACGAGCCGTCCCAATGGGACCATAAGAAATCGATGGCACTCTGGGCGACCGTAATCACCAAACCGGCATTGATTCCGCGTGACGCCATCGTAGTCTCCATCTCAGCTTGCCGAGCGGATGCTCGTGAACACGTTCTTGTTCAGCAAAAGCAATGCCAAGAAGACCAGGAAAGAAAGCGGTACCACATTCGGACATGGTTCGACGGCAATCCAGGCTGAACAAGGCCAAACCAAACAAGGGAGGAGTGGGCATGAATGCGCAGGAAGAGCAACAGGCGCGCGACGCGCTGAAAAGCATTGATCGGGATCTTGACGCGCTGGACATTCAGATCGCCGCCCTGCAAACGCGGGATCATTCCGGCGATTTCCTCAACCAATACATCCGTGTCCGTGACGCCCTTCTGACCGAGGCTCAAACGATCCTGACCCAGCTCGACACCCGCTGATCGCTCCCCTGCCGGCGCCCGAAACGTAGAAAACCGGCGCTCCCGATTGGGAAGCGCCGGTTCCTGGTGTTCATGAAGGCGATTGTTAAGTGCTCAGGCCCCTGACCGTACCGTCTGTCCGTATGGCTGTGTCGTGTGCCGTGGTGACCTGGCGGCGACCTACTCTCCCACGTCTTGAGACGCAGTACCATCGGCGCTGAGGCGTTTCACGGCCGAGTTCGGAATGGGATCGGGTGTTGGGAGCCTCGCCATGACCACCAGGTCACCAAGGCACACGCGAACCATCCGGACAGGGACGGCAAAGGGGCGTTAAGTGAGGACGTTGATGCTGTTGCGTGCGGTGTTGTGGGGTGCGCCCAGGGCTGGCCGCTGCGCGCGGGCCGCCGGCTGGGAAGGATCAAGCCGATCGAGCGATTAGTAAGGCTCAGCTTCAGGCGTTGCCGCCCGTCCACATGCCTCCTATCGACGTGATGGTCTGTCACGGCTCTCAAGGGAGTTCTGGTTTTGAGGTGGGTTTC